>NZ_NHRI01000006.1:0-209674 GCF_003129585.1 Shewanella sp. BC20 | reverse complement strand
CCATGTTTCTCGTTTCCTCTTACTTGTGGTGAATAAGAAGGTCTCTTTTAACATGGGCGTTATTCAGGCTATAGCCTTAAGGGACAATCACCACCGCCAGAGGCGGTGGTTTTGGGATGACAATAAACTGAGACTATCTCAATAGAATTGGCTTATGGCTTATGGCTTATGGCTTATGGCTTATGGCTTATGGCTTATGGCTTATGGCTTATGGCTTATGGCAGGATAGCGAATTTTAGATACAAAAAAACCACCTAAAGGTGGCTTATTGTTCTCAACTAACATTAGCGATTAATCTTAGTTGAGGTGGTATCCCCTAGGGGATTCGAACCCCTGTTACCGCCGTGAAAGGGCGGTGTCCTAGGCCTCTAGACGAAGGGGACACAAGGACATATTAATTCGAATTTTCATCCCCGCTTAACATTGGCGGTATCCTAGGCGCACTTCTAAGAACAGAAGGAGACACAAGGACCGATGTTTAGCCTCATCACGGAGGTCTTACTGTTAACTCACAAATCACTCGCTAGTCATTTGTGATAGCACCCTATCTTTATGGGATAGAGTGGTATCCCCTAGGGGATTCGAACCCCTGTTACCGCCGTGAAAGGGCGGTGTCCTAGGCCTCTAGACGAAGGGGACACAAGGACATATTAATTTGAATTTTCATTCCCGCTTAACATTGGCGGTGTCCTAGGCGCACTTCTAAGAATAGAAGGAGACACAAGGACTGATGTTTAACCTCATCACTGAGGTATTACTGTTAACTCACAAATCACTCGTTAGTCATTTGTGATAGCACCCTATCTTTAAGGGATAGAGTGGTATCCCCTAGGGGATTCGAACCCCTGTTACCGCCGTGAAAGGGCGGTGTCCTAGGCCTCTAGACGAAGGGGACACAAGGACTTATGTTTTTCCTCATAACTGAGGTCTTGCTATTTATCTCAAATAACTCGTTAGTCATTTGGGATGAAAGTGGTATCCCCTAGGGGATTCGAACCCCTGTTACCGCCGTGAAAGGGCGGTGTCCTAGGCCTCTAGACGAAGGGGACACAAGGACATATTAATTTGAATTTTCATTCCCGCTTAACATTGGCGGTGTCCTAGGCGCACTTCGAAGAACAGAAGGAGACACAAGGACCGATGTTTAGCCTCATCACTGAGGTATGACGGTTAACTCACAAATCACTCGCTAGTCATTTGTGATAGCACCCTATCTTTAAGGGATAGAGTGGTATCCCCTAGGGGATTCGAACCCCTGTTACCGCCGTGAAAGGGCGGTGTCCTAGGCCTCTAGACGAAGGGGACACAAGGACATATTAATTTGAAAACTATTAATGACTAACAGTGCTCTCGCTTAATACGGCGAATTTGGTGGAGCTAGACGGGATCGAACCGTCGACCTCTTGCATGCCATGCAAGCGCTCTCCCAGCTGAGCTATAGCCCCAAATTCTTTCGACATGACTGATATTCAGTATATATCGCAGAAACTGGATTTGTTCTTACCAAACGACTCGTTAGTCATTTGCTAGGAACCCTATGTGATAAACATAGTGGTATCCCCTAGGGGATTCGAACCCCTGTTACCGCCGTGAAAGGGCGGTGTCCTAGGCCTCTAGACGAAGGGGACACAAGGACATATTAATTTGACTCGCATTATTACTAATGCTTATCCCGCTTAATATCGGCGGTAAGTTTGGTGGAGCTAGACGGGATCGAACCGTCGACCTCTTGCATGCCATGCAAGCGCTCTCCCAGCTGAGCTATAGCCCCAAACTTATCAAGCTGTATTTAAGTGCACCACAAGCATTCGCTCGTCTGTGTCTCAACTACGGGGCGCATTCTATGCAGCGCACCTAAATGTGTCAACTCGTTTTTTAGGAATTTATTCTATCTGCTACAAATTCAATCGCTTTGGATATTCTTTGCTCAGAACGCACCTTTCCTATTAAGAATAAGGTGATATCTAAGCCTGGAGACTGCCCTGCACCTGTCACAGCGACACGTAATGGCATACCCACTTTACCCATACCGACTTCTAATTCGGTCGCGGTAGCTTCAATCGCTTGGTGGATAGCTTCAACAGTCCACTCAGTTAATGCAGCCAGTTTCTGTTGCACTAATTGTAATGGCTCAAGCGCGACACCACGTAAGTGCTTTTTCGCTTGCTCGGCATCGAACTCTGCGAAGTCTTCATAGAAGTAGCGGCTAGAAGCGGCTAACTCTTTTAAGGTCTTAGCGCGTTCAGCCAATGCAGTCACTACCGCAGATAAAGCTGGGCCATTTGAGGTATCAATCTTTTGATCTTCCATGTGCCACTGTAAATGACTAGCCACATATTCAGGATCAAGTGTCTTAATATAGTGTTGGTTTAACCAAACCAGTTTTTCGGTATTAAAGGCAGAAGGCGCTTTGTTGATGTCGTCTAACTTAAAGAGCTGCTTCATTTCTTCTAAAGAAAAGACTTCTTGATCGCCATGTGACCAACCTAAGCGAACTAAGTAGTTAAGCAGTGCTTCTGGTAGGTAACCATCATCACGGTATTGCATTACGCTTACCGCACCATGACGCTTAGACAACTTGGCACCGTCATCCCCTAAAATCATCGACACGTGGGCATATTCAGGAATAGGCGCGCCTAATGCTTTAAGGATGTTGATTTGACGTGGCGTGTTGTTGATATGATCTTCACCACGAACCACACAGGTAATACCCATATCCCAATCGTCAACAACCACACAGAAGTTATAAGTCGGTACGCCATCGGTACGGGCAATGATCAGATCATCTAATGCATCGTTTGAAAACTCGATACGGCCACGAACATGGTCATCAAATACCACTGAACCGCCGATGGGGTTTTTAAAACGCACAACAAAAGGCTCGTCAGTGTCAAGCGCCGGCAAGTCACGGCAGCAACCATCGTATTTTTGTGCTTCGCCATTTGCCGCTTGTGCTTCTCTTAAAGCATCGATACGTTCACGCGAGCAATAACATTTATAAGCTGTGCCCTGCTCTAACATCTGCGCGATGATTTCGTTATAACGATCAAAACGCTTAGTTTGATAGTACGGGCCCTCATCCCACGTCAGACCTAACCAGTTCATGCCTTCTAAAATGGCATCGCATGCAGCCTGAGTAGAACGTTCAATATCCGTATCTTCGATACGTAAAACAAACTCACCATTATTGGCACGGGCTTGTAACCAAGAATAAAGAGCTGTACGGGCACCGCCCACGTGCAAAAAGCCTGTTGGGCTTGGGGCAAAACGCGTCTTAGTTGTCATAATGGGACACTAACCTATATAAAGTCGTCTAGATAAAGACAATCACGGTAAAAAGTGGGCTTATTCTAGCAGCCTAAGTCTGCGCTGCAAATGGCACTTAGTGCAGGTATTGCAGATCCCCTCAAAGTATCTGCCCAAAGGTGAGCGCTTTAGATTGCTCTGATAAAGATGAGAATCCAGCGCCCCATATCGGAAAACAAACGCTCGAAAACCAAAGCGATATATTCGAAACTAGATCAAAGTTACGCACCTCTATTTAGAAATATGCCATCGAGATTGAGCAAAATAGATGAAGAGAATGGTGCTACACCCTACTCCTTTATCATTTAAGCCGTATAAGAGAACACTTTTCAGCCTAAAAAAGCCGCAACCCCTCAAAAGAGAACGCTTAACGATGCGATTGGCTGACTTATTGGCGAGATGAGCGCTAAAGCCTGAAATGAAAATACCAGCTAAATTGTCCAATAAAGTAACACTTTGAATGATGGCGTGATTAACATTACGGCAATCCGAGCAAAAATAGCGCGACCAACGCTTTTTTCATTAAAAAGCGTTGACACTCGATCGAACCTCCCTATAATACGGCTCCACACAGCAGAGGTCGCTTAGCTCAGCTGGGAGAGCACCTCCCTTACAAGGAGGGGGTCACTGGTTCGATCCCAGTAGCGACCACCATGTGTTAAATGCAAATTTAATCATGGTTTACAAGTTGTTATATGCCCGGGTCGCTTAGCTCAGCCGGGAGAGCACCTCCCTTACAAGGAGGGGGTCACTGGTTCGATCCCAGTAGCGACCACCATATACTTCTCATCCTCTGTGTCGTCATTCTCCGGTCGCTTAGCTCAGCCGGGAGAGCACCTCCCTTACAAGGAGGGGGTCACTGGTTCGATCCCAGTAGCGACCACCATATTTTTAGAATGACATTAAAATTTGTATTGAAAGAATTCCGGTCGCTTAGCTCAGCCGGGAGAGCACCTCCCTTACAAGGAGGGGGTCACTGGTTCGATCCCAGTAGCGACCACCATATTCTTCAGTACTGATTTACCCCGGGTCGCTTAGCTCAGCCGGGAGAGCACCTCCCTTACAAGGAGGGGGTCACTGGTTCGATCCCAGTAGCGACCACCATATTCTGCAGTATTGATTTACCCCGGGTCGCTTAGCTCAGCCGGGAGAGCACCTCCCTTACAAGGAGGGGGTCACTGGTTCGATCCCAGTAGCGACCACCATATTCCCCCAAAAACTTTACCCCTAGCACAACTCAACTATGCTTGATCTTAATCAGCATCTGCTTAACTGAGCCTGTAGCCCAGTATTCAATTCCATTTAAACGCTGCTGATTGTTGCCTTAGGCATATTTGGAGATCAGCACTATGGCCAGCGTCAGTCAATCTGCATCCCTCACCAATATTGCAGCGTATTTAAAACATACCCATGCCTGCGATGAACAAACCGCGCTAAGGGAAGCCCGTGAAGTCATGCAAAATCTGGTCAGCATGCGCCAGAAAGGCTTTATTACTGGCTGGTACTTCGATGAACGTGGACATTTAGAGCTGCTCCCAAGCGATGAAATCCTTAAACGAATTGGCGAAGACCATGGCTGACTCCCGCATTGCTTCCTCTTCGCCATCTCAGCTATCCCATGCTTCACAGTCATTTTTCAAACAGCTTTTGATCTAAAAGCAACTTATTTTGCTCAGTTAATCATCAAGCTAAAAACCTCTGCTCATACCCCACAAAATGCAGTTTGGGTGGATTTCCACCCATAGCGAAAATCAACGTGAGCGAGATCTCACCCACAAAACTAAAAGTGTGACAAACGTCAAATGAACTACACTTTATTAACCAAACACTTACAGAGTACATCGTAAGTTGGCGTGGTATTTGCCTTTATTAAGACAGACCTCAGGGAAATCAAGGCTGTATTCCTACTCACACTTGGTAACAAACTAACCAAGGCTGAGGACAAATCCTAACAACAGAAAAAGGAACTCAAAAATGACATTGAATCAACAGATGGGTATTACACGTCCATTAAAAACCGTCGCAAAAATGCTGGCGCTGGCCTCAGTGTTTGCGACTAGCTTTAACGTGTTTGCGGCGCCCGTTGAAATCAAGTTCTCCCACGTGGTTGCTGAAAACACGCCAAAGGGTCAAATGGCGTTGAAATTTAAAGAATTAGTTGAACAACGTTTACCTGGTGAATATACGGTCAGTGTATTCCCTAACTCACAGTTATTTGGGGATAACAACGAGTTAGCGGCACTTCTGTTAAACGACGTGCAATTTGTAGCGCCTTCTCTCTCTAAATTTGAGCGTTACACTAAGCGCCTACAGGTTTTCGACCTGCCATTCCTGTTCAATGACATGGATGCAGTAAACCGTTTCCAACAAGGTGAAGCCGGCCAAGCCCTGCTGAACTCAATGAGCCGTAAGGGGATTGTCGGTTTAGGTTATCTGCACAATGGTATGAAGCAGTTCTCTGCTAACACTCCACTCAAACAACCTTCTGATGCTAAAGGCTTAAAATTCCGCGTGATGGCATCTGACGTATTGGCTGCCCAGTTTGATGCCGTTGGCGCCATCCCAGTGAAGAAACCTTTCTCTGAAGTGTTCACTCTGCTGCAAACCCGTGCGATCGACGGTCAAGAAAATACTTGGTCAAACACCTACTCACAAAAATTCTATGAAGTTCAAAGCCATATTACTGAAAGTAACCACGGCGTTCTGGACTACATGGTCGTAACCTCTGACGCCTTCTGGAAAGGTTTACCAGCGGATAAACGTAAAGTGATCAAAGAAGCGTTAGATGAGTCTATCGCCTTAGGTAACAAGATCGCTGCTGAAAAAGATAACGAAGACAAGCAATTAATCCTTGATTCTAAACGTTCTCAACTGGTGACCTTAACACCAGAAGAACGTCAAAAATGGATTGATGTAATGAAACCTGTTTGGGCGAAATTTGAAGACCAAGTAGGTAAAGATGTGATTGAAGCCGCTGTTGCTGCAAATAAACAATAATGAAATAAACCGCTTAACCTCTATTTGGGGTTAAGCGGTATTTGAGCGAGGGGAGTACAGCTGTGATATCGCGAATTTTTGGTTACTTTGAAGAAGGGGTGCTCAACCTCTTGATCACCTTGATGACACTCTTAGTGTTCACTGAGGTCGTGGCGCGGTTTTTCTTCAATACCGGTTTTTTATGGATCCAAGAACTGACCTTAACCCTCTGTGGTTGGTTTGTGCTCTTTGGTATGTCCTATGGGGTGAAAGTCGGTGCTCACATCGGTGTTGATGCGTTTGTAAAAAATCTGCCCCCTAAGGCTAAAAAGGTCACTTCCCTAGTGACGGCATTGATTTGCTTGGCTTATTGCGGACTGTTTTTAAAAGGTAGCTGGGAATATCTGTCACAGATGTACCAAATCGGCGTACCGATGGAAGATATTCACTTTCCTAAGTTCCTGTTAAACAGCTTAGATCCCGACTTTGCTTGGAACACCTTAAAGATTGATGTCGAAGACGGCGCTGTGCCCATTTGGTTATCCCAAAGCATTCTATTGATTGGTTTTAGCATGTTGACTTGGCGTTTCTTTGAACTGTTTATCGCCATCCTGCGCAACCAAGTCTCAGGATTCCAATTTGCCGATGAAGCGAAAGAAAGCATGCATTTAATTGATGAAGCTGCTCAGCACGCACAACAAGAAACAGACAACAAGGAAGCGAAGTAATGGCCATTGCGACCCTCTTTACTGCCCTACTCGTCTGTATGTGTTTAGGTATGCCTATCGCGATTGCGTTAGGTTTCTCAAGCATGCTGACGATTTTATTCTTCTCCAACGATTCCCTCGCCTCTGTGGCGTTAAAACTTTATGAGTCATCGTCAGAGCACTATACCCTGCTGGCGATCCCTTTCTTTATTCTGTCCTCAGCCTTCCTGTCAACCGGAGGGGTGGCACGACGGATCATCGACTTTGCGATGGACAGTATCGGCCACATCCGTGGTGGTTTAGCCATGGCCTCAGTGATGGCCTGTATGTTATTTGCCGCGGTGTCAGGCTCATCGCCCGCGACTGTGGCCGCCATTGGCTCGATTGTGATCGTCGGCATGGTAAAAGCGGGTTATCCCGAAAAATTTGCCGCCGGGGTCATTACCACTTCTGGCACCTTAGGGATTTTGATCCCACCTTCAATCGTAATGCTAGTGTATGCGGCGGCGACGGAAGTGTCGGCAGCCAGAATGTTTATGGCGGGCTTAATCCCAGGTTTGATGATGGGCTTCCTGCTGATGATAGTGATTTATATTGTCGCCCGTTTTAAAAATCTGCCATCACGCCCCTTCCCCGGCTTTAAGCAACTGGGTATTTCCAGTGCCAAAGCCTTAGGTGGTCTGGCGCTTATTCTTATCGTGTTAGGTTCAATCTACGGCGGTGTGGCCAGTCCAACCGAAGCCTCTGCCGTAGCCTGTATGTATGCCTATTTCATTGCGGTATTTGGTTATCGCGATATCGGCCCATTGAAAAATGTGGCTTGGCGTAATCCTAATGAGCCCATCCCCAACGCGATTGCCCGTAACTTAGGCCATATGGTGCTCGGGCTGATTAAAACCCCAATCGACAAAGAAATTCGCCATGTGGTGCGCGACGGGGCAAAAGTCAGCATCATGCTGCTGTTTATCATTGCCAACGCTATGCTATTCGCCCACGTGCTGACCACTGAGCGTATTCCCCATATTATTGCCGAACACATTGTTGGCATGGGCTTACCCGCTTGGGGCTTCTTAATCATTGTCAACTTACTGCTGTTAGCGGCGGGTAACTTTATGGAGCCATCGGCCATCGTGTTGATTATGGCGCCGATTTTGTTCCCGATTGCCACTCACTTAGGTATCGATCCTATTCACTTAGGTATCATCATGGTGGTGAACATGGAGATTGGTATGCTGACGCCGCCAGTGGGGCTTAACCTCTTCGTGACAGCGGGGATCACAGGCCGCAGTATCGGCTGGGTTATCCAATCCGTACTACCGTGGTTAGCACTGATGTTAGCCTTCTTGGCACTTATCACCTACGTGCCACAAATCTCCCTGTTCTTGCCGGAATTTCTGGATAAGCTCAACGGATATTAATCTCAAGGAATAAGGATTATTCCTTGATTCTAGATAGTTTTTAAGCGAGCCTACTCAGGCTCGCTTTGTTTTATTCAGTGTGGATCAGGATCGCCTGCTATGTTGCCCATGACGCCCAAGGCCAAACAACGTCTTTTAATGACCATAGTGTTACTTGCGGGCTTATTTGCCATCTTAAAATTAACCTACTGGGTGCACTTTTATCAGGGCAAAATTGAAATCCAACAGCAATCAGAAAAACAACTCAAAGAGCTGGTCAGCTTCCTCGATGGCGCGCTGTCGCGTTACGAGAGTATCCCCCATGTTTTGTCGACCAACCCCATGCTCGCCAATGTGCTCAACGATCAACAAAACCCCAAGAAAGTACAAGAACTTAACCTGTACTTGGAAGAAATTCAGCATGTGACTGAAGCATCCGATATTTATCTTATCGACGCCCTCGGTATTGCCATTGCCGCCAGCAACTGGCAACAGAGCTTTTCGTTTATCGGCAAAGACTATTCCTTCAGACCCTATTACACCGACGCGATTTCAGGCAATTTGGGCCGCTACTATGCGGTGGGCACCAGTTCGGATAAACGCGGCTTTTACTTTTCTTACCCCATTTATCAGCAAGGCGCGAAGGGGATTCTGGGTGCCATTATTGTGAAAGTGGATATCGCCGATATCGAGCAGCAAAGCACCAGTATTGCGATAGCGGGCCAGTATCAATTCCTCATCAGCGACCCTGACGATATCGTGTTTATCTCCAGTGTCGATGAATGGCGCTTAGCCTCGCTTACGCCGCTGACTCAGGCGAAACAATATGCCTTAAACGCCTCAAAACGTTACGCCGAGCGGCCAATTGGTGAATTACTGATTAAACCCCAATACCAAGAAGACAGCCTGAGTAATGGTCATATCTATCAAATTCGCTCAGGCAACAGCCAGGCGCAATACATGGATACCCATCATTTAATGACCAAAGCAGGCTGGCGAGTGCATATTCTCGCGCCGATGAAACCTCTGCTCGAGTCTATGCCAGCGCTCATGCTGTTATCGGCATCCATCTATTTACTGCTCGCCTTAGGTTTACTCTTTAGCAGCGAACGTCGCCGCAACCTACAGCGAATGCAACTCGCCCAGAGTTTGTTAGAGCAAAGGGTGGAAGAGCGCACCCAAGATCTGCAGCAGGCCAATAATCGTCTCAAAGACACTCAGGATGAACTCATTCAAGCGGCTAAGTTGACTGTGATAGGTAGCCTATCCGCCAGTATCAACCATGAACTTAATCAACCCTTAGCCGCCCTTCGCAGCTACGCGCAAAATACCCAAACCTTTCTTGCCCGCAATATGCCGGATAAAGCCTCTGATAATCTTAAAATTATTATCGAGCTGACCGACCGATTAGCCGATATTGTCGGTCAATTTAAGAGTTTTACACGCAAGAGCCAAGGCAATGACAGTGCCACCGACCTTAAGGGTTGTATCAAGCAAGCCCTGACCATAGTCCAGCCAGAAATCGACAAACAAGGGGTTGAACTCGATGTGCTGCTCCCCGAAGGCCAATATCAGGTCTGGGGGGATAAGGTGAGACTACAACAAGTGTTTGTAAATATTATGAGCAACGCAATTGTTGCCATGCAGCAATCGTCAAAACGAACACTGAGTATTAGGGTAAACTGTCAGGACAAGTTCTGTATCAGTATTCAGGACTCGGGCCCAGGAGTGCGCGAGAGCCAAATGGAGAAAATTTTTGAGCCCTATTTCACCACCAGCGAACGTACAGGGCTTGGACTCGGGTTATCCATTTCCCAGCGCATTATCGAGTCCATGCAGGGGCAAATTAATGTTGCCAATGCCGAGGACGGCGGCGCCATTTTCCAAATTATTTTACCGATTTATTTAGCCGAGGAACGTCAGTCATCATGAGTCTGCCCAATTCAATTCAAGACTATAGCGTACTGATCATCGACGATGAGCCCCATATAGGCACAGTGCTCGTGCAGCTTTTTGAGCTGGAAGGCATTAAAGCCTTCGCCACTACCGATCCTAAAGGGATCGCCAAATTACTCGACAGAGACTGGGCGGGCGTGGTGATTTCCGATGTGAATATGCCGCAGCTCGATGGCATCAGTTTGATGCAGCAAATTCGTCAGCAGGATCCCGATTTACCCGTGGTGCTGCTCACAGGTTTTGGTGATATCGCCATGGCGGTCAATGCGTTAAAACAAGGGGCCTACGATTTTCTCGAAAAACCCTTTAACAACGAACACATGCTAGACGTGGTGAAGCGCGCCTTAGATAAACGCAGCCTCACCCTAGAGAACCGTAAATTAAAGAAAGAGCTAGAAAGCCATAACGTACCAGGCCCAAGGATATTAGGCCACAGTGTCGGCATTTTGCGTATGCGTCACATCATAGACCAAGTGATCGACACCCCCGCCGATGTGCTTATTGAAGGTGAAACCGGTACAGGTAAGGAATTGGTCGCCCGCTATCTGCACGACCACAGCAGTCGCAATCAAGCCAACTTTGTGGCGATTAACTGCGGTGCGATTCCCGAAAACTTGATTGAGAGCGAGCTATTTGGCGCCGAAGCTGGTGCCTTTACCGGGGTCGATAAACTGCGTGTCGGTAAGTTTGAATACGCCAATGGCGGCACACTCTTTTTAGATGAAATCGAGAGTACGCCGCTGTCGTTACAGGTCAAACTGCTGCGGGTGCTCGAAGATCGTAAGGTCGAACGCCTAGGCTCCAATAAAAGCATTCATTTGGATATTCGAGTGATTGCCGCCACTAAGGTGGATTTAAAGTCCCTGTGCGACACCGGAGAGTTTCGCCAAGACTTGCTCTATCGCTTGAATCTAGTGACAGTGCCCATTCCACCACTCAGGGATCGCCGGGAAGATATTCCCTTATTATTCTTACATTTTGCCCGTATGGCCTCGGCGCGCTATCACAAGGCCTTAATTGCCCTCAATGCCGAGCAGAATGCTATCCTCACCTCCCACGACTGGCCGGGTAATGTGCGTGAGCTGCGAAATCTGGCCGAACGTTATGTGTTACTCGGTGGCGAAGCCGCCTTCGCTGGCACCTTAGGCAACGCGCCCAGTCTACATACCAGTATGTCACTGCTGCAACGGGTCGAGTTTTTTGAGCGGGTATTGATAGAAGAAGCCTTAAGTCATAACAAGGGCAGCATTAAGCAAACCATGGAGCAACTCGAACTGCCCCGCAAAACCTTATACGACAAGATGCGTAAATACGATTTAGACCGCAAGCAATATATCAACGCTGACGAGTAAGCCTGTCGGTACCAATAAAAACCCCGCAAACCGTAACTCGGCTGCGGGGTTAGTTTTATCTAGGGAAGCTCAAGCTAGCATTACAATGCTTATGTATCAAAAACCATATCGCAAAATAAGTGAGTCATTACTCATCCCGCACACACATGCCCTTCGAGGATTTCACATAGGGCGCGAGAATAGGCATCATGCCCTTCATCACTTGTAATGGCAGTGCCGAGGTAAAACTAAAATCGTCCGACTTACTGCCCGGCACAAAGGCGGTTAAGGTGCCGAAGTAGTTATCCCCTAAATAGAACACAAACGTCGCGGTACGGTTCATTGCCGTGGTAGCCACTTTGCGGCCCTGCTGCATCTGGGTCACGATACGGTTATCACCCGTACCGGTTTTACCGCCGATAGCCAACATGGCGCCATTATCGTCGGTAAAGATGCCTTTAAGACGTCTTGCGGTACCGTTTTCAACCACGTTAGCCAGCGCAGCCTTTAGGGCCTGAGCGACTTCGTGTCGCATCACTCGCTCACCTTGGCTATTTTGGTTATCGAGCCGTACTTCATAGGGCGTATCTTCGGCAAAGTGCAACTGATTGATCCGCACCGTCGGTAATCGGTAACCATCGTTTTGGATAATCCCCATCAATTCCGCAAGCGCCGCGGGTCTGTCTCCCGAACTGCCCAGCGCCGAACCTAAAGAAGGCACCATAGATTCAAAGGGATAACCTAAACGCGCCCAACGCTGATGAATGTCGAGGAAAGCCTCCACTTCGAGCATTACCTGTACCCGCACATCACGCGCGTTTTTATGGCGCGTTCTGAACAGCCAGCGATACACTTCCTGACGCTCATCCTTACTCGCCTCTTTCACATCATTGAGGTTGGCCTCGGGATGTTGATTCAAGTAATCGAGTACCCAGAGTTCAAGTGGGTGCACCCGCGCGATATAACCTTGATCAGGCAGATTATATTTTTCAGGGCCGTACTTGTTATACAGCTCTTTAATCCGCTTATCCGTGTAATTGTTTTGTGGCAAACGCTGCTGCAAGAAGGCCTTAAACGAAGCGATGGACTCATAGGGTTGCAAGTAACGGTAAGCCGCGGTCAGTTGCTGCTCCGCTTGGGTTTGACCATCAAAAAACAGCGCTAAACGCTCATTGGGCGCCACTTTCTTATATTTACGGTAGAACTTATTCACGAAGGTATTGCCCTCGCGGTCGGCAAACACCCGCAGATATTCCTCGCGGCGAGGATCTTTATCATTACGCAGCAGGCGCGCCATATTGCCTTCGTTTTGCATACTGCTGCTGTAGTTGACTATGTCTCGCATCAAACGTACGAAAGGTAAGTTGATAGAGTTTTGCAACGCCTCGTACATGGTCGGCACTTTAAAATCTTCTGTCTTTTTAAAGTTGTTAAACACATGCAAACCACCACCCGTAAAGAATTGCTCGTTCGGTGAGGCTGAGTATTCCCGTTGCAGCGCCGCATTCAACATACGGTCGAGACGTCTATCTGGGTTCACAATCAAGTAGTCAATCGCCCAGCGAGTGAGATGATCGCGGGGTTCAATCTCAATTGATTCCAACTCAATACCATGTTTCTTCGAGTATTTGTCGTGGATCTCGGCAATGATCTCAAGGTACGTCGCCAGTACCCTGAGTTTGGCCGTCGAGCCCAGCTCTAACTTACTGCCCTCGTTAATATCGAACGGTTGGTCGGTGCTGTCGGTTTGCACCCGTACGCGGTTAGCCGTTGCGGTTTTTTCATAAAGAGTGAAGCTATAAAGCACATTTTGTAGCTGGCTTGGCTCAAGTAAGCGCTCACCTAAGAGACCGACTTTCTCGGCCGTAGCGGCTTGCCCGAGGCTGCGTAAGTATTGACTCACTTGCTGCTGCAGGTCGCTGTGCAAACTGCTATTCACGGTTAAATCGAGGCGGTCTAAATCATACAGACCGACATTTAACATCCCCGCGGTACGAATACGGATGCTGTTAACGCCCTTATCGGAACCCGACTGGGTATTACGTTGAGGCTTGGCGACTTTAAACTGCAACTTTTGAGCAAGCGCGGCATCCCTCAGCGGTCGGTCAATCAAGTAATATTGACCGAGCAAACGGATATGGCTGTCGACCAGTTCCTCTAAGTCCTCGTGCCCCTGCAGTAGATAATAGGAAGGACGGCGCTGGGCAATCATCAAGGCCACCACTTGACGGAACACTTGACCACGCTTAGCGGCATTGGCTTTGATTTGCGGCGAAGCTAACAGTTGGTTCGCCGTATCGAAATCCGTACCAAACCAGGCCCATAGACCATCTCCAATACCGTGTACTTCACCATGGTTAGGCGCGGAGGATAAAGGTACAGTGTTTAAATAGTCTTGAATAATGCGCTTACGGGCAGGCTCAGTTATTTCACCTTGCTGATAAACCCGCACTGTGGCCGAGCCAATTTGCAGCAGTTTATCCTTGATGCTTAGGGTTAACCCTTGGGAGGAATGGCGGAACTTCTCAATTTGTGTCGCCAACGTACTGCCACCAGCTGTAGAGACATTCATCCCCACCATTTCAGCGATTTGGCTCATCCCCGCCACAATAAAACGTGGCCAGTCGATCACAGGATTAAGTTTAGGCTCAGTCGTCCACAGCTCTCGGTTTTCAATAAATAACAAGGTATTGACGATTTCATTGGGGATTTTATCGTCATCCTGGTACACACGTTTAGGATAAGTAAACTCGTACAGATCGGTATTGCGACAATCCAGCAGCGCTAACCCCGACTGCGCCTTCTCATGGTACGGCGGGAAAAAGCCCATCTGGGCGTATTCCTGTAGCGCAGGGGAAAACTCCACTTGCTGCGTCACCTGGAAATTACGCTGTAGCAATCTATCTATGTACTGGGGCAACTTACTGTAGCCGTGACGTTCATCGAAGGGACCGTAACTTGGATAGATAATTGACTGAGTGGGCTGATTTTTCAGCTCATAGGTCAAGGTCTTCGCATATTGATGAACATACTTAGACTGGAAATAAGAGGTTTTAACCTCCTGGCCAATTAAAATCGCCACACAGATAATCAGAATAAAAAACAGGAACCAGACACGCCCCTTAGATCTCGGCTTGCGCTGACGCTTAGCCTTAGGTTCGGGTTGTGGCGGACGAGGACGATAATTTTCGAATTGCATTTCTTGCGTAGAATTAGGCAAAACGGCTCCCAAAAATCACTTAACAAATCCTTTCTACGTGGGAAAGTTCCCAACCTATGCTCAACACATCCAGTATCAGGGCAAAACTCACACTTAAGTTCGTCCACTGTGCATGAGTCTGCAAATACATTCCTTTGCCTTCATTGAGCAAGATCTAACAACACAGGATCATTGCGTTTCTTGTTAGATCTCACCGTATTTTAATGAGTTGGCAGCGCACCTCAAAGTGGTTAGCGCAAAAATACTTAGCTGCTTATCGCAAGTGCTAACCGCGCTTGAGGCTTCAATCAATCCCAAATAAACTCACGAAAATGCTTACGGCAAACCGATTCGTAACTTTCATTACCGCCGATTGCCACCTGCTCACCTTCGCGCATCACTTTACCTTCACCATCAAGACGCACCACCATATTGGCTTTGCGTCCACAGTGACAAATGGTTTTCAGTTCAACTAACTTATCGGCCCATGCCAACAAATAATGACTGCCAGTGAAGAGTTCACCTTGGAAGTCGGTACGTAAACCATAGCACAAAACTGGGATATCAATTTTATCAACAACATAAGTAAGTTGTTTAACTTGCTCTTTGCTTAAGAATTGGCACTCGTCCACCAGCACACAGCTCAAATGATTCTGTTGGTGCGCCGTGGTGATCATGTCTATCAGATTGTCGTGGCTGCTAAATACCTGGGCATCGGTTTCAATACCAATACGCGATGCCACCTTACCTTTACCGTATCTGTCGTCGATAGAGGCCGTCATCACTAGGGTATTCATGCCGCGCTCGCGGTAGTTATAGGAAGATTGTAATAGAGAGGTGGATTTACCCGCATTCATTGCTGAATAGTAAAAATACAATTGCGCCAAAACGAATCCCTTTTTTAACTTAAATTTATTGTTTCTCTGTTGCCAGAGCTTATTGCGCCTAGTTTACCATTGCGCCACCCTCTAACACACTAGGCCAATCTCAGCTTTTCTACTGAAATCCCAATCTGACTATCACGAACGGGTATTAAACCAACGCGATCTTCCACCTCGGTTTAGCGTGATTGTTCGTATTTCCGTCCAAAACAGAAAATAGTCATCAAACAAACCCTGCCACAGCCCAATTGTTACAATAAGCTTAATTTAACCTTAAATATTGTTTTACATAAGAAAAAACACATTAACAAATATTTAAAATTGAGATCCACCTCCAAAGATATAGGCTCAAATGCGGTTTGGTTCAAAAAACAAACATCCCATTATCCGTACTATTTGCTCGAGACAAATGTACTCACAAAAACAAAAAAAGTTATTCGAACGCTTGCAAATTAAATCAGCGGCTCAAAGCACTAATCTCCCCTGCAAACTTTAGTGCTGCAATCCGTGCCTTTAAATGCGTATTGGATTAAATGGAGATTATGATGAGAATATTCACATCTAAAAAACTGGCATACCTAGTAGCAATCGCCCTAACAGGCGCTCTAGCAGGCTGTGGCAGTGATGGTAAAGACGGCGCACCAGGCCAACCCGGCGATCCAGGTCAACCCGGTAAACCCGGAGACCCATGGACGCCACCACCAGTTACAAGCTCGCTAGTGACCAATGTTAAAGTACTGGGCTACAGCTTTGACGAAGGCAGTATCACCTATGAATTTGAAGTCACCGACGAAAACGGCAACTTAGTCAATGGCCTGTTAAATGCCGAAGCCAAAGTTGCCGCCTTAACCGACAAAGGCTTTATCAATAACCGCGACGAAGCCGACATTAACAATGTCGCCGACAACGTGCATATCGGCGGCGCTGCAACTCAAGCCACTGAAGGCGCTGAAATCAAGTCGCTAGGCGATGGTCATTACAGCTTTAAAGCTCCAATGAAAGGTGTCAACGCCAGTACTGAAGGCATCGTCTGGCTCAGAGTCGGCGGTAACAGCGAAAGCGGTATTGCGCGCTCTGCGCCAATGGTAGTGAATAAGCCTGAAGGCACGCATTCAACCACCACCGACAGTTGCTATGCTTGTCACGTCGATTACGCCACTAGCCCACGTCGCCATGCTAGCTATGTCGCTACAGGTATGGACAGCGAAGTCACTTTCGTTGAAGGCTGTTTAGTCTGTCACGGCTCGGTGAGTCGCGGCGCGAAAAATGCTGAAGGCTTCTCTATCGGCGGTTACGCCACCAATACACTGTCTAAAATTGGCCACATTAATCACCAGAAATTCACTAAAGATTTCAGCGTGATGAACTGTACTTCTTGCCACGTTGAAGCGCCAACCAATATCAGCGTTTCAGGCCCTGGTTGTATCGACTGCCACAACACTGGCGGCGTACCAGGTGCGATTGTGCCAAGTAACGGTGCCGATGTACGGCCAATGCATGAAGGCAAAGAAGGCATTACCGAGCGTCAAGCTATCCGCGCTAAGTACCAAGTAACACTCTCAACCCCCGTTAAAGTGGATGATATTTCCACCTTAACCGACCACTATGCGCCCGATGGCTCAAGCGTAGCGAAAGTGGAACCCGGTTGGTGTACCACCATCACAGTGAAAGACACTGACGGCAACATCTTTAGCATTAAAGATAACTTCAACTATTCAGATCCTCTGGTATTTGATACCAAGAAGCCGATTGTCTACGCTGGTGCCTATCTGCATGCCTATGACAACAATACCTTAGTAGGCCGCCCAGGTAACCGTACAAACTATTACTATGGTTACAACACAGATGGTACTAAGAATATCTGTCACCTACTGACGGATATCAGCGCAGTGAATGCTAACTATGCTTACTCTGCACGGGTCACCTTCAGCACCGCAGGCTGGATGGAATACGACGGTAATCAACGCTATCAAAGCAATGGTAACCTCAGAGCCAACGGTTATGACGGTTCAATGGGTGTTTCTTTCACCGCCTACTCAGATGTAGTTAATCCAGTAAGCGCTGAGAAAGTATCTGGTTTTGAGCGTCGCACTGTGATCAGCGATAACAGCTGTACGACTTGCCATAACGATGCCACCGCCTTCCACAAAAACGGTGCATTCGACCAAGGCGGTAACGGTTGTATTGCCTGTCACGATAACGGTATGGCGCGGACTTCGGCCACACTGGGTGCAGGTTTTGGTCCTATGATCCACAGCTGGCACTGGGGTAATGGTGCAAATGTTGGTGAGATGAAGGCCGACGGCACCCAAGCCAAGACAGCGAACGGCGCAGGCGCTATCAACCCAGTCACTAGCTGTGTTGCCTGTCACGAAACCGCTATTGATTTAAACAAAGTGCCAAATCAATACATTCTTGAACCCGGCAGCAAGATGACCAGCCCTGTTACTGCTAACTGTTATGCCTGCCATACTGGCGATGCAGTCAAAGCTCACATGGTGAGCAACGGTGGCGAGATCAGCGTGCCAGCCACTGGCGATTGGTTCAAGCAACCTACGGGTGAATCTTGTGCCGTGTGCCACAACACAGGTAGCAGCTCTGGTATCGACAAGTACCATAACTTTACCCGTAAATAACTAGTCGTCCCGCTA
Organism: Shewanella sp. BC20; assembly: GCF_003129585.1. Classification (NCBI taxonomy): domain Bacteria; kingdom Pseudomonadati; phylum Pseudomonadota; class Gammaproteobacteria; order Alteromonadales; family Shewanellaceae; genus Shewanella; species Shewanella sp. BC20. The sequence continues at coordinate 191,270 of NZ_NHRI01000006.1, read as the reverse complement.
TTTTCCCTGCAAGAAAATAGTTCAAGCGCCCTACGGTTGTAGGGCGCTTTTTTGTTTACTTTTACTTACAACTTCACCCCATAGGTTTTCAGTCCTATTTAAGTTAGTAACGCTAGAGTCACAAAAAACTACAATTCTAAGGAAATCACTCAACTATGCGTAAAAGTTTTATAGCCATCGCCATTGGCGCCACTTTGATGACAGGCGCACTCGCAGGCTGCAGCACTCAAGAGACTAAAGCGACGAATGTGACCGCAGTTCAAGCCCAAAATCCTCTGTTCCAAGCCAGCACGCTGCAATACCAAGCACCTGATTTCAGTGTCATTAAAGATGAGCATTTTCAGCCCGCATTAGAGCAAGGCATTAAAGAGCATTATCAAGAGATTTTGGCCATTGCCAACAATCCTGACGCCCCAACCTTCGACAACACGATTGTCGCCATGGAAAAAAGCGGTGCCCTGCTGACCCGTGCATCGAGCGTGTTTTATAACCTCGCAGGTTCAAACAGCAATCCAGCCCTGCGTAAAATCCAAGGTGAGATGGCGCCCAAAATGGCGGCTCACTCGGATAACATCAACCTCAATCCAGCACTATTCGCCCGTATTGAAACCATTTATAACGACCGCAATAACTTAGGCTTAACGCCTGAAGCGGTTCGTTTGGTTGAGGTGTATCACCAACGCTTTATCATGGCCGGCGCTAAACTGACCGATGAGCAGAAAGTGAAGATCCGCGCGCTGAACGAAGAGCAATCGACACTGACCAACGAGTTCTCACAACGTTTACTGCGCTTAACCAAAGAAATCGCCATCGTTGTCGATAACAAAGAACAACTGGCCGGCCTGACTGACAGCGAAATCACCTCGGCAGCAAACGATGCCAAGGCCGCAGGCCACGAAGGTAAGTACCTAATCAACATCACCAACACCACTCGCCAGCCGGTGCTCGCCTCTTTAGAGAACCGTGAACTGCGCCAACGCATTTGGGAAGCCTCGGCAAACCGTGGCTTAACGGGTGAAAACGAAACGGCCTCTTTAGTGTCTCGCCTTGCGCAATTACGTGCCGAGCGTGCCGCCCTATTAGGTTATGAAAACTGGGCTAGCTATCGCCTCGCACCACAAATGGCGAAAACGCCTGAAGCGGTATACAACATGTTTGGTTCAATGGTGCCTGCCGTCGTCGCCAATACCGAGAAAGAAGCGGCCGATATCCAAGCGATGATCGACAAGACTGGCGGTAAGTTTGAACTCGCGCCATGGGACTGGGAATTCTACGCCGAGAAGGTTCGCCAAGAGAAATATGCCCTCGATGCCAATAGCATTCGCCCTTATTTCGAATTTAACCGCGTACTCGAAGACGGCGTGTTCTACACCCTCAAAGAACTCTATGGCGTCACCTTAAAGCCGCGCCCAGATTTACCCGTGTACCACCCGGATGTGAAAGCCTACGAAATGTTTGATGCCGATGGTTCAAGCATGGCGATTTTCTACGCCGACTATTTTGCCCGTGAAGGCAAACGCGGCGGCGCATGGATGAGCTCGTTCGTGGGTCAATCTTTCCTCGAAGGCACTAAGCCTGTCGTGGTCAACGTGATGAACATTAAGAAGGCACCAGAAGGACAACCGACCTTCGTCAGCTATAACGAAGTCACCACTATGTTCCACGAAATGGGCCACGGTACCCACGGAATGTTCTCTAAGGTGACTTACCCAAGCTTGGCGGGTACTTCTGTCTCCCGTGACTTTGTGGAATTCCCATCAACCTTCGAAGAAGACTGGGCAGCCCACCCTAAAGTATTAGCCAACTACGCCAAACACTACGAAACTGGTAAGCCAATTCCCGATGATTTGCTGCAAAAACTGCTCAAATCCGGCAGCTTTAACCAAGGCTTCGATACCTTAGAGTATATGGCTGCGGCGCTCGTCGACATGGAATGGCACTCATTAAGCCCTGATGCCCCACTGCAAGATGTGGCGACATTTGAAGCCAATGCGCTGAAAAAACATGGCTTAAATATCACCGCCGTACCACCACGTTATAAGTCAACTTACTTTGCCCACGCCTTCCCGGGTGGTTACTCAGCAAGTTACTACGCTTACATGTGGAGTGAGATTTTAGCGGCAGATGCCTACGCTTACGTGCAAACTCAAGGTGGCTTAAACCGTGAAATCGGCATGAAATACCGCAAGACCATTCGCGAAGTGGGCAACAGCATTGCACCAATGGAAGCTTACAAAAACTTCCGTGGTCAAGAGCCTACCACCGAAGGGTTATTGAACCGCCGTGGACTCAACACCGCCCTGTAATTTGGGATGTATGATAGATAAAAAATCAGCCAGCATAATGCTGGCTGATTTGTTTTGAGTGTTCAGTAAATTCACAATGAAGACTCGCGAATAAAGCGCTCGCTTACGTCAGGCTTATTTCGCGTTACTTTGGGATTTGAGTCGTAACCACACAATGCTTAAGACAAACAGCACGCCACAAGTCAGCAGTCCCGCATTCACCGATTCTGTAAAGCCAAGCACCACATAACCCACCATACTGATCAGCGCCACAATCACAGCGTAAGGCAACTGAGTCACAACGTGGTCGATATGGTGACAGCTCGCGCCAGTTGACGACAAAATCGTAGTATCCGAAATCGGTGAGCAGTGATCACCAAATACCGCGCCCGCCAAAACCGAAGCCAGCATAGGTAACATCATGGCTGTATGGCTGCCCATCGCCATATCCGCGGCAATCGGTAGCATAATACCGAACGTGCCCCAACTGGTGCCGGTAGAAAACGCCGTTAGACCCGCTAACACAAACATCAACGCAGGTAAGAAGGCAAAGGGAATGTTGCCTGTGGCGAGGCTTGCCATAAACTTACCGGTTTCAAGCTGGCCAATCACGCCGGCAATGGTCCAAGCAAATAACAGGATGTAAATCGCAGGCAGCATAGAGCGAGCGCCCTGCACCACGCCTTTGACGACCATCGACTTTTCAACGCCTTGCACTAGGTTAAGTACCAGCGCAACTGCTAAACCAATCAGGGCACCAAAGAACAGTGATGAACTCACATCGGTTTTTTCAAAAGCTGAAATAATATTAAATTCAATACCTTCTTTCGCTAATACCTGGGCACCGCTGTCGATCATAAAATACAGGGTCGCAAATACCAGCACGGTAATAGGTAAGAATAAACCGAGGATTTTTCCCGTTTCGGCTTCGGGTAAATCGGCATTCGCCCCGGGTGGTAATCCTTTATTCTCATCATATAAATTACCGCGCTGCGCATTTAATTCATGCTCACGCATAGGGCCAATATCTAAGCCCATAAATGCAACACAAAGTAGTAATAATAAAGAGAAAATAGCGTAGAAATTCATAGGGATCATTTGAATAAACACACTCAAATGACCAGAATCAGCAAAACCGTGGGCGGTTAATATGCCGCCGATTAGCGCAATAATATAAGCGCCCCAACTGGATACCGGCGAAATAACACAAACTGGCGCCGCCGTTGAATCTAATAAATAGGCTAACTTAGCGCGAGAAATATAATAACGGTCGGTGACGGGCCTTGCGACAGAACCCACGACTAAGCTATTGAAATAATCGTCAATAAAGACAACACAGCCTAAAAACATGGTCAGTAATTTGGCATCGCGTTTATTGCGAATATGCAGGCGCGCCCAATCGGCAAATGCCCTAGCACTACCACTAACGGTAATTAATGCCGTGATCATCCCTAATACAATTAAAAAGCCGAGAATGTATAAATTCCAAGAATTTACGCCATCTTCTGACCAAAAAAGTCCTTTTACACTGTTAACTAAAAACTCACCGCTGGCCACAGGTGAAAATTGATTGAGTAATAATACCCCAATCACAATACCTAAACCGAGGGAAAGGAGAACGCGGCGAGTGAAAATCGCCAACACAATTGCGACCACAGGCGGCAGCAGAGAAAGTGCCGAATCGGCGTAACTTACTACAGTCATTGATTATTTCTTCGTCAAAATACGAATGGAGGGCGACTGAACTGGTGGGAAAAGGCAATAGATACCCAAGATCACCTGTCCTATCAGTAGCGCTCCATAGTAACTATTCCTAATATCCGTATCAGAAAATACTATGGCAGTGTTGTACCTATTCGGCACAACCCCAGCAGTTGATCGTGATAAATCAAACCACTTCGGCACCAAATCCTTTCGTGAACGATCAACGGAATCACCCTACTGATCACTACTGATATTTGGTGCGCCTCTACTTCTAAGAACGCCCTTGCACGGGCGTGAGGCACATAAAAACATAAGCGGCTAAGCAGTTGCCACCGCAAAGCCGCTTACTTTGACTTAGATCACAGATAAAATCAACCTAGAGTTGCAATCAACTCTGGAACGGCGTCGAACAGGTCAGCTTCGAGACCATAATCGGCCACTTGGAAGATTGGCGCTTCAGGATCTTTGTTTATTGCCACAATCACCTTAGCGTCTTTCATCCCAGCTAAATGCTGAATCGCACCCGAAATCCCCACGGCGATGTAGAGGTTTGGTGCCACAATCTTCCCGGTTTGCCCCACTTGCAGATCGTTAGGCACAAAGCCTGCGTCAACCGCGGCGCGAGATGCCCCAACAGCAGCACCGAGTTTGTCCGCCAATTGCTCTAACATACCGAAGTTTTCACCGCTGCCCATACCACGGCCACCAGAAACGATAATGCCCGCATTACCTAACTCTGGACGCGCAGAAACGGTCAATGATTGAGACACAAACTGAGTCTTGGCTTCAAACACTTTATCTAAGGTGGTAACTGCAGCACTGTTGCCCTGCGCCGCCGCATCGAAGGCACTGGCACGGACTGTCATCACTTTAATCGCGTCATGGCTTTGTACTGTCGCTAAAGCGTTACCTGCGTAAATCGGGCGAACAAAGGTGTCGCTGCTCACTACGCCAATCACTTCAGAAATTTGCGCAACGTCTAACAAGGCAGCCACACGTGGTAGCGTATCTTTGCCAGCGCTCGATGCTGCAGCGAGGATATGGCTGTAGTTTGGTGCTAAATCCACCAGCAATTTAGCTACGTTTTCGGCTAAATGCGCTTCATAGGCGCTGTTATCGGCGACCAATACTTGAGCGACGCCTTGTAGGGCTTGCGCAGCTTGCGCCACGGCGCCACATTGGTGGCCAACCACCAATACATGTACATCATCACCAATTGCACGCGCTGCGGTGACAACCTTTGCGGTATCCAGTTTCAGTGCCGCATTATCGTGTTCTGCTAATACTAAAATGGCCATTTAGATCACCTTCGCTTCATTCTTTAACTTTTCAACCAGCTCAGCTACAGACGCAACCATGATACCCGCTTTACGTTCGGCAGGCGGCGTCACCTTCACCACAGTTTGATGGGCTTTTAGCGTCACACCTAAATCCGCAACAGTGAGCACATCTAATGGCTTACGTTTAGCTTTCATGATGTTAGGTAATGAAGCGTAACGAGGTTCGTTCAAACGTAAATCGGCTGTCACCACGGCTGGCAATGGCAGACTTAAGGTTTGCATCCCGCCATCGATCTCGCGAGCCACTTGCACTGAATGGCCTTCTACTTTGATTTCAGAAGCAAAAGTTGCTTGTGGCATATCCGTTAATGCGGCAAACATTTGACCTGTTTGGTTATTATCGCCATCGATAGATTGCTTACCAAACAGCACTAATTGCGCTTGTTCTTTTTCTTGTACGGCTTTGAGTAATTTGGCAATCGATACTGGGGTTAACTCTTCTTCAGTATCAATGTGAATCGCACGGTCAGCACCTAATGCTAACGCGGTACGTAATTGTTCTTGAACGGCTTTATTGCCGATACTGACGACCACTACTTCAGTAGCACTGCCCGCTTCTTTTAAACGAACCGCTTCTTCTACTGCAATTTCACAAAAAGGGTTCAACGCCATTTTGAGGTTTGCGGTATCAACGCTGGTGTTGTCAGCTTTTACCCTGACCTTCACATTGGCATCAACTACGCGCTTAACAGGCACCAATACTTTCATAGGGTTTCCTTCCTACACTTTCATGTACATGGACAAAACATTGGTCATCACCAATGCAGGATAGAGCCACTTTACGTCCTGTTAACGTTAACGTCAACTAAACTCAAACGCCTGTTTGCATTTTTTAAGACTGTGGTATTGGCCACATTTTTGAACACTTATCTGCCATATTTAAAAAGTTCAAAAATTAAATAATATTTAATTTCTGTTTATTGCATAATTTTATTTGATTCGAACAATATTAGTTTCTATCATTTAGCTGTTGTTCACCATTATCCTGTAATAAAAATAGAGTGGGACGAAAATAGATATGAGCGAATTTTTAGAGATATTAACTCACGGTCGTCGTTTTAAAGCTGCGGTAAAAGATCTCAGCGTTGAAGAACTGCGTGATTTAGCGGCTAAGCTAGATAAAATTTTAGTTGAGCGTGAGTCAATGGAGGCAGAAGAACAGCAAGCTATTGCTGCGCGTAATGCCAAAATCGAAGAAATCCGCCAACAAATGGAAGCAGTTGGTTTATCAATCGACGACTTAGGTGGCGTAGCAGTTAAAGCTGCAGGTAAAAAACGCGCTCCACGTCCAGCAAAATACCAAATTGAAGTTAACGGCGAAGTGATCCAGTGGACTGGTCAAGGTCGTATGCCAACGGTATTTAAGAACGAAGTCAATAAAGGCCGTTCTATGGATGATTTCTTAATCTAATCCAATACAGTGTTTGTAATAGCCGTTTGCTATTACCACTGAGTAACATAAAAAAGCTCGTGCCCTGCGAGCTTTTTTATGCCTGAATGAATCCCCGTCATTGCATTCGAGCAAATGCTTAAATTGCGTTACAATTCAGCTTTAGTATTTACATCTGCTTTGGGTTACTCTTTATTCACCCTCCGTCTAAGTGAATAAAAAATGCAGATAAACAATAAGATAATAATAAGCTGCGGCATTATAAGTAGTTTGGTATCCCACAACATTTTTGCCGAGGCCAACCCCATCTCCCCCGTCAATAAGTTAACGGCCTTCACTAATGCTGAATTAATCATGGCGCCAGGGAAGCGACTCACAAATGCCACCTTATTAGTAGAAAATAATCGGATCAAAGCCATTATTGAAAAAGGGGATATTCCAGAGGCAGCATTAAAGGTTGATCTCAGTGGCTATACTATCTATCCCGGTTTTATCGATCCCTTTACCGATTATGGTATCGAGTTTGAATATCCCAAATTGGGGCTGACTCGTCCGGTATATGATATTAAACGTATCGGTGGCAATGCCGAAAATGGCGCAATTCACGCTGAAAAAGAATGGTTTAATTACGTTTACCCAAATAAAGAACGCGCACGTGATTGGATCAATAACGGCTTTACCAGCGTACAAAGCAGTAAACTCGACGGTATTTTCCGCGGTACGGGTGTTAGCCTTTCATTAGCCGATAAAACCGCTAATGAGGTGATTTATCGTGCTCGCAGCCAACCTTTTATGGCCTTCGATAAAGGTACGTCTGAACAAGACTACCCCAATTCTCTGATGGGCAGTATTGCACTTATCCGACATACCTTTGCCGATGCTAACTGGTATAACCAAAATAAGCACAAATCGGTTAATAGTTCAGCAAATCCTCAAATTGAATTTAATATCGCCTTCGAACGCTTAGATAACTTAGCCGAGAAACAAATCGTCTTTGAAACAAAAAACCTCAACGATCTGCTGCGCGCCGCTAACCTGCTTAAAGAACATAAACAGCCCGCCAACTTACTCGCGAGTGGCCAAGAATATGCGCGTATCAATGAGTTAAAGGCCCTGAATTACCCTCTGATCCTGCCGCTCAACTATCCGCAGGCATCGGATGTGGGTACCGATGATGCCGATCGTGAAGTCAGCCTTGCAGAACTCAGACAATGGGAACGCGCGCCCACAAACCCAGCTGCAGTGGCTAATGCGGGCATCCCTTTTGCGTTTACCCAATTTGGCATTAAGACCGAGGCATTTTGGCCTCGCCTACGTCAAGCCATCACCCAGGGACTGAGTGAGGACAATGCCCTCGCCGCGCTGACAACTCAAGCCGCCGAAATGGCGGGTACGGCCGACTTCGCCGGTAAACTTGCCCCCGGCTATATGGCCGACTTTGTGATTACTAAGGGCAATATCTTTAAAGATGGCCAGATTTACAGTGTCTGGCTGCAAGGCGAAGAGCAGTCCATTCGCTCACTCCCACAAGCCAAACTCTTGGGCGATTATCAGCTCACGCTGAATAATCTCACCTTAGATCTAAGCCTTGAAGAAACGGGCAAAGCGGGCAAAACCGCCTTCCAAGGTCAGCTGAGTAGTGGTGAGAAGAGCATTACACTCACCAATCTTCAGCTTGAAGACGACGGCCGCGTAAGCTTTAACGCCGATTTAAGTGATGCGGGCATTCATGGTATCAGCCGTTTTACCCTCTGGCTCGCTAAAGATGGCATTCAAGGCCGTATGGTGGACGCCCAAAGTCGCAGTATTAATGTGGCGGGTATTGCTATCGCTTCGAGTCTAAATACAAAGCCTACCGATACGCCCAAAACCGAGGCTGCAGCGACTTTAGTGAGTCAACTCACCTACCCTAACGTTGCCTATGGTTTGAGCGAGGCGCCAAAAGCCGAAAAACTCCATATTAAAAATGCCACCCTGTGGACCTCGGATAAACAGGGCATTTTGGAACATGCGGATCTGTTAATGGCCAATGGCCGAATTGAAAAAATCGGTCAGCAACTCAGCACACCTTCGGGTTATCAAGTTCTCGATGCCACGGGTAAGCACTTAACTGCGGGTATCGTCGATGAGCATTCCCATATTGCTATCAATGGTGGCACGAATGAAGGTACAGATGCAGTCACCTCTGAGGTGCGGATTGGCGATGTGATCAATTCCGAAGATATCTCCATCTACCGTGCACTCGCGGGCGGTGTCACCAGCGCACAATTACTCCATGGCAGCGCTAACCCAATTGGTGGCCAATCCCAGTTAATAAAGATGAAATGGGGTGAGAGTGCTGAGCAGCTTAAATTTGCCAATGCCCCTGCCAGTATCAAATTCGCCCTTGGCGAAAACGTCAAACAGAGTAACTGGGGCGAGAAATTTGTTCAGCGCTTCCCGCAGACTCGCATGGGCGTAAAAGCTTTATTTGAAGAAACCTTCGATGCCGCAATCGCCTATGAGAAGGCGCTGAAGGACTATGATGACTTACGCAGCAGTGAGAAGAAGAAAACCATTGCGCCGCGCCCAAGCTATCGCCTGCAGGCGGTTGCCGAAGTGTTAAAGCAGCAGCGCGATGTGCATATCCACTCCTACGTGCAGTCAGAAATCTTAATGTTCCTGCGATTAGCCGAAGCCTATCACTTTAAGGTGCAAACCTTTACCCACGTACTCGAAGGTTACAAGGTTGCCAGTGAACTGGCCGCCCATGGCGCAGGCGCCTCGACCTTTGCCGATTGGTGGGCCTATAAATTTGAAGTCTATGATGCAATTCCACAAAACGCCTGCCTAATGCAAAAACAGGGCGTGCTCACCAGCATCAACTCCGACGACTACGAAATGCAGCGCAGACTCAACCAAGAAGCGGCTAAGTCAATGATGTATTGCAATATGTCTAAAGAAGATGCTTGGAATATGGTGACCATCAACCCGGCAAAACAACTCAGGGTCGATGAGTATGTTGGCTCACTCACCCCTGGCAAAATGGCCGATATCGTGCTTTGGAACGCCGAGCCGCTGTCGATTTACGCCAAGGTGACCCAGGCCTGGGTCGAAGGCAAACGCTACTTCGATCGCGACCAAGACCAGCTTGCCCAGCAGCAGGTCGTCGCAGAGCGCGCCGCCCTTATCCAAAAAATTCTCAGTAGTGATGATAATGCCAAGGCGGGTGAGAAAGTCACTCCGCTTAAGGAACCACAATGGCACTGCGATACCCATTATCAGGCTTGGGGCCAACATCATCAGGGAGCAAAATAATGAAGCACTTACCCACAACCTTGCTGCTGTCGACACTGACCATCACCTTGTCCGTGCAGGCACATAATCTCATCCCTACGCCTAAACAAACTCACGGTGTGTTGATTAAAAACGCCACTGTGCATACGGTCAGCCAAGGGGTTTTAACCAATACCGATGTGTTGATTGAAAACGGTAAAATCAGCGCACTAGGGCCACAGTTAAGCGCCAATGAGGCTGATGGCCAAGCGCAGATCATCGATGCCACGGGCAAACATTTATACCCCGGCCTTATCGCACTCGATACCAGTCTTGGTTTAGTCGAAATCGAGATGGTACGTCCAACAGTCGATAATGCAGAAGTCGGAGATTTTAATCCGCAAATTAGCGCGGCAACGGCTTACAACCCGGATTCAGAGCTGCTGCCAACCATTCGTTACAATGGCATCACCCACGCACAAATCGTCCCCAGTGGCGACGGACTCGCGGGCCAATCTGTGGTCGTGGATCTCGATGCTTGGACGATTGAGGACGCCCTGCAACCAAGCGAAGGCCAATTCCATGTTTACTGGCCGCAAATCAAGCGTATGCCAGAGGATGAAAAGGAAAAAGCTAAGGCCATTGAGAAAAATCAGCAGACAATAGATAAACTGACCACAGCCTTTGAGGATGGCTATCGCTACTTTTTAAGCCATAAGGCAAAGGATTCGGCCAAGAAAACCAATTTACGTTGGCAGGCCATGTTGCCCCTGTACCAAGGTAAGGCCACGCTTTTTGCCCATGCGGACAGCGTCAGCCAAATTGAGCAAGTCATTGCCCTAACTAAAAAATATCAATTTAAATTGGTGATTGTCGGTGGTTATGATGCATGGCGACTAGCGTCAAGCTTAAGGGAAGTGAACGCCAGTGTGATTTATCCGCACACCCTGAGTCTGCCCAAACGTATAGATGAACCCGTGGATTTGCCCTTTAAAATCCCTTCGTTGCTGGCAAGTGCGGGCATTCCCTATGCTCTTGGATTTTCATCGGATTGGAACAGTCGTAACCTCCCCTATGCCGCGGGCTACAGTGCCGCTTACGGCGTCACGCCCGAGCAAGCATTAAAATCGGTAACCTTAGATGCAGCAAAACTGCTGGGGATCGCCGATTTAGGGGCCATCGCCGTCGGTTATCAGGGCAGTGTTGTGCTGAGTGACGGGGATATCCTCGACCCCATGAGCAACAAAATTGATGCGATCTGGATTGAAGGACGGCAAATAGATCTGAATAATCGCCACCAGCAGCTTTATCAAAAGTATCTTAAGCGCTAGAATTTGCTCAGATAAATCGCTCGATACCGCGCAGTCCGTTGGACTGCGCTTATTTACCCTTAATCTCAGGTCAAACCATGAAAATCATCCTCTCAAGTGCATTAGTGCTACTGCTTAGCGCCTGTGCCAGCGATTACAGTTTTAACAGCAATTTGGACGGCGAGGCGATTAATGACTACTTCAAGGCGGGAGATGTCACGCTGTTTGAGGGCGATAGTTTGCCTAATGGCCATTACGAATTAAAAGGTTTGGTACAGGGTGAATCTTGCCAAGCCGATGTGAATGCAGTGCCCGCTTCCTTAAGTGAAGCCCGAACCGAAGCCCGCCGCGCAGCGGCCGATAAAGGCGCCAATGGCATCATCATCAAACAATGCGTGATGATGGAAGAAGCAGCCCAAGGTTGCGTCAGCCGTGCCCTCTGCGTTGGCCAAGCCATCAAAATGGCCTCTGCCGACTAGTTCAACGCGTGTATACTGCACGCCAATATTGATGTACTTAACAACCTAGACCATCTGCGTTTGGGTTGTTGCCCTTGCTTTAGGTATTTTTTGCATGACATTTACCAACCAGATTACCGCTGTCGCCACTTGCCGTACTCCCTATAAACAAAAATTTGGCATTCCACGGCAGCCCGGTTTGGTGGAGGCGCGCGGTTATGTTGAGCTGGAGCCCCATGTCAATCATCTCGATGCCGTGCGCGGTATCGAGCAATATTCCCACCTTTGGTTGTTGTTTTGTTTCCATGAGAATCTCGCCCAAGGGTGGAAAACGACTGTACGCCCGCCCCGTTTAGGCGGCAATGAAAAACTCGGCGTATTCGCGACTCGCTCGACCTTTCGCCCGAATGGCATAGGTCAATCCGTGGTCAAACTCCATGGGGTGGTGCAACATAAAGGCAAAGTGTGCCTAGAGATTTCGGGCATGGACCTTGTCGATGGCACGCCCATTATCGATATTAAGCCCTATATTCCGTTCTCGGATTCGATTGAAGGTGCCGTCGGCGGTATCGCGCAAGAAGCACCAAAACTTATCAGCGTGGTGTTTTCCGAACTCGCCGCAACCCAGATTGATGCCTACAGTAAACAGGACGCCTATACCGATTTAGCCGTACTCATCCACGGCGTGCTGGGGCAAGACCCTCGCCCAGCCTATAAAAAAGCCAAAGATGACCCTAAGTTATATCAAGTGGCTTTGTATGATTTAGATATCTTTTGGCGGATGGCGGTCGATGAGGATGAGCGGGAATACATTCAGGTATTAGAACTCAAACCGGGGAAATGTGGCTAAATGCAGACGCCAATCACAACGGCCTTACCTGATTATCAAAGCCAACATAAAAAGCGTCTGTCTTGGATGCCCTGGCTGTATTTCTCACTGAAGGAAAAACACTTACTCTGGGCCAAACCTTGGCAGGATGAAGTACAAGCCAACCTTTGCGCCCTCGAAACCGTGACCATTGGCGAAAACTGTTTTATTGCGCCCGAAGCACAGTTATTTGCCGAGCCCAATCGCGATATCAAAATCGGTAATCGCTGCATGATTGCCGCTGAATGCTTTTTGCACGGCCCTATCACGCTCGGTGATGAAGTTGCCATCAATCACGGCTGCTCCTTCGATGGCGGCCGAGTTGGCATTCAGATTGGATCCCAAACCCGCATTGCTAACCACGTCACTATTTATGCGTTTAATCATGGCATGGCGCCCGATACCCCCATTTATCAACAAGCCTCAAACTCTAAAGGCATAGTGATAGGTAAAGATGTGTGGATTGGCGCACAGGCAGGGATAGTCGATGGTGTCACCATTGGAAACCATGCCGTAATTGGCATGGGCTGTATTGTCACTAAAGATGTTCCCGCATGGGCCATCGTCGCCGGCAATCCCGCTCGAGTGATTGGCGATAGGCGGGATAAATAATCCACTTAGCTTTATCTGTATGCATCGCCCTCTGTGGCGATGCGGCATACTTTGTAAAATGAAAACGGCCATTTGTCTGCAGCTGATTGAATTTAACCTCAATCCATAGGTGACATCATCGAAGCAGGTGATAAAATGGCGCCCATTCAACTCAAATTTGGACATCGGTAATGCGCGTTAGCAAATACCTACTTTCTACTCAAAAAGAAACACCTGCGAATGCAGAAGTCATTAGCCATCAATTAATGCTACGTGCGGGTATGATCCGCCGTAACGCTTCAGGTCTATACAGCTATTTGCCCACGGGCCTGCGTGTATTGCGTAAAGTCGAAGCCATTGTTCGTGAAGAAATGAACAAAGCAGGCGCGATTGAAATCCTTATGCCTATGGTGCAACCGGCTGATTTATGGGTAGAAACGGGTCGTTGGGACAAATTTGGTCCTGAGCTGCTGCGTTTTAAAGACCGCCATAACCGTGACTTCGTTCTAGGGCCGACCCACGAAGAAGTGATCACCGATTTAATCCGTAAAGAAGTTAGCTCTTACAAGCAATTACCGCTGAATCTTTACCAAATCCAGACCAAATTCCGTGACGAAGTGCGCCCACGCTTTGGCGTAATGCGTTCGCGCGAGTTCCTGATGAAAGATGCGTATTCTTTCCATCTGGACGTGGATACCATGAATGAAACCTATGAGGCCATGTATCAAGCCTATAGCAACATTCTGTCGCGCATGGGCTTGGCCTTCCGCCCAGTTTTAGCGGACACAGGTTCTATCGGTGGCAGCATGTCACACGAGTTCCACGTATTGGCGCAAAGCGGTGAAGACTTAATCGCCTACTCTACTGGCAGCGACTATGCCGCTAACATCGAGAAAGCCGAATCACCAATTCCAACCGAAGCGCGTGGCGCGGCAACTGAAGAACTACGTTTAGTCGATACGCCAAATGCGAAAACTATTGCAGAGTTAGTTGAGCAATTCGGTTTAGATATCACTAAAACAGTGAAAACCTTGATTGTGAAAGGTGCGACGGAAGAAGCCCCACTGGTAGCGCTGATTGTACGCGGCGACCACGAGCTGAACGAAATCAAGGCTGACAAGTTAGATTTAGTGGCATCACCATTAGAATTTGCCCCAGAAGCCCTGATCCGTGACGCCATTGGCGCTGGTCCTGGCTCATTAGGCCCTGTCGGCCTGAACATGCCTATCATCATCGACCACAGTGTTAGCGTGATGAGCGACTTCGCCGCTGGCGCTAACCAAGATGACAAACACTACTTTGGCATCAACTGGGAGCGCGATCTGCCACTGGCACAAGCAGCCGATATCCGTAACGTGGTTGAAGGCGAGCCAACACCCGATGGTTTAGGCACTTACGCGATGGCGCGTGGTATCGAAGTGGGTCATATCTTCCAACTCGGTACTAACTATTCTAAATCGATGAATGCGACTGTTCTCGATGAGAACGGTAAATCACAAGTGCTGCTGATGGGTTGTTACGGTGTGGGCGTGAGCCGTATCGTGGCGGCAGCCATTGAGCAAAACTTCGATGATCGCGGCATTGTATGGCCAGAAGCCATTGCCCCATTCAGTGTAGGCATTCTGCCAATGAATATGCACAAATCACACCGCGTGACCGATATCGCCGAGCAGTTATACAAAGACTTGAATGCTGCGGGTATCGATGTGCTATTGGATGACCGTAAAGAGCGCCCAGGCGTCATGTTCGCGGATATGGAACTGATTGGTATTCCACACACTGTGGTGATCGGCGATCGCAATATCGACGCTGGCGTATTTGAATACAAAAACCGCCGCACCGGTGAAAAGCAAGATGTGCCATTCGACCAAATCGTCGATTTCTTAAAGAATCTGCAAGCTTAAGCGAAGGCTTACTGCGCCGAACTTAGTGCGCCGACACAGTCCGTTTGAGCAGATGCTTAAATAAGATTCTCGCGATATAAATGCAAACGCACTTGAGTCTCCCTCAAGTGCGTTTTTTATTCCCGCCCCAAAACAGATTGTCCCTTCTGCGAGCCCACTCAAGACAAACTAAAGAAATGTCATTGAGATAACTGTTCAGACTTGCTTTTTTAGATAAGGCATTGCTTTAATAAAATCATAATAACAAGTCGTTGAGTCATAAGATTGCCAACATCAACAGCATTAGTTCTCGGTGGCGGTGGCGCTCGGGCCGCCTATCAAGTGGGAGTGTTAAAAGCACTGGTCCAGCTTTATCCGCGCAACCATGGCGTGCCATTCAAAATCATTTGTGGCACCTCTGCGGGCGCAATTAATGGCACCTCCATTGCCACCCACGCCTCCTGCTTTCACTTAGGCGTCAAAAAACTCGAGTGGGTTTGGCGCCATTTTGAAACCAGAAAGGTATATCGCGCCTCCATCCCCGGCGTGTTAAGTCATTTAGCCAAGATGGCACTCAAAGGCCTGCAGGATGATAAGGTGAATACCGACGCTGGCAGCCTGCTCGATAACGAGCCTTTACGGCATTTACTGAATGAACTCATCGATTTTAAAAGAATCGATCGCAATATCCGCAACGGCGCATTGACAGCGCTCAGTGTCGATACCTCTTGCTATAACAACTCGCGCTCGGTAACGTTTTTTCAAGCTTCGCGGGATATTGAAAACTGGACTCGCGCCAGACGCAGCGGTGAGCGGCGGATGTTAAATACCGAACATCTTTTGGCAAGCTCGGCGATTCCCATGGTGTTTCCGTCAATTAAACTTAATCAAGCTTATTATGGTGACGGCTCAGTCCACCAGCTGGCGCCACTTTCAAGTCCCATTCATTTGGGGGCTAATAAACTATTAGTGATAAACCTAGACAGTCCCCATAAGCATTTTCCGATGGAGCTAGAATATCATCCGAAGACAGCGACCATCGCGGGTCATCTGCTGGATACTATCTTTTCCGATACCTTAAATAGCGATCTTGAGCGCCTAGAGCGAATTAACCATACACTGTCGCTCATTCCCGAAGAGAGTCGTACTCAACTGTCATTACATCCAATACAAACCTTAGTGATAAAACCCAGTGAAGACCTAAGTAAAATCGCCGCCCGTTTCTATGATGATATGCCTTGGGCAATTAAGACCTTACTGGGGTTTATCGGTATCGACAGGCAGTCAGACTCGAGTATTGTGTCCTACCTCTTGTTTGAGAAATCCTACACCAGTGCATTGATTGAATTGGGCTATAAAGATGGCATGGCTCAAATGGATGAGATAAAAGCGTTTTTTAATTTGGCATGAGGTATGGCTTAGCGCTTGTTATAAATCGCCAAATAAATCAATTTGAACACATTATCTTGCCGTGGTATAACTGGAGCGTTGGTATAATTCCTTAACCTAACCGAGTGAAATTCGTTCAAATTTAAGGATTATTTAGCAGAAGTTTAGCAGTATATCAGTCTTAAGCCTGAAAGGTGGAAAGGATTTAACATTGATCATTTCAGTTGAATCACCTATCATGCCGCACTAGATTAGCTAAAAATTAGGTTAATTTTTTCTAAAAGGGAATCACGATGAAAAAAACTTCATTAGCACTTATTGCTGCTATTTCAATGTTAAGTTCAGTTGTTGCTCACGCAACTGACGCAGCACCTGCTGCAGGTGTTGATGCTGACCAAAATGCAGTAGGTGGTATCACTGCTGGTGCTATCGCTGTTGGTGCAGTTACCGCTGGTATTCTTATTGCTGCTAACGGTTCTGATGGCAACCCAATCACCAACCCTGGCACAAGCACTACCTCTACTTCATCTAACTAATGAATTAGGTGCTTATAATTTAACAACCGCCTTTTGGCGGTTGTTTTTTTTAAGGCATTGATTAACTGAGATTGTTCAATGTAACTTGAAATCCATTAATCATATATTTACATTGGTTACCTATTACAATTAAGAATAAGCAACTCGGATGCGTATATATAAAACAATCTTCCCCCTTATCGCCTTCTCTGCGGTGTGCATTGGACTCTCCGGCTGTAGTCAACGAATTAGCGCATTAAACGATACGGTTGAACTCGCTTTCTTTGGGAATAAAGATGTAGAACTCACTCCTGAACAAGTATCTGCTGTTCCTTATGCTAGTATCTATGCAAAAATTGAAGACACTCCTCAGGCATTTATGGTGTTGGGTTTTGCTGAGGATAAAGTAAATCTATCATCAGCAGCATCTGAGCCCAATGCTTTAGAATTAAAATGGTTATCTGCAGATAAAGGTATGTTAATCACAGTAAATGGTCGTTTAGTGAGAACTTATAATCTGCTCACTGGTAATTTAGCCGCGCTAGAGAGTAGCAAGCCTGATCCTTTGTTATTAGGACTTCACTTAGACTCTACCCCCAAGACGTGGACTCGAACTATTGATTGGCAACCTGGCTATCATTACGGCTACGAAGTCAGATCTGAATTTAACCTTATCGCCGAAGGTAATATTCAAGTTAATGGTACTTCAACCCAGACGTTACACTATATCGAAAACGTTTCAGTAGAATCTCTTAATATCAAATACCAAAATGAGTTTTGGCTAGATCCGCATGACGGCAAGGTAATAAAGAGCCGTCAAAAGATTGCACCTAATTTGCCATTTATCGACATCACCTTACTTAGACCATTTGCAGCTTAGCGGACCCATAATGAAATCTTACATTCCCCCTTTGGTACTGCTGGTAAGTTTGTTTTTATTTCCTAATGCAGAGGCCAATACTCAATTATCTGTAAGCACTTCAGCGTCTAAGACGCCAGAGGTACAAATAACCTACCCCACAGCCATTCGGGTAGAGCAAGCAGTGAAGGATGGTCTAACGCAGCTCCCTCTACATACAAAGGGGACAAAAAATATTCCAATTTATTGGTTGGGTGCAGCCCTATTCGATACAAAAAATACGGCACCACTAGAAGCGACACGACAACAAGTATTGCAACAGTTGATTGAAATGGGGGAACAAAGCAATGACAGTAACTATATTGCTAAACTTGCAAGGTTTTCCCAATTTTTGCGCAACATAAAGCTTGGGCAACGAATAAATCAACCAATAGATATTGATTTAATCCGTCTTAATAATGCCTATAACCCACTAATTAATGGAGATTTTTTACTCATTCTCCCGCCACGCCCAACCACGGTTACCATTGTTGGTTCTGTTTCACAACAAGGAGAGCTTGAGTGGCAATCGCGTATAAGCAGTAAAGAATACATAGCGCAAGCAGGTTTACTAAATAATGCCGAAACTAGCTCTGTGTGGATAATTCAACCCGATGGTAATGCAATAAAACAGCCTATCGCCTATTGGAATCATCAAGCTCAAGATATTGCTCCTGGTGCAATACTCTTTATTGAATTTTCAGGCCTTTTTGATGACTATTCCACATTAAACAACAACATTATTGAATTACTTAAAAATCGGGCTCTGTAATGAAAAAGTCGACTCCCACTTTACATGCGTTCGGGCGTTTATCAGCGCTATCTTTAGCACTGCTACCATTATTACATGTTAGCGCCGATGAGTTTTCTTACCCAACATTGTTGCCTTCACAGTCAGACTTTGGCGGTGTGGGTTTAATGCAAATGCCTTCGGGCCGTATGGCTCCCGAGGGTGAATTTAACTTCGCCACAAGCTATAACGATGAGTATCAACATTTTAGTGCCTCAGTGCAGCTCTTCCCTTGGTTTGAAACCACAATTCGTTATACCCAAGTACAAGATTTACTTTATAGCGATGATCCAAATTTTAGTGGGAACACTAAATACACTGATAAGGGCATAGATTTTAAGCTTCGTGTATTTGAAGAAAGTGATTGGTTACCTGAAACCTCAATCGGAATTCGCGACTTTGGTGGTACAGGCTTATTTGATGGTGAATTTATTGCTGCGACAAAGCGTATCGGTCCACTCGACTTTACCCTAGGCATAGGTTGGGGCTATATCGGCAACAGTGGCAATCTTACTTCAGATAAAAAGGATCTTAATTACAACTGTGATAGAGACACTTCTTATGGCGGTAAAGGTGGCACAGTTGATTATCAACGCTGGTTTAAAGGCTGCGCTGCACTCTTTGGTGGTGTTGAATATCAAACCCCTTGGGAACCTTTACGCTTGAAAGTCGAATATGATGGTAACGATTACCAATCAGATTTTCCTGTCGTTCGGGGTGGCATAGCTATGCCACAGGACAGCAAATTTAACTATGGGATGCTTTATCGCTTCGGTGATTGGGGCGATCTGCATTTAAGTTATGAACGAGGTAATACATGGACCCTCGGCTTTAGTCTGCAAACTAATTTTAATACTTTATCGCAGATTAAACGTGATCCTAAATCTCCAAAATATAAACCTGTTGCCGCACCGTCATTGAGCATTGCACAGAAAGGTTACCCTCAACAGACAGAAGCGACACTCAAATCGAAGGTTGATAATGTAGTCTCGTCTGAAAAACAAAGCACTATGGTGGCCGCTACTGAACGCTTTGAGAATACAGTCGACTGGAACAAAGTCGCTCAAGACTTACAAACCATCGCAGGTTACGCTAATGCAAAAATTTATATCGATAATGAGAGCATTACCGTAGTAGGTGAGCAAAATAAATTCCGCGATAGAAATGAAGCACATCAAAGAGCGGCAACAATTCTTGCAAACAACACCGATGTATCACGCATAAAAGAATATCGTCTAATCGAGACAAGATACAGCCAACCGATAACTGAAACCCGCATAGATGCTCAAAAGTTCGCTCAAGTTGCTACTCGTAGTTATCTTTATGCCAAAACCGCCGATGCAAGTGTTATCGGAATCCCTCAGTTGCCACAAGGACAAAAGGTGACTAATGAAGATAGAGACTGGCTCAATCAGCTAAGCTTTGATCTTTCACCGACCATGGCGCAATCCTTTGGCGGCTCAGAAGGTTTTTATATGTTTAGCATTGGAGTGACTGGCGGCGCAAGTTACCGCTTTACTGACAACTTTGAGTTTTCAAGCTCCATTTATCTTAATCTTTACGATAACTACGATGAATTTTTATACGATGTACCTCCAGATGGTACCGATTTAAAACGCGTTCGTACACTTGTTCGTCAATATGTTCATGATAATCCTATCAGAGTAAATAACCTGCAACTAACTTGGATGGATAGTTTAACCGATAACATCTCCTACCAAGCTTATGCTGGTTATTTGGAAATGATGTATGGCGGTGTGGGCACAGAGGTACTATATCGCCCACTTAATAGTCAATGGGCCTTCGGTATCGATATGAATTATGTCAAACAGCGCGATCCAGATAGCATGTTTGGCTTCTTCGAAGATGAGCATCAATTTGACCCTTTGACTAACCGCCCATACCGTGTACAAACAGGCACATTTACAGGTCATGTATCAGCTTATTATCAACCAAGTTGGTTCCCTAATACCCTATTAAGGATCAGTGCAGGTCAATATCTCACTGAAGATAAAGGCGTTACGGTTGATTTCTCCAAACAATTCGACAGTGGTGTGATTGTTGGTGCCTTTGCCACAAAGACCAACCTCTCATCCGAGGAATACGGTGAAGGCAGCTTTACCAAAGGCTTTTATATCTCAGTTCCGTTTGATTTGATGACCATAAAATCAACCCATAGCCGCGCGACAATAAGTTGGATGCCACTGACACGCGATGGTGGTCAAACATTAGGACGCAAGTACAGCCTATATGATGTAATGGATGCGAGAGATCCTTGGTTCACACGTGCAAGCATCACAAGTGAGTCTGTCAAATAATGCAAAATGTCGTGAGTACCTAAAGCTAGGTACTCACGGCGGCTTTTGCATCCCTATCAGAAAGTATTGGTAGTTCGTTGCGTAACGGCCAGTCAATCGCAAACTCTGCACTATTCCAGGCCAGCACATATTCATCATCTGGCGCATAATAATCAGTGCAGCGATAAATCACATCGGCATATTCACTCAGCACATAAAAACCATGCGCAAAGCCAGGCGGGATCCACATTTGCAAATGGTTATCAGCAGAAAGTACACGCCCTACCCATTTACCATAGGTTTTAGATTGCGGGCGAATATCCACTGCAACATCAAAAATACTGCCTGCACACACCCGGACTAATTTCCCCTGCGGATGCTTGCATTGGTAATGCAAGCCACGTAATACGTGCTGTTGTGATCGGCTAAAGTTATCTTGGACTAACTCCAGCGCCTTTAACCCACTATTTTTCAAACACTCGGAAAAAAACGATTGTCTAAAAGTTTCCATAAAAAAACCGCGTTCATCACCAAATACTTGAGGTTCGAACACCAATACTTCAGCAAGCTCGGTTTCAATGCACTTCATTAAACACCTGCTTATTTAATAATCCCAAGAGATACTCACCATAACCACTCTTAAGCAAAGGTTGTGCTAAAGCGGTAAGCTGCGCAGCATCTATCCAACCAGAATGAAAAGCAACCTCTTCAGGACAGTTCACTTTCAACCCTTGGCGTTTTTCAATAGCAGCAATAAATTGTGTTGCTTCAGCCATCGCATCCGGCGTACCCGTATCGAGCCAAGCAGTACCCCGCCCCATTATTTCTACCTGTAATTCCCCCAACAGAAGATATTGATTGATTAGATCAACGATCTCCAACTCACCCCGCGCCGAAGGCATCACTTTTTTAGCCCATTCACTAGCCCTGTTATCAAAGAAATACAATCCAGGAATAGCATAGGAAGAACGCGCAACTCGGGGTTTCTCTTCGATTGAAATCGCCCTTCCACTCTTATCAAACTCGACAACGCCGTAAGCATTCGGATTAGCCACATGATAGCCAAAAACGGTCGCCCCCACTTCGAGTAGAGAAGCTCGATGCAAGTTTGTGCTCAGTTGCTGCCCATAAAATAAGTTATCGCCCAGAATCAACGCACAGGCCTCTCCCGCCAAAAAAGCCTCTCCGATAATAAGTGCTTCGGCTAATCCCTTTGGAGAAGGCTGTACCGCATATTCAAGCTGAATGCCCCAACGGTGACCATCACCAAGCAATGCCTGAAAAAGAGGCAAATCAGCGCGAGTGCAAATAATCAGAATCTCTTTTATGCCAGCCTGCATTAGGGTCACAAGTGGATAATAAATCATTGGCTTATCGTAAATAGGCAATAACTGCTTACATACAACCTGCGTCATCGGATATAGGCGAGAACCGGTCCCGCCCGCCAATAAAATGCCTTTTCTCATTGATATATCAAGGATAAGTAGGTCAAAGTGAAGGGAGGATTGTAGCATATAAATGCCGATAAAGCTGAATGGCGCGAGGTCTTCAACAAGACTGAGTTGTAATATCTAAGCTTATTTCTCAGGGATCTGTATTTCGACCTTCACACCTTGATCTGGGGATGAGGTCAGCAAAATGGTGCCATGTAGTTTTTGCGTCACCAAATTATAAATAATCGACATACCAAGGCCTGTTCCACCGTCTTTACGTGCGGTAGTGAAAAAAGGCTCGAAGGCTTTAAGTTTAACCTCATTGCTCATCCCTACCCCATTATCTTGATACTGCATACAAATATTCGAATCTTGTTTTTGTACTCGAATAGTGATGCTTTTATCCCCCGTAAAACTCTCAGGAAATCCATGACGAAAGCTATTAGCCACTAAATTAGTGAATATCTGTGCGATGGCACCAGGGTAAGATTCGATAAATATGTCGTCATCAAGCTCCACGTTCAAGGCAATATTCTTCTTACGCATTAACGGCCTTAATGAGCTGAAAATTTGGAAAATATAGGTCTTTAAATTAAACCGCTCACGTTCTAGCACCGATTGGTCTGCGGCGGTGCGCTTAAAGTTATGGACTAACTCCGCTGCTCGCGAAAGATTACGCTCAATCAACCCTAAACCATCCTGCATAGTATTGATAAAGGATAAAAATTTATCCTCATCCAACTCGTTTTGCTCGAAAGCCGTTTTCAGCAATGCCACTTCATCTAAACAATGGGTTACGGATGTCACGGCAATCCCTAGAGGCGTATTGACCTCGTGCGCAACCCCTGCAACCAAACTTCCTAAAGCCGCCATTTTCTCGTTTTCAACTAAATGGTGTTGTATTGAGCGTAAATCCGATAATGCGGTTTCAAGTTCTTGGGTTCGCTGTTCAACCTGAACCTCCAAATCCGCATTGATGGCTTTTAGTTGATGCTGATAATCCAAAATTTCCTTTGCGCTCATCGCTCGGCCGAATAAATCGGCCAAAGCAGAAGCAAAGGCTCTTTCATCTCGCGTCCATTCTCGAGGAACACCTTGATGCTCAGAGCAGATAATGCCGACCATTTTTCCGCGATGACGTATGGGACTATCTAACAGAGAACTAATACGATTAGGGACTAAGTAGGCACTAACAAACTCATGGGTCGCCCCATCGGTTTGCGCATGATTCGCGACAATAGCGCGCTCATTATCTAATAGACTGAAATAATGTGGATAATCCTGCCGAGTTAATATCAACGCCTCTTGCCTGTGCATATTATCGAGCAGGTAAAAGCAATGCATACTTTGGTGATCTTCACTCCATAACCAAATACCAGCACGGGTGATTTTTAACCCTTGGCACACAGATGACACGATAAGTTGTGAGGCCTCAATAAGATCGCCACCATCAATAATGGATGAACGGCTAACATCGAATAAAATCCTGTCTAACATACGTGTCATAATGCAGATTTACCCCGCGTGGTACCGCCTGACTTAAAAATGAGGCAATAAACTTGGTGACCTAAGCTTAAGTGATTCTCTTTAGTATAGATTCAATCTGCAAACACACTAGTTGAGATGCACTCGCTAGTTACAATTGGTTTTGCAGATCAATGCCTACTGCAGCTGTGCCTAAACACACCGATAAAAATCATCCAACACTTAGCACTTTTTTGCTGAACTTGTAATGAAGTTCAAACACATAAAGCCCCCCTTTAACATTAAGATACTGAAAGAAACACCAGACATAAATAAGGTTGGAACCCGTAATGATGGCGGTTATCATCACACGACAGTCAATTAATCAAACGGTTAAGGTGAATATGAAACTTTCACAGATATCACTCGCCCTTCTCGCTTTAATGAGTACCGCATGCAGTGAACCAGCTCAGACAGTGGCTAATGAGCCTGTCGCTACGCCATATCAAGATACACAAAAAAACCTACCACTTGGCGATACCAGCCAGAATGCGCTCGATTGGCCCGGTGTATATGAAGGCGTTGTCCCCTGTGCAAGTTGCGAAGGGATCCAAACCACACTCACGCTCCAAGCGGATAATAGCTTTGAATTGAAAAGTATTTATTTGGGTAAAGATGAATCCATCTTTAAAGTTGCAGGAAAATTTGACTGGGATAGCAATGGCTCAAAAATCACCTTATCCGATGGCACTAAATACTTGGTAGGAGAAAACCAACTGTTTATGTTAGATATGGAAGGTAATCGGATAAGTGGCGAACTAGCAGACCATTACATTTTGAAGAAGAAAGAGATTTAGCTCTGAACGCAGTATGCAGCGATGCGCCACGGCATTATGCGCCGAAGTAGGTATCATCTGTACTGAAACAATCCATTATCAAAAGAGAAGCTTAAATTGAATCCCAATATCCGGATCATCCGTTATGAAGAATGCGAATCGAGTTTATGGAAAAACGGTGGTGGCAGCACTAAACAACTTTTGATATGGCCAAAGGGGGCAGATCTCAGCAACTTTGATTTTAGGATCAGCATCGCCACCATTTCGAGCGATGGCCCCTTCTCACTCTTCCAAGGCATCGATAGACAGCTATGTATATTGGAAGGTGAAGGGGTAAAACTACACATCAAGGGGAATGATTTAGGACAATCAGAGGAAATCATCCTTCGTCCGAATAAGCAGCCATTTTGCTTTAGCGGGGAAACTCAAATCGAAAGCAAGCTATTAGATAACCAGATCCTAGACTTTAATGTGATGACGAGGCGCGGAAACTACACAGCAAGAATTGAGCGCATAGAGTTTAATGGCACAATCCAGATTGAAGCCAACGAGAACAGTGCTCACCAATCCACGAATACCCTGCCTATCCAATTTGTGCTGCCGCTCGCGCCAATCAGCTGTATTTATCAAGGAGAGAAGATAACGCTGCAAAGTTATGATCTGTTGCAATTAGCAGGCGAGAAAAATATCACAGTGAAATGCCTAACATTGATAAGCCGCCAAGCAACACAGCTGATACGCGTGTATATTGAAGTAACTCAGCCATAGATAGCTGAAACTAAATAAAAACTAATGCCTGAAACCTGAATCGATAAAGTAGCGTTAACGACACATCCACCGAACAAAGTTAACATCATATTCAATATGTTAGAGATTAAGAAATAACTGTAAAGTGAAATCAAAACAAGTGATTGTGCCAGTATTTGCCATTCCTGAAAGCTATTGCGCTTGCTGTGAAATCATCCACTCTACCGCCCTTCTAAGACCTGATTCAAACGACTCTAGCGGTTGCCAGCCCAATTCATGTTGAATTTTACTAGCATCAATCGCATAGCGAATATCGTGTCCTGGGCGGTCAACAACATGTTCAATTAAAGCTGCAAAACCGTCCCCTTTCATCGCAAGTGATTGCGGATGAGTAGGTAATAACTCCTCAAGTAATAAGCAAATTTGCTTAACTACAGCGAGATTAGTTCGCTCACAGCAACCACCAATATTGTAGGTTTGTCCAAGTTGACCTCGCGTAGCCACTAAATAGAGCGCTTTTACATGGTCATCCACATACAACCAATCTCGCACTTGTTGGCCATTCCCATAAATGGGCAACGATTTGCCTTGTAAGGCATGATTGACCATCAACGGGATCAGCTTCTCAGGGTATTGAAACGGACCATAGTTATTCGAGCAGTTAGTGATCACTATCGGTAAACCATAGGTTCGATGCCAAGCTCGAACTAAGTGATCCGCCGAAGCTTTACTCGCTGAATAAGGAGAGCTTGGGTCATAAGCTGAAGTTTCGCTAAACAAACCAGTATCTGCGAGCGATCCAAAAACCTCATCGGTTGAAACATGATGGAAGCGAAACTGTACTTTTTGCGAACTATCCAGTTGTGTCCAATAGCGACGAGCCGCCTCTAACAGAGTGAAAGTCCCCAAAATATTGTTTTGGATAAATGCTGCAGGGCCTTCAATAGAACGATCAACATGGGTTTCAGCGGCGAGATGCATCACTATGTTGGGCTTAAATTGCTCGAATAGGATATCTAATCTCGCGCCATCACAGATATCAGCCTTCGCAAATTGGTAGCGAGGATGATCGCTAATACCAATTAAGGCATCGGGGTGGCTAGCATAGGTTAATTTATCAATATTGAGCACATGACAGTTTGTCGCTTGAATAAGCAGACGCACTAAAGCCGAACCGATAAACCCAGCGCCCCCCGTGACCAAAATACGCATTATTTTTACCACATAGCAAAGGCTAACAGAGAAAACAGAAATGAAGTATACAAGTTAATAACTGTATTATCGCCCAAAACAGCAAATCAGGCTTTTAAAAAGAAAAAGCCAGTTAATTACAATATGAATGGCTTATGGGTGCTAATCACTACCAAATAAATCACGGGTATAGACTTTATCAGCCACATCGACGAGTTCTTTAGTCATTCGATTAGACACAATAATATCGGATAATGCTTTAAACTCAGTAAGGTCAGTCACCACTCGAGAATGAAAAAACTCAGGCTCTTTTAGCACTGGTTCATAGACTATGACCTCGATGCCCTTCGCCTTAATGCGCTTCATAATGCCTTGGATACTCGAGGCACGAAAATTATCCGAGCCTGATTTCATAATTAAACGAAAAATCCCAACGGTTTTAGGCTTACGACTCAAAATGGAATCAGCAATAAAATCTTTACGGGTTGTGTTTGACTCAACAATGGCGCCAATAATGCTGTTTGGCACATCCGCATAGTTCGCCCGTAACTGCTTAGTATCTTTAGGTAAACAATAACCACCATAACCGAATGATGGGTTATTGTAGTGATTGCCAATCCGAGGGTCTAAACATACGCCTTCAATAATCTGCCGAGTATCAAGCTGATGGGTTTCCGCATAGGTATCAAGCTCATTAAAGTAAGCGACACGCATAGCAAGATAAGTGTTAGAAAACAGTTTAACGGCTTCCGCTTCCGTAGATTCTGTAAATAAGACAGGTATTTCCTGCCTAAACGCGCCTTGTACTAATAAATCAGCAAAGGCTTTCGCGCGGTCACTCCGCTCACCAACAATAATCCGCGAAGGATACAAGTTATCGTAAAGCGCTCTACCCTCACGTAAAAATTCAGGGGAGAAAAGGATATTGTCACACTGATACTTTTGTTTAACTTTGGCAGTAAACCCAACCGGTACGGTTGACTTAATCACCATTACGGCTTTGGGATTAATCGCCAAGACATCAAGAATAACGGCTTCAACCGAGGCAACGTTAAAGTAATTGGTTTTAGGGTCATAATCGGTAGGTGTGGCAATAATGACGAAATCTGCATCTTGATAAGCAAGGTACTTGTCTGTGGTGGCGACTAAATCAAGCTCCTCATTCGCCAAGAAACGTTCAATTTCGTCGTCAGATATCGGTGATACCCTTTGATTAATTAAATCAACCTTCTCTTGCACAATATCAATCGCAATGACTTTGTTATGTTGCGCTAATAAAACCGCGTTAGACAAACCAACATAACCACTACCTGCTACAGCAATTTTTATCATTTACAAACATCCAACGCCAAACCATTCTAGCAACAGAAACATCGCTAATAGCTTCGACTCTAACAGTAAAGAGTCGCCAATGGTAAAGGAATCAACAACTGATGAAAAGCAAAAGCAGGGCTTAAGCCCTGCTTTTGTGAATACTCACCGCTATTTGGCGAGGATTGCCTCAATCTTTTCAATGAAGAAGGCGCTATCTTTTGCACCTGTAATCACTTCAAAATCGACTAGTTTGCCGTTTTCATTACGGCCTAATAAAAACGTTGGCGTCGACTTAATTCCCATATCGCGGCCAATTTTTACCGAAGCATTAACCTTAGCTTGCATAACAGGGTCTTTCATACAGCTTCTAAACTTGTCGCTATCCAAGTTATAGTCTTTTTCAAGCTGTGTAAATTGCTCTTCTTGGGCGGCATTCATCTCGAATAACGATTGTTTCACTTTGGCATAATCCGCTTGCTCAGAGGCGCAGCGCAGCGCTAAAGCAGCAAAGCCGGCTCTTGGATGCAGAGAAACCAATGGGAAATCATGTGCGACTAGCACCAACTTACCAGTGTCCACATATTGCTTTTCAAGTTCAGGCCAAATGTTGGTGTTGAACTCTTTGCAATAAGGGCAATGAAGATCAGTAAACTCCATCAACACCACAGGCGCATCGACTTTACCTTCGATAGCGGCATTGTCAAAGCTTAAAGATTCTGGTCTGACTAACTCACCTAGGCCCACACGACGAGTCACTTCGTATAATAACTGTTGGTCTTGCTGCTGCTGCGCTTCTAATTTCGCTAATCTCGCTTCAACAGAGCGATCAAAAGAGTGGCAACCTGCCAAGGTTGACAATACGACTGAAGCCAAAGCAAGCTTTTTAACGCTTTTGATTTTTAACATAGTAAATCCTTATAAAACAAAAACCTCCGCAAAAGCGGAGGTTTTTCTTAGCAATTTATAACCGAGGGAAAACCCTTAAGTTATAAATTATTGTTGCCAAGTGTTCAGATCAAGAACTGGCATTACACGGTCGCTACCGTTGATAACTTTCTGTACAGATACACCGTGAACAGTTTCACGTGGTGCAGTTACAGTGAAAGTCAGAGTGTGACGTGATGCTGCAGATACTGCGTTAGAACCTAATTGGCCTTGTGCATAACCACCGTCTTGACCTTTGTAACCTTGGTCAGCAACAGCTTTGTTGATTAAATCAGGAACGAAGTAAACAACAGAAGACTTAGCAGGTACTTTACCTAAAGTAACAGCGATAGCTTCGCGTTTTTCAGCAGTACCGTTTACTGACTCACCGAAGATGTCTACAGTCACTTCAGCTTCTTCAGTGTGCTCGTTGGTTACACGTACGAAGTTACCAGCAGCGTTAGTTGCATAAGGAACTTTCAGAACGGCACCGTTTACACCGATGTCGTGAGTGTTTTTAGACGCTGCACAGTGATCCAGGTAGTTAGCATCATTGAAGCTCAAGGTGTAGTCAGTGTTGACTTTGTAGTTGAAGTTCATGATTTCAGCTGGGTCAGTGTTAGTTACAACGTAGAATAATTCGTTGTAAGCAGCACCATCTAAGTACTTCTTAGTTGCGTCAAGAGTACCAGTGTATGGGTTGGTTTCTGCATCGCCACCAGTTGCTTCTGGAGCAAACACGTCAACAGCTTCAGTGTCATATACAGTTGCAGTAGCAGCAGTTAAACCGAATACACCGAATTGAGTACCAGTTTCAACTTCTTCTTGAGTAGCCAGAACACCAGTAGCAGCTACGCGAGCGTTCCAAAGAGCCATTTGCACGTTTGAACGTGGGTCAGCGCTTGCAACGAACTTAGTTTCTAAATGGTCATCAGCACCTAAAGTGATTGCTTTATCTAAAGCAGTACCACGGTTGTAGAATTGACCTTTGTAAACTACTTGAGTTTGCTTAGCAACTAGTTGCTTAGAAGCATCTTGATCGTATACGAATTCAGTACGAGCAACGATAGCGTTGTTTGCACTGTCAGCGCTTTCAGCGTTTACTTCAGCTTCTGAAGTCGCGTGGTTGAAGAAAGTTACGAACTGTGGAGAGATGTCTAAAACTAACTGAGCTTTAGATACTGCACCTTGGATATCGTAGCCTGTGCCACCGTCTGTCTTAGCAGTAGTTGCCGCGATGGTAACTTGCTTAGTAGAGGTAGAATCAGTACAACCGTCGTTAGTGATCTTCACTTGAACTGGAGCAACATCAGCTGCTGCAGCAACAGTTGCAGTTTGAGAAAGTACTAAACGAGTACCAGCACCAATGGTGATACCAGCTTTAGTGATGAACTTAACTTTGTTAGTTCCATCAACAGTACCGTCTGAAGAACCTACTGCAGTCCATTTGTCAACAGCTGGACCAGTGTCAACTTCACCTTTAACCAGGTGGATTTGGTTAGCGTTGTTTGAGAACACAGCGCCAGTCAATTCCATCTCAATCAGAGTACCTGGTGGGATGTCAGTTGTAGGAATATAAACGATTTGCAGATCTTGAGCTGCATTGATCGCGTTGAATGGAACTTCTAATGACTTAGTCAGTTCGTAAGCGATTTTACCTTCGGTAGTCGCTTGTAATTGACCAGTAGCAGCACCAGTACGGTCAGCTTCAGCAATACAAGATGCGTTAGCATAGATTGCGTCGTGAGCGATGACACCAGCGCCATCAGCTACTTTATACACTTCGAAACACGCTTCGGTACCAGCGTATGCATTGCCCGCTAGACCAGCAAGAACTGCTGATGCCACTAGCGCTTTCTTTAAGTTTTTCATTCATTTTCTCCGTAAAAAATTTTAATGAGCGGTAAATTTTTTAAAAGCCGCTCATTTGGTCCACGTGTCCCAGAGAACACTGATTAATGGTAATTAACAGTGCCCTCTAAAATGTAAAATACGATTGCAACACATCTACGGCGACCGGTGTTTGCATGCGTCCACTAGCCGCAAAAAGGTGTCACCGCTTACTATTTTACGAGGGTCATGATAATCAGATTGTGTAAACACAGTCAACAGGATTATAACGAATAGCGAGCCAGTTGCATGTTTTTCATACTTTTCGTTATTTTTTACCGATAACTACTTTACCAACAGTTGATAAAAGTATTTTTACGGCATCCTGTTTGGCTCAAGGTTAGCATCTAACAAGTTAGATTTGAAAGCTTTATTGCTCAAAAAATAAAGAATGCCATCAGCATCAAGTTTTAGTGGATTTTTAGACTGTCTTAACAAAATCACAAACAGGACTCACTGGATACTTTGTCGCCAACATAAAAAAACGCCCTCTCCAAGGAGAGGGCGTTAACAACTTTTGGCGATAAAGTAAAATTAGTTAAGTTTTGTCGGAAAACTATACAATTCTGACAGTTTTTTGCCGAAATCATCTAAGTCCGTGGTATCTCTAATAATTCTCGGTGTGATAAGGATCATCAACTCAGTACGACTCTTAGAATTACCTTTCTTTTGGAATAAACTACCCAGTAACGGAATATCGCCTAAAATGGGCACTTGGCTATCAGTGACCGTAGTGCTATCACTGATCAAGCCCCCTAAGATAACTGTCTGACCATCGGCGGCAAAGACACTGGTCTGGATACTGCGGCTAGTAATAGGCGGCGTGAGCGACTCTTTTGAACCGTCGGGCACATTTGATGTTTCGGTCGATAGTTCTAAGCTCACTAAGCCATCGGCATTGATGGTTGGAGTAACTGAAACAGTAATACCTGTAGAGCGGTATTGCACCGATGTGCGAGTTACGTCCGGGTTAGTGTCACTACTGGTAGATTCTGTTTGTACTGGAATTTGGTCGCCTGAGTTAATGCTTGCGCTTTCGCCATCTCTGACGACTAAATAAGGACGAGACAGCACTTTAAAATCGGTTTTACTGGCTAGGATATTTAAAGCAACTTTCCAATCACCACGGACAGCATCCATGACTAGGCTGCTGGCACTCGCATTAAAATCAATGGTTCCCATATTGCCACCTTTAATACCTTGTTCATTGTAGAACCAGTCGATACCACGGCTGACGTTATCACCTAGGCTGACTTCGGCCACAACAACTTGCAGGGCAATTTGGCCTGGTAAACGGTCAAGCTGCTCAAGCAAATTCATAATCTCGTGGTACTTATTAGGCGTGGCATGGATTACGATGGCATTTTGCGCTTCATCGGCAGTGACTTTGATACTGCCTTGCATATTTGCAGGGGCGACAGCCGCTGGAGCAGTTGAGCCATCGGCAGCTTTTGCCGTTGCAGCCGGTGTCGCAGGGGCGCGAGGGAACAAAATATCAATACTCTTAATTAAGTCGGTAGCCTTGGCAAATTGTGGGCGATACACGTAGAAACGCTCGGACTCTCCGCCCGTTGATACGTCAATTTTTTGTGCCCACATAGATACACGCTTGCCAAGCACTGATGAACCCGAATAAACCACGACAGCATTGAGTCGATTGAGCGGTACCATGGCGATATCTTCGCCCATGACCAAGCCTTCGGCTTGCATCAACTCGCCCAATTGTTCGATAAGTTCACTCGGCGTAAGATAGACCAAATTCAACAACCGAATATCGCGCCCGCGTGCATGAGGCACATCCAGCATAGTGATCACTTGTAATGCACGTTCAACGTCGGCTCGACTGCCTTCGACGACTAATAGTCGGTTTGCCGTATCAGGGTAAGCTTTAGCATTACTCAGCTTTTGTAAAATACTGATGACTGCTCTTGATGAGTTATAGGTATAAGGAACTAACTGTACTATATCATCGCCCGTTGGCGGTAGGTCACTCGCCTCTCCACCGATCCCTACCGAGCGGTTAGCCACCCCACTCGTCGCCTTGTCTAAGTAGACAATATTACTTTTTGAATACACCTGAATTTTATGTTGAGCTAAAATTTTACGGGTGATCTCGTAAAGCTCATCAGGGGTGACTTCTTCTTGTAAATTTAAGGCGGTCTTATCACGCATACGTTCAACGTCTGATGACATCACGTAGCTGATGGATAGCACCTCACCGAATACATAATGAATCAATTGAGGGATTTCCATCTCATTGAGAGCAACCTTCAATGGCTCATGGGAAGTAAATGTCGGCGTTTGCGTTAATAATGGTGAGCCCGTTTTGAGCTCATCCATGGAGTTGATGATCTGTTCAGAAAAAGCTAGTTGAGGTTTCTGATAGTCCTCACGCTCTTGCTGCTTTTTTTCTTTAGTCTCTGTAGTACGTAAAAATGAACCATCAACCATGAATGGTTCATTTTTAGCTGCGGGATCAGCCAAGTTTTCGACAGACGCACATGACCATAAGCAGCTCAGAATTCCGAGCGCAACCGAGCATTTTGTTATAGTGTGTATTGTTTTCATTCAAATTCTTTCCCAAACATCAATCATTTTGATGCGTCATTATCGGTAAACATTTTTAATTCAAGTGTTGCTTGCTCGGGCCCGTCAAACAACGCTTTACGCAAAGTAAGCTGCGCTAACTTAAAACCAAACAGTTCATCACCAATGTTAAGGTTATGGAACTCGGTCTGTTTATCTTTTACTGTCATCACCTTTGCTTTGAGCGTATCGCCAACCCAGTAAACTGCGACGAGCTTAGGAGAATAATCCAGCAGAGACTCAACCTTCGCTTCTACAGCAACCCCCGATTCAGCCTGCATAGTCGGAGTAATTGCAAACGAGCTGCTGAACGCACGTTTGTTTTCGAGGCTGCTATTACGGTTTATCACTTCTATAACAGGAACCAGAGTCGACTCATGTTCGTTATGCGACTTTTTTTCATTTTGCGAGCTGATGACTAACGAAATTCCATGCAAAAAAAGACTACTGAACACAATTAATAAAACAAACAAATCACCACGGCGAAGCGTTCCTAACTCGAATGTCATTGACTTCATTCGTTCACTCCCGTCTCCGCCTGGGGTAAGCTAGCAATAACCACCAACTCAACATTTGCTGTCAGCACTTTTTCCTTAAAATTTTGCTTACGAACCGTTGTTTGCACTATTCGTATCATAGGTGTTCCCGATTCGAGTGCTTCCAAATAGCTCATTAATACTTCTGGTGTCCCTGACATAAATAAACTCACAGGATAACCGGGGACGGCAGAATCGGTACGTGGTTGAACGTTTGTATTTTTAAGTTCAACGCCCAGCGTCTTGGCTTGCGATTGTAATTTACGCAATATTTCGACTGATGCCATTGCGTCCTTAGTTGTCATCCAACTGCTGCTAAGTGCTTGGTAGCTTTGCTCAATTTTATCCGCTAATACTTCGAGTTGTTTACTACGGTTCGTTGTCTGCGAAAAACGCTCAATATTTGCGGATAAACGCGCAATATTGTCCGTTTTTTCATTTACCCATTGCAACCAAGGCACAAAGGCAAACTTAAGAACCACTAATAACAATATGACTAATAAACTGTATTTATTGCGAGCAGAGATCATTTAACCTCCTCACTGCCGCTTCTTGCACGAAACACCATACTGATAGCAAAGTCATCGATATCTTTCCTACGTTGAACCTGTCGGTCAAAACGCACTTCGGTCCAGTTTGGTGAGGCACTAAAACGCGCTAAAACCTCTGTTGCTGAGGTAGCTTGTCCAGCCATAGTCACTAAGGCTCCACGGATCTGAATATTCTCCAAGGTAGCTGCATCGCCAAGGTCTTTCACTAAGGTGTGGATGATGTCTGTTTGCGATGGATACTTATCTAAGAATTCTTTATATGACTGAATAAGTCCTAACTGAGCTTCGAGTTGTTCTTGACGCTGAAAAACGGCATTCGCCTCAGCCCTCAACTCAGTCACATTCTGTTGTAATTGATATTCACGCCATGACACCCAAGACGACATAATTGCAACGTAACTCGCCACAGCCACAACGCTGATAACGGATATTCTTTTCCAATTAAGGGTAGGCACTCTGCTATTTGCTTGATAATAAAACAATCCAGGCAACATTTGAGGTGTTAGCGCAACGGCGTCAGAAGCTAAGAGCTGATCCCTCTCCAGCAGTATCGGGTCTTGTTGACTAATGACGCCTAAGGCATCTAAGAAATTACGTGCATCGACCATTAGTCCACTAACGGTAGTAATATGCAGATTGCCTTGTTTGTGTAAAAAAGCCCAATAGGGTTTTTGACCTTTTACTAAGTACAATTGCTCAGGCATTAACTTGGCATAAATTAACCAAGTTTCAGGGACCAATAAGCTAATGCCATCGGGGAGGGTTTGACAAATCTCTGCCTTAATAACCGCGTAACTGACTCTGTAGCCTTGTGAGCCAGTTGAACGAACAAACCATAAAACCTTATTAGCGCCGCCAGATAACAGCTTTGATTCATTACGGATCAGTTTAAATAAATCCATAAGGCTACAGTTATAGTTGCGCAGTTCTTCTTGATAGCTTCCCCGATCAAGTACCACTGTTTGGCATAGGCTCTTTTTTGTTTTGTTTTTATCGCTAGACTTGAGCCATCTCATTTGTCCGAACAAAAAATTAAACCAATTCAATTTGATACAACCTTAGAATACTCAATTTGTCTCTCAGCTATTTGTGTCATCCGCTCAGCACCATTATCTCTTATCAGTACAAACGAAATATGATAAGCAACGTTATTTACGCGAGCATTCATGTCAACCTTAAGTCTTCGTGATGGATAAAAGGTGCTTTCTTCACTCGTTTCGCGTTCAATAGCATTATTAACATCCTGCTCATTATTTCGCGCATCCCGCGCTAAACCAGCCCGGTATTCCCCCATCATCACATCGAGCGTTGCTTCGGGTACAAAATTGCTGTTAAGTTGGTCTCCAGATATATATGCAAGATATGGTGATATCTTTGCCCAAACTTCTGGAGTCATTCCTTTAACTAAAGCCAGTTCCTCCTTGGTTTGCGGCAGATAGTTACGTGGCAAACCTGGCTTTGCATATTCTCGTTTTTCAGCCCCGTTTAGATGCAAAAAATCATCTTCATCATACCAGTCCTTCAGCGCCGCAATAATACTATCAATGTTTGTAGCCCCACCATAGGTTAGCAATGCTCGCCATGGAGCTTCATTGAAGGGTATAACTCCAGTAAGGCCAGAAAGGTCCGTCAGTGTAACGGTGACGCCATCATATTCAAACGGTTTTCCGTAAAAATTTGTCGCTTCCGGAAAACCTGATTGCAAACTTAATTGTGATGTTGGTCCATACATCCACAAGAGAGTGGTTGAAAGTTTATAGATGAGTTCTTCCTTTGTAGACTCCAGCTTACCTCTTGCAGCAACAAAATCCTTTGCTTGTTGTGCAAGGTTCAGTGTCGAACGTATGGTATATTGTTGCACTGTGATTACGACAGAAATGACCGTAGTTATCATGAGTACGAGCAACAATGC
This sequence comes from Shewanella sp. BC20, assembly GCF_003129585.1. Classification (NCBI taxonomy): domain Bacteria; kingdom Pseudomonadati; phylum Pseudomonadota; class Gammaproteobacteria; order Alteromonadales; family Shewanellaceae; genus Shewanella; species Shewanella sp. BC20. The sequence continues at coordinate 154,913 of NZ_NHRI01000006.1, read as the reverse complement.
CATGCCTTGCTGCTTAGCCATCAAGTGCTCCCGTGAAATACCTTAGCTTAACCGGATCATTATCAATAATGTTGCTCCAATATTCCAAAGCATCTTTACTATTACGTTCTTCAAAAATCTGAATTTTTATCCAGTCAGGCAATAATCCCATATCCTTGCCTGTGTAGGTTTCAAACCAACTAGGCGTTGGACGCGAGGCTAAAGGCAAAAACTCTGACATCGCATTATATTTATCCATTTGAGATTTGAAGCCAAAATAGGAAACTCTCATTTCCTCTGCCGGATAGAGCGTTAATTTGTAGTTAGCACAGAGCTTTTCAGCATCAAACTCGTTCTCGAGAACCAGTTCAACGGCAAGTGATTGCTCGCAATAGGTGAATTGACCATCCAAAATACCTAACCAAGATTGAGCGGTCTGCCCTTGCTCTGGTTGGCTAAGACTCGTTCGACTTAACCAAAACATGCTGTTTTTATCACCCTTGAAGTAAGGCGAAAAGCGCCCATCTTGCGTCTTATTCAAATAATAAAAAGCCGATGCCAGTTGCTCCTGCCAACGAGATTCTTTGAACAAGGAGTCTATGGATTGCTCAACCTGACGTTGTTTATTGTGAAAACTTGCAATGTAATAGGAATAAGCGCTACTCGATAACATCATGACAGACGACATGATCAACATAGCGATTAACATTTCAAGGAGTGTCATTCCGTGTTGCTTAACCATATCGCCTGCTTAAATTCGAAATCATGCTTGGTTTCGTCATTGGTTACTACAATATTAAAGAGATTTAATTTCCCAATACCATTCTCAGGTAAGCCTGTCTCTGGACTAATTGAGTTAATTTCGGGTTTCGCTTCAATTAAGCTGGCTTTCCACTGATACGACATGCCGATCATCTTAAGTTTTCCCTCAACCTCTCCTTGCTGTAACGCAAAACGTATTGCAGCCATCAAGGATTGTACCGCTCGCGCTTCTTTTAGGTATTGTTGGGTTCGCCGTTGGGTATCATAATTTTGCTGGTATACAACCCCAACAAGGCCGAGAACCATAAACAAGATGATTGAAGCTATCAATACTTCAATCAGGGTCATTCCAGACTGTTTCTGTCTCTTCAAAACTTAATTCCCATCGTCTGGTATCCGCTACTGCGACCACTTTCTCGGAAGGGAGCGCACCTGTAGGTTCAAATTGTACTTTTACGTTTTCAAATCCAATGTATTCGGTATTTAGCGTTTTAGCATAATCCGTACCTTTAACTGTGATTTGCTTACCGACAAATATGATCTGTAAGGGTTGTTGCAGAAAAAAACTGTCGCGTTTTACTTCTCGGAGGAACAGATCAACCAGTTGAATTTCACCTGATATACGAGACTTTTCTACGTTTTCGACAGTTAATGGCAGTATGATACTCATACTCAACGAGAGCAGCACCATCACTACAAGCAATTCAATCAGAGTAAACCCGCGATTATCTTTAAAGTGGTACATCGGATGTCGACACAATACTGAGTAACATAGTAACTACAACTGAGCCAACCATACCGCCCATGACCAAAATCAAAATAGGCTCTAACATACTGGTCAGCTTGATCGCCCATTGTTCAAAACGCCAGCGTGAACGTTCAGTAATCTCACCAAATACGCCTTCTAAATTACCACTCTCTTCACCCACTCTAATCAATGACAACATTACGGGTTCTAAAATATCAGTCGAGGCTAATCCTTCAGACAGCATCCCACCCTGTGAAACTTGGTCTTTGACCCGTGTAAGCTGTTTTTGTAACTTAACGTCAGTAACAACAGGCACGGAGAACGTTAGAGCTTGTGCCAAGGGTAGCCCACTTTGTAACATCAAGTGCATCGCGGAGATGTAACGGATCCGCTCACTGAATAACAAACCGGTTCGCAGTAACGGCAGCTTACGCATGACGCCTAAAGCTGCATTTTTAAACCAAGGTTTACGATATGAAACCAGAACAAACACCCCAAAGGCACCGATAAAAGCCCCAAGAATGAATTGATTTTTTCGCATCCAAGCACTGGTATCGATAAGAAACTGTGTATAGCTAGGCACATGTTTCATATTTTGAAACAGCCCTTCCATACTAGGCACGATAAAATTGAAAATCGCAAAGAGTGCCATGATACAAACCATGAAAATAAAACCTGGATAGATCATGGCTTGATTAACTTTACCTTGTAACTCATTTTGGAATTTTAAGTTTTTGCCAAGTCGCTCCAAGGTGATAGCAAGCTTGCCAGACTCTTCACCAATTCGCACCATCTGACAAAATAAATTATTGAAATATCTAGGATATTTAGCAAAGGCAACATGAAGAGCATCGCCTCCCCTAACCGATTCAGTGATTTCAGCCAGCATAGCTGCAGCAGTACTATTAGCATTCGAGTCAGACATCATCTCAAAGGCTCTATCTAGTTGGACACCGTTACGCAGCAATAACGATAATTCCATAACAAGCTGTTCCAACTCACTGTTACTAATGCGATTAAATAAGCCACTTTCGACTTTTTTCTCAGTAACGGATAAGGGATGGAGTGACTTCTCCTTGACCGCGATGAGAGCCGCAAATTCTGACTCAGCTCGAATTCGCCCCCTCACTTTCGCGCCAGATTTATCTAACGCTTCGAATTCCCATGTTTGCATTAACCGGCCACCCGCATTACTTCCTCATAGGTTGTTACACCATTGAGGACTTTAAGCAAACCATCTTCTTTTAATGTTCTTAGATTATTTTCAATCCTGAATTCACGGATTTTCTCAAGAAAAGTATGGTCTTTGGCCATGGATTGAACAGGAATGCTATTAGGCAGGTATTCAAGAATTGCCATCCGGCCTTTAAAGCCACTGCCACCGCAACTGTCGCAGCCTTTATGGGTAAAAATGCTGGGATGAGAGACATCACAGCGATTTGCGATACTTTTAACATCCTCAAGTTCAAGTAACTGTTGGGCATTAGGGTCGACAACTTTACAGTGAGGGCATAGGGTTCTCACTAGGCGCTGTGCCATAATTGATATGACAGAGGCATTCAATAAAAACTCTTCAACCCCTAGATCTAATAGCCTAGTAAAAGTAGTTGGCGCATCATTAGTGTGCACAGTACTAAACACTAAGTGGCCCGTAAGCGAAGATTGCATTGCAATTCTTGCTGTTTCATGGTCGCGTATTTCACCAATCATAATAATATCAGGGTCTTGACGGACAATGCTTCGCAAACCTTTTGCAAAATCGTAACCAATTTCCGTGTTGACTTGCACTTGATTGATGCCATCAAGTTGATATTCGATTGGGTCTTCAAGAGTGATAATCTTGACCGCAGGTTGGTTTAACTTAGCTAAAAAAGAATACAGGCTAGTCGTTTTGCCTGAACCAGTCGGTCCTGTCATCAGAATTACGCCTGTTGTTCTAGCCAAGTCTTTCTCAATTAGAGCAATTAAATCAGGCTCATAACCGATAGAACCAAGACCAAAATTAACAGACTCTTTTAATAGGAAACGCATAACCATACTTTCCCCCTCACCAAGAGGTAATGAGGAAACACGAATATCTAACTCTTTTCCACCGACGCTAGTTTCAATTTTACCATCCTGAGGCTTACGTCTTTCAGCGATATCCATCCCTGCAAGTATTTTTATACGAGATATCACACCTAATTGAAGATCGATTGGAATATTTTCACTAAGGTGCAAAATACCATCAACTCGGTATCGGACACGGTATTGCCCCTTAAAAGGCTCAATATGCATATCGGATGCGCGCAGTTTAATTCCCTTTACGATAAGGCTATTTACCAAGTTAACTGTAGGGGCACCAAACGCAAGCTCCCGCAAACGCTCTAGTTCATTACCGCCCTTGATAGTCGTTAATTTTTGCTCTGAGTTACGCTCAGCCAACAATTTAACTCGCAATTCATCAAACTGAGATTGAGTAGCAAGATGAACGTCTAAATTAAATTCTGAATCAACCCATAACTCATAGATTTGAATATTTAGAGGGTCTAAAACGGCAACGGATAATAAGCCATCTGATTCATTTTGAGAGAAGGGTAAAATACCAAACTCAACACCTTTACTAATATCAAATGACAATATGAAATCAGGCGTCAGAGACAGCTCAACATCTGAGGAAAAAAGAGGAAGAGATAGATAATCAGCATATAAAAAAGTTAATTCGTCGCGTTGAAGCACCCCTAAGTTAATAAGGATCTTTTCAATTCGCCCCCCTAACTCTTGCTGGTAATCTAGCGCTCTTTGTAGCTGTTCATGAGAAACAATTTTATTTTCTTTTAAAAAATGAACGATCCCACTAGTCACATCTAAACTCATTTTGGGTGCATCGGTGCTTGTATGACTAGCCTTACTTATATTCGATATCGGCATTCTCGCCTTCCCCACCTTCACGTCCATCGGCGCCTAGGCTGAGTAAATCAAACTGACCATTATTTCCAGGGAAACGATAGATGTACGGGTTTCCCCATGGGTCGGAAGGGACATCACGAGGTAAATATGGACCATCCCATTTTTTGTTCGTACTTTGAGTCAGCTCACTGAGACTGTCAGGATATTTCCCAATATCTAATCGGTATGCATCCAAGGAAGTTGCCAGCATTTGCATCTGCGCAGATGCTGTACCTCTACGAGAAGATTCCACTTTTGAGAACATCTGTGGCGCAACAAGGGATGCTAAAAGACCAAGAATAACCATAACAATGAGCAACTCAATTAACGTAAACCCTTGATTAAAATTACTTTTTCTTCTCATGACTTAAAATTACCTGATAATTAATGCTGATTTTATAAACAATCCAAATAAAATTTATTATAAAGCTGTGAAAATCCGAACAAAACATGACCATTCCAACATCATGGTAACTGTACAATATCAAGCCTAACAGTAAAGGATGAAATGCAGAAAAAGGTATGATGCTTTTAGCTTTAGAACTGGCTTAAATTGTTGTAATTCGGGCGGCTATTATGACGGAAAACTTCGACTGAAATCAAGTTACGTAAGGGAGTTTACTTAGGTTAGTCACATCAAGCAATTAGAGGCAACACAAGGATTTCATTAGCTGCATACATCCCCGCAACAACTGAGTCCACTCAACGGAATACAAAACACAACACATTTATAATCAGCAGGATGCAAATTTAATAGATTAAATTATTTTAACTAATCTGGAGGTCTTACTCTTGAGAGAATTTGGATAGCGCTAGGCCTGTAAGACATAAGAAACACACATTCTCCGTGCTTAGTGTCAATTTACTCGACATTCTAATGTTATAGCTTGAGCACACGCAACCATCATCGTAGAATGCCTTCCTTTCGCGATAAAACAACCTAGTGAGAGTGTAAAATGCATAAGAAACGAGTACTAATAGCCGGTAACCACACTTGTGGTAACAGAGGCGATGCTGCTATTTTACGAGGGTTGATTAATTGCATGTCGAGAATAGCGCCAGAAGTAGATTTTGTTATAAATAGCCGCTTTCCTGAAAGTTCAAGTTATCTTTTAAGCCAAAATGTTATTGGCGACCCATTGGCGAAATTCCGTACAAGAACAACCAAAAGTTGGAAAAATAAAATAACGAAGCGCTGTACAGATAAACTTGTTTCCAGGATTCTGCTATTAAAGTTAAAACATAAACGACTCGCTAAAGCATTACCTATTCCTAATGTTTATGAAAAATATATTCAGGACTTAAATCAATACGATGCAGTTATCCAAGTTGGAGGCTCATTTTATGTTGACGCTTATGGTGTATCTCAATTTGATAACGCTCTCTGTAGTTTGATCGCTTCAAAACCTCTTTTGTTAATCGGACATAGTGTGGGTCCATTTGGTAATGGACATTTTGCAGACATATCAGAATATGTATTTTCGAAAGCTTCATTCTTCGGCTTACGAGAAGCTGTCAGCATGGATTTAGTAAGACAACAATTTATAAAAAGTATTCCTACTGTAGTTATGGGTACCGACACTGCATGGTTAGTTGATCCAAATGTAGAGATAACTCCCCTACCATTTGATGTAGAACGGAAAATTATTGCCATTACAGTAAGGGAACTAGCTCCATTTGATCGTACACTTGGTATAGAACAATCCGCCTATGAACGAAAAATGGCTAATATCTGTCAACAACTTATCGTGAATGGATATACCATCTTTGCTTTATCGACATGCACAGGTATTGATCGCTACCCTAAAGATGACAGAATGGTTGCACTAAGGGTTAAATCACACTGTGATTCGGACTCCCAAAAGCATTTTCATGTCGCAATGGATGAGTACAATGATGTCCAACTTGGCAGCCTCTTATCACAATGCATTCTGACCATAGGAACTAGATTGCATAGCGCAATCATTTCAATGAATTTTGGTACGCCTGCGTTTGCGTTAAACTATGAGCATAAGTCTAAAGGTATAATGGAAGGTCTCGGTCTAGACAGATTTGCTATTCCTTTAGTCTCATTTATGAATGGCGATTTTGAAATCGAGTTATTCAAAGAGTTAAAAAATCTAGATGAATTGAGGGCGCACACTGCAGATAAAGTGGCGTTAGAACGCCAAAAGGCATCTGATTTTGTAGAAAGAGCTTTGCAGGCAATCTTATGAAAGTGATATATTTTTTGAATGAATTTCCATGCTATTCAGAAACATTTATCATCAACCAAATAAATGGATTGATAGAGCGTGGTTTTAATGTGCAAATTATCGCATTAAAAATCGGTGAGATAAAAGATATTGAAATAATTAAAAGATACAATTTATTATCCCGAACAACTTGCCTAAGAAAAATCCAAAAAAAACATTTCCTTAGACATTTAAATAACTTAGCCAACACTCTGTTGGCACTAAAAAACGCAGCTTTCAGAAGATTAGTTATACAGCATTTAAAAAAGAAAGATTTTAGCTTTATTAATTATGCGTTTGTCATAAATGAAAATCGACAATATGAAGCAGATGTCATCATTGCCCACTTCGGTCCAAATGCAGTTTTCGCAGATAATTTAGTAGAAATTGGGTGTTTATCAGGTAAACTATATTCTATTTTTCATGGATATGATATTAGCCAAAACAATGTACTAAATAAATATATATCTGAATACCAAAAGTTATTTAATAAAGACATTATTGCATTACCAATCAGTAACTTATGGCAGGAAAAACTTTTAACAATTGGTTGTCCTTCCGAAAAAATTGTAGTTAACCGTATGGGCATTGACACCGATTGCTTTACTTTTAATCCGAATGTGGATTTAAACGAACCTTTACAGTTACTTACAGTAGCCCGCCACTCAGAAAAAAAAGGATTGGAGTTTTCAATTCAAGCAATGAAGATCCTTCAGAATGTAGGAATTAATTTTCAGTATAATATAATTGGAACTGGTCCATTATTTGAACAGCATCAGCAACTAATAAATAAGCTTGGATTAGATAAGTCAATAAAATTACTTGGTTACCAAGAGCCTGACACCATCAATAAATATTTAGAAAATACTGACATTTTCATTCTCCCTAGTGTTACTGCGCAATCGGGTGATATGGAAGGAATCCCCGTTGCTTTGATGGAGGCAATGGCTAAGGGTGTAATTTGTTTATCAACATTGCATAGCGGTATTCCAGAACTAATTGATAACGAACAGAGTGGTTTCTTAGTTCCGGAACGAGATTTCACCTCAATAGCAAAAGTATTAACCGAAATAGTCAGTGGAAAATATAATTTAGAAAAAATAAAAGAAAATGCATTAAAAACCATTTTAGAAAATTACAATCAAAAACATATTTACGACCAACTGGCAGACTTGCTAAGGAAAAAATAGAAGTGAGCCAATTAAAAAAACAAGCGAGTTGGACACTTATATCTAGCATTATAGCGGCTGTGTTGCAAATACTGCAGATGATGACTCTTGCAAGATTAGTTTCAGTAGAAGATATAGGATTACTTGCGATAGCAAATATTGCAATTACTCTTGTACTTGTATTTCAAGATATGGGACTCAGTAATTATCTTATTCATCGCCAACAAACCACTGCAAGCGAAAATACCGCACTTCTATGTGTCAGCGCGTTTATAGGCATATCTTTAACGACTGCATTGTTATTGATTGCACCATATATAAGTCAGTTTTATACACAACCAAAATTAACTCAACTGCTTTATATATCGGCAATAAACTTTACCCTTATTGGTATCTGCTCACTATATCAAGCTGATATGATTAGAAATTTCAAACAGGTTTCACTTGCAAAAATTGAGATTATAGCACGTATATCAAGCTTTGTTTTTGTTATCTTATATTTATTCCTCTATGAAAAGAGTATAATTGCTGTCATATATGGTTCAATTATTAATACTATTATAAAGCTAATTATCGTAACCAACATTAAAGACAATAATTTCAAATTCTCAACGACGCCTTCTTGGTCGATAATTGCTCCTGCATGTAAATTTGGCATATACCAAGTAGGTTCTCAGGTGATTAATCAACTGAGAACTCAAGCTGACCAAATTATTTTAGGAAAACTACTCGGCCTAGAAATATTAGGATTCTATTCTATAGCAAAAGAACTAATAATGAAGCCTATATACTTTATAGCTCCATTGGTATCTCGATTAATATTGCCTCGTTTTGCAAGTAGTCAACAGGATGATAGCGAAACAAGCTTGCTACATATAAGAACAACCAAAATTCTAAGCTGGTCTAACTGTTTAATATATGGGATTATCAGTTTACTCGCCTATCCAATCATAATCATTTTATATGGTGCTCGTTATATACAAAGTGCCCCCTTACTCGCTGTGTTAGGTTTATTTGGGATGATAAGACCATTAGGGGGTGTCTTTGCAGCTCTCGCACAATCGAGAGGTAGAAGTGATATAGAGCTAGGTTGGAACCTGATAGCAGGTTTCGTTATGACATTGGCTATACTATTTTCAGCAATGAGTAATAACGTACTAACAGTAGCAATAACTTTATCATTAATTCAAGTTATATTAACAATATTATCGAGTTTCTATTTTAGCAATACCCTTAATCTTGAGATTCGAAGAATATTTATAAAAACAATAGCAAATCCTTTACTTGTATCAATAAGCATAACTGTATTGGCAACACTCTTATCTATAAATTTGACAACTCCAGCAAACTGAAAAGTTTTCTTAAAATAGCCGTGCAGCCCTGCCAAAGAGGTGAGGGCAGGCTTTATTTCCTAAATCGGTTGAACTAAAGCGGCTGCCGCTGAACTGAGCGGCATAACCTATCAACTACCCCCTCAACCTTGCCAGACATCACAAAAGAACAGTCAACTGGAAGTAATACAATCAAGCTTTAATCAATCGTGGCTCACTGACCTGCTTGATTGATGAAGGCGAGATTGCCCAGTGGAAGGCCAATGCAGAGCAAGCCGAGAAAGAAGCCATCGCATATTTAGCGAGTAAGCCATTACCAACCACTACTCGGTGGCAGATTAAGCCTGTGAAATGATAACGGTCAGGTAGGAGAAACCTACTCGATGATAATGCCATCGAACAAGCTAGCAGGGCTAGGTATGCCTAAACTCACTATATAGTTTGATCTTTAAATAATTATGAGAGGCTTTATTCACAGAGCCAATTTAGGAAACAAAGCAGTGAGGGCATGCAAAAAATCACTATAAACTCAATTTTTTATAGATAGCTAAAACATAAACCGCTGTGCCTATGCATACCTTCACATCACTAGTATGACACACGGCTATCAAAGCGGACTCTAAATAATAAACTGTAAAGGGATAACCAACTTAAAACTATAAGAGACTTTTAAACAGGGTGTGAACACTAACTATTTTAACGTCTAAAAAAATTAAGGATTGGCTTTTCAACAAAATAATAGAACAACACCCCAATAAAAAGCGAACAAACGATCATTAATAACGCCATTATTTCTGCATTGATATTACTCAACAATGCAGAAGGAGCTTTATATAAAACACGAAAAAACACCTCATAAATCACCAATATATGAACAAGGTATATTGAATAAGAGGCATCACCTAAAATCACTAAATACGGTGGAAACTTTATAGTCTGCTTGAGTGTTAACATCCCAATAAAAATAAGAGCCGCACCCACACCTGTTGTTATAAACCTAAGATTTTCAGATACATTATACATTGATGAAACTACAATAATAAGCAACCCTAGAATTAAAACGGGCAAGCTATTTTTAAGCAACAAATAACCGCTCATATAAGCATAACAAATTAGCACACCAAATAAAAACTCAAATATGATAGTATTAGACAAAAAAGCATGGGCTACAGTTTTTTGGGGCAACGCAGTTCCGACAACGAAAAAAAATAATAGAATCATGCCCACATAGGGAAGAGTATTTTTTACAGATATTTTCAATGAAATAGCGAATACAATGTAAAAAAACACCTCATAATTCAATGTCCATCCTACACCTAGGATAGGCTGTAAGATTCCTGACTCATTAAAAGATGGAATAAAAAACAAACTTGCAAGCCTATGTAACTGCAAATCAAATGAAAATCGTCCAAGATGAATGAACTGTATTAATAAAATTAAACACAAAAGCATAGTAACAATAGCATAAAGTGGCCAAACACGAATAAACCGATGCTTTAGGAAAGTCACGAAAGAAAAAGATTCCTTAGTATACTTATTTGAAATATATAGCATTAAAAAACCACTAAGGATAAAAAATATATCTACCCCAGCAGCTCCAACATCCATAATAGTATGATTATTAATAAACCAGGCAGGTGAAAAAACTAACTCACCATTATTAATTGTAACTGCTCGTATAGAATGATGAATAACGACAGCAAGAGCAGCGAAGCCCCTTAACACTTGTAATGACTGTATATTATCTTTTCCCATTATAATATTACCCCCTACTTGAACACTTTAATAATCATAGTTAATTATTGTCAGATTACGAAGTTCTATTGATTAAGATCTAGCTAGTAAAATACTCGTTAGTGTACTCGGAAAAACTAGCAAATATAACGTTACCAGTATATTAAAACCTTCTTTAGAAAAATACTTTAAACATCTAAAACAGAATATATACGCATCTTTAGAAAATTAGAATCTATGCAAATAATTCTACGTTGACATTTTGAAAGTGCTTAGTTAAAGAAATTTTGAACCTGACAGGAATAGGCATGGTAAATACAGAGCTTAAAACAACTGATTTGCTTTTACATCTCATATTCAGTTATTCTTAATTAATTAAGTAAGTTTAAGCCTAATATTAAGCATATATTTTTACTGCTTTACCCCTGCTCAGACTCTATTATGCCTGAAAAGCTGAGGTTATATATAATCACTCATTCCCTTCGGGAATGTCAAAAATCCCAACTTTGATTGTATTGAAAATCTGGCAATCAAGTTACATATAACAATCAACTCAAACAATGAACGTTAAATGAATAAAATCAACAAGAACAACTAAGATTACTGGTGTAAAATAAATTAAATTTTCTAATATTATAGATTACTTATTCAAGTAAAGTTGCAGTCTAATAACATGTGATATTCATGAAAAGTTAATAGACTGCATATAAAACAATTAAATATTAGTGATTGCTGCAAGAGCAACAGCTGTATTATAGATAATACTTGTTACTTGACTCCAAAGGGTCAGGTTATTTTTATACTCGGTATCTAATGGCACAATAACAGTATCGCCAGGATTTAACTGCTCACCTGAACTAAACCAGCTTGAGCGAGACGGAATTAATACGGCACCGTTTGCTTGAATGATATAAATCCTGCCTTCATCAGCACGTTCTCTTGTTCCGCCAGACATAGCCAGATACTGGTCTATGGTTAACCCTTCTTTGAATCGATGTGTCGCGGGATGTTGAACCTCACCCATAACTGCGATGGTCTGCTTAGTTGATGGTACATATAGAACATCAGCATCTTCTAACTGTAAGTCAGCCTGTTTTATCCCTAATGAGATAGCTGATAAGTCAACAACTAATCGACCTACTGCTTTGATGTTTTCAAGATCGGCTAACATTAACTGCGCGTCCGCATAGTTAACAACCGCACCATCTTTAGAAATACCTCGTGTTGCGATATCGCGACGTAATTGATCAGCAAGCTTTTTAATTTCAATCTGCTCTTGTTGACGTACTGACTCCCGAACAAATACGGAGGAAGACAAAGCTGCATATTCAGTAAAACCTCCAACACGCGTAATTAAATCACTTAGAGTCTCACCGCGACGTATATTATATCGTCCAGGAAATTTCACCTCCCCCCTGACTTCCACTACTTTTGTTTCCTGCCAGTCAGGAGTAGTCATTACAGTCAATATATCACGACCAGATAACACTTGATTTGCATCTGGATTGTTTTGTAACGCTAATGCGAGATCGACGTTTTTATGCTCTGTCTTGGATCCCTCACCATCAACTACAGTAGATGTCAATTCAGCTCTCGATATGTAGGCACCTTCTTTTAAGCCGCCAGCAGCAAAAATTAAATCCCTCACTCTGGCACCAACGGTGAGTGGATAAAGCCCAGGTAACCGGACTTGACCATCAATCCCAACAACTTGAATTCCAGCTCCGGCTCTACCCTGACTATTGAGCTTAACCATAACTGGATAGAGCAGCTCTTGACGAGCCATCTGGCTACTTAGTTTAAGTAATTCTGTATCATCAAATAAGTTAGCCAACATCTTGTTGACCACCCCTTTGACCACGGTAACATCTTCAGACTCTGTATTATCAGTAACAACGACACCGGCCAACTCTGTACGTTGGGATAATTTACTATTATCAAGTTGAACAAAACCAGCCTTAAATAAATCGGAAACAATTGGTGAGTTTACGTTCAAAGATTTAATCTTCTCAACACGTTGCTTGACCAATTGATTTAATTCGAAGCGATTTTGTATATCATCAGAAAAGTTAAAAATAATAATCTTATCACGAGACTTTAACGTGATATTTTCTACATCATCTTGATTATTGATCGCTTTACCGGGAGAAAACTGATGTACTTCAATATCACCGTATTGATTAATTTCACGGACAATTAGGCCATAGTCCAAATCGGCGCTAATAGCTAAGTCTCCCCAAATTGAATGAAAAATGTCACTAATCCTTTGGCCAGCAAACCATTGATATTTGCCAGGACGTACGACAGCACCAACCACGGTAATAGCACTTTCAAATTGCTCGGAAGCACTTTTTACTCGAATAAAATCACCAGCTTTAGCCTGAGTCATTTTGCCCTGATCACTAGTCAGGTCAACATTAATGATAGTTTTTAGTGATTTACCATTATAACGTTCTACTGAACTGCTCTTAGGATAAGCTCCGGGATTCAACCCTGCTGCCATAGTAATGACATCTGCCATGGTTTCATTATTCTTGAGTTCATATATTGCTGGACGCCTAACTTCACCCGAGACACTTACAAGTCCACCAATTGCAGGAATAAAAACAACATCCCCAGATTGTAGACGAAGGTCCCCAGATGCATCCCCTTTTAAAAGGAGATCGTATAAGTCTAAAGTTCCAACAAGCTTGCCATTACGTTTTAATTGGACATTGCGAAGCGAACCAATTTCGTTGACACCGCCAGCAACAAAAAGAGCTTGGGTTACCGTGGATAAACTCGAAACAGTATATGAGCCTGGTTTATAAGCATCACCAGCAACAAAAATACGAATAGAGCGCAACTCTCCCATGGTGATGTTTGATTCGATTCCTATCATTTGCTGCTTAATACGCTGCGAAAGCGCTTCTCTAAGTCCTGAAAAAGTTAAGCCACTAACTGGGATCGGTCCTAATTCAGGAAATTGAATAACGCCCTCACGGTTAATCACTAAGTCATACTCTTTATTTTCTTTTCCATAAAGCTGCACTTTAATGTTATCACCAGGGCCAACAAGATACTCTCCAGGAACGGGAACATCAGAGACAGGAGCAAAAGTACTGGGTTCTCCGGCAAACATTTCGTAACCAAAACGTCGCAATGTGAGGTTTGAAGAATCGATAGAGAAATCTAACTCTGATCTTTCACTCTTTTCATCTGTGGAATTCAGAAGTTCTGGCCGTACTTCACGAGGTGAAACAAGTTGAGGATTAACTATCTGTGATTGGGTTTGGCTACCTGAGAGTAAATTAAGGTCAATGCCGTATTGCTTAGCTAAACGTTGTTGTTCAGATTTAGGCAACTGTTTAAATTGCTCAATCATTTGCGGAGAAGGCGTTAAAGCTTGCGCTTGCACCTGCATACACATCAATATCGCAGCACTTAAGCCTACTATGATGAATTTTTTAATTTGTAGTAACACCAGATATCTCCGATTGTATTGAGAAGAAAAACAGAGCATCACGCAGAAATACTATATAAGACCACTAGATATGGGATGAAGCATCTGCATAGTAAAAATCAACGTACAAGATTGTAAAATCGATTGAGCAAAAAGCGCGAGTCAATATCACCAAAACACTCCAACATTGTTACCCATAAGTTATCACGTCTAACCAACTCACGAAATGTCAGAAGCGCTTGCAACATAGAAACATTAAGTTGTTCAATACTCAACCAACCAATAAGTAGTTAAGGACAATATATCATCATTTAAGCCTTTGCTTTTAAAAATTATTCCGGCCCATTAAAGCACAACCATAAAAACGACTGTCAAGAAAACAAAAATTTGAAACTTAATCAAGCTAAGGTTGTACTGATAAAAGCTACAGATTGCTATTTAACAAGTCGAATGTGAAGCATTTTATACTAATCTTCCAAATTTTAGGTGCGTCCACATGAATAGGAATTTAAGCTGCACTTGATTTAGACCAAAAGAATATATTTGTAACTTATACCCGCTCAACAGAGCTTACAGGCACAGATAACATATTGCTCTGCCCCATAATACTGAATAAAACCTTACAGCGCTTATTAGGGCATTGTTCCTGAAAAATACCTTCTAAATCAATAAATGGCCCATCTTTAAAACGTATTTTTTCACCATTTTTTAACTTAACTTCATCATCTAAAATGGATGGCGAACTGTTTATCTCTTTCATTCGTATCGCGTGAATAATACGTTCGTCTATAGGGTGCATTTTCTCGTTACAATTGACAATTCGACTAACGCCACGGGTTGAGTTAATCCTCTGAACACTTGTCTGGCATGGGTCGAAATTGATAAATAAGTAATTAGGGAATAAAGGCGCACGAGAAATACGCGTATGACCACACTGCGATTTTTTGGCACAGATCATAGGTAGATATGTCTCTAGATTTTGAAGCGCTAAATTCTGTTGGGCCCTCGCTTCATTACGAGGTTTACAGTATAAAAGGTACCAAGCCTTCATCGATAAATCTCACCAGCAGTAATTTATATTCACAACCAGTAATACTAGCAAAGTTGACAAGCACGATGGAAGCGTTTTCTCCCCTATCCCAAAGCAACTCAGCATCCCTAAAATAAGAAAAGCTCAAAAAAATCAACGCGCTAAAATGTAATATATTGATGTTCTAAATGTAAAACACATCCTACCTATTTAATTCGAATAACCAATAAAAGAAAGCAGCACACTAACATAACTACTGCAAACAGCATCATCCCCTTCTTAGCCAGGTCAAAATTTGCCAAATATTAGAAAGAGCCCAATTATAAACAGCAAAAATAGATAGAAATGCGACGAACATTATCCATTCAGGTACTTGCGTCATCTCACCGCCAATTCCAATTACAGCAAGGACTAGCGATGCAAGTGAAATTCTAATTAAGGTTTGTTTACGATTGTAGCCTGCACGTTCAAAAATATGGTGTAAATGATCACGGTCAGGTTTAAAGGGAGACATACCCTTTTTGACCCTTCTATACATGATTGCCACCATATCCATCAATGGAATAGCAATTAAATACAAGGCAGTCACTGGGGAAAGCACTTGCTTAGCTGGTATGCTGGGGTCGGGATTAGTGCCAATCACTAGTAGCCAAACGACTGTTAGACCGATCAGCATACTACCTGCGTCACCCATGAATATCTTATCTAAAGAAGGAAATGGCCATCTAAGGTTAAATAACAAACAACCTAAAATAGCGCCAATAAACAACAGTGGAAGTAAAAACCAACTACTACCTGCAAAGTAAAATAGCAAAGTTAAAGAAGAAAATGTGACCAAACTGAGCATTCCAGCCAGACCATCAATTCCGTCTACCATGTTAAATGCATTAATTGCACCAATCACAGCGATTGTCGTAACAAAAATGCCTACATAGCCCAACTTAAGTTCGAAAAAATATAGAATGTGACCCAATGTCGTTAAATAAAATCCAGCGCCAAATATCAAAATAGAGGCCGTGATAACTTGCGCAGCGATACGAACTCGGACAGATAAGTCATATTTGTCATCTAAGACACCTAAAAACAAGATAAGTGCAGAAGAAATTAGATACAAATTAAAGGTTTGACTCTCAGGTACTACGATGCTTGAGACTAGCAGAACACTACAATAAATAGAAACACCACCAATCAAAGGGATTGCACCCTCATGCAACTTACGCTCATTAGGCAGGTCAACTAAACCAACACGTTGCGCGATCGGATTTAACACTTTTATTGCAATACAAGTTAAAAAAAAGACACTCAAAAGCGGTATGAGGTATTCCATCACTCTCTTCCTCAAGCAGAACATATGATTATAAAAAAATGAAGCCAGTAACACCTTACAAAACAGCGCAGGATTATAGCAGTAAAAGCAAGAATGGATAAGCCTAAGTATGTAGAAAAAATAAAACCAAACTATTAACCGTTCACCAGCCCCTAGTTGTCACGTGAACAGTAATGCTAATCACTTGATGTAACATACTTTCCTGTGAGCTCAAATCTAGCTGGCGGACTGATAGCATGGAAAAAATTGTTTTTATCGCTAAATCTATTTGTATGAGCAATCAGGCTAAGCTAAAGCACTCATGCGTGAACTCTAGGCAAAGCCTCGCCAACACAAAGACCGCCTTAGCACAGAATTCTCAACATTTGTCGCGCTCGCCCTCCAGCTACAGTACACAAGCGTGATCTCAACGCCTTCGTAGCCGACTATGCCTAGTCAGGAAGAACATCGTAGAACTTACCCCTTCAGCAAATAGGGCTTGACAAAGTAAGGCTAGCTCAAATATATCCACATTAACGCGTACTATTATTGACATTTGCAAATAATAAATGCTATTTAAATAAGTCTTTAAAGTTTTATCATTTATATTAGACACATTAATTTCACCGTTATTTAACACCTATAAGCTTACGTAAAAAACGATAAACCTGAATATGAATTATTGGAATTGATAAATCAAAAAAGCTTATTTCTTTACCCAACTGCATTTTTGTTGCGTAATTAAATGCTCTAATTGCAGATCTGGACATTAAATGTTTATGTTTTTCTAGAAACTGCTTATGGCCAATTTCCTTATTGGGGGAAGTAGTAATTCTGAGATGAGAATCACCTACATACACATTGTACGACTGATAAGCAAGCCTTTTACATGGACCAAATTTACTTACTAATCTGACCCATAAGTCGTAATCCTGACAGGCTAAAAAATCTACATCAAATCCTCCAACTTCAATCAAACGTTTTTTTGTTGTTAGAACTTGATTACCAATATGATTTAAATGTAGCAAAGCATTGAGAGTAATTATTTTTTCTCGGCGATGGAATGCTTTTTTAAAACCATTATGATCAAAAGCTACAATTGCAGATGTTACACATGAATATTTGTTTTCATCAAAATGAGAAACCAGCTGACTAACGCGCTCTGGTTCAAAATAATCATCATCATCTAAGCCAGTAATATAGTAGCCATCAGCATTTTCGATTGCTACATTTCTATTATAGCAGGCCCCTTTCGACTGCTCTGTTCTAAAGTATTTAACATTTTTATGATTGTTAACATACTCCGAAATCATTTCTTTTGTTCCATCAGAAGAAGCATCATCAACAATAATTAACTCAATATTTTTATAGTCTTGTGACTGAACAGAATTTATTGCTCGCATTAATAATTCTTTTCGGTTATGAGTTGTTATATATACCGAAACTAACTTACACATATATACCTCTATTCACGATAAACAAACTTCCGTAAATGAAATCCATTTTATAAATAAAACTCTCATTTAAACTTTACATTTAACAGTAAAAGCATCTTTGCTCAAGGCAGTCGCCTACCTAAAAGCATGAATAAATACAAAGTATAATCTATTTTGAACGACTGCCCATAAATACACTCCTAAACTTGATTAAAATTAGGCCTTACTTTTATAACTACATTAATAATGTGAAATAATTAGTTGAACTAATGCTAGATTTCATACTTTATAAAAACTTTATATTTTCTCTAAGACTATCAATGCTTAACCAAGATCATTTTTCGAGCGCAAGTTTAAGATTTATAGAATGCCATACCAGGTTACCTTTTACGAAAAAAACTATAAAGACGCTAGTCTTTAGTGCCCACACCGGTAGAGTAGCGCCTTGTTAAACTACTTCAAGTTAGTGAAACGATGTTTAGATTTGCCAACCTAATAACGCTTCTTTTGTTGCATGACAGAGTCTTATCTCATATTAGATAGATTGATCATTTATGCAACAAAGTTGCTAATAAGCTAACGCGCTAAGCGCCTGATAATTATATGATTTAAACAAAGTATTCAACAGCAGTTAGGGCAAGAAAACGAACATAATTTGATTTATTAGAGTGACATTAGCTCAAGAAGCTAGACTAGTCATATTGACTGAGTACTTATGCTAATTATTGTAGAGCCCTATGAACTTCGGAGCATTCCAATAGTCCTTAAGTATCTTAAAAGAACGTCGTCAGTCAGACAAAGTCTAAACACCTATTTATTAATATATTATTCCTAAAAATGTGTCCCAATACCAGCATAACAGGATTAGGAAGATATCAAAGATTTTAGTGAATCCGGTTTAACTATCTTACCGAAAGATATTTATAATGGGTTGCATGCTCATGACACTACTGCCAAGTCGTATCGAGAATTGATAGCTAGTAATTTCAGTATTGCTGTAACGATAGAATGTAGCCTTACACCGAGTTATTAGAAGAGTATCTTGCTACAATTAATGGTAAGCATCCATTTATTTTATCTCGAGAAAAAGCTGTAAGCTATCAACATTACAAGTAGTTTTACAACATAAACAATGTCGAGCATTGGCAAGTAAAAACCGAAAGTAAGTCTTAAAATAATCCGAGGACATATGGCAGTATTCTGCTATGAAAACTAAGCCAATTATGGAGCATAATCAAAACCGAATCACCATAAAAAATTTATTATCACAATACTTGGGCATTACTGAAGCGATTATCTTAAATAAAACAATTTAAACCAGAATACGAAAAAAATTATAAGTTATCCTAAGCGTTTAATAACAGCTCAAGTTAACAAACTTTAAACCCATCAAAATTAATTTAAAATCAAAACTAACAATAGATAAATACCGGACAGTTGCTTTGTATTCTAATATTCGCAACATCTCTCTGTTAATTCCGGTATTAGCAACGAAATAACAGATAGAGATAAAAGATACGAAAAAAAATCAAGTAAAATTACTTGATGTTAAATCAACCTTTACCCATTCAATAATACTATATAAAAGATAAAAGGTGATAGATAAAATTAAACACCCAATAATACCTAAGCTGTATGAAGTTACACACTAAAGCCCCAAAAATAAACCAAACTAAATGAAATAGAAAGGTATCAAAAACAATCAAAGAGTTTTAACGGTAAAAATAAACTTTTAAAAAAACCACTTCTGAATTTTTTGAAACTCTTGATAATAAACAAGAAAAAAAATAATCGTCCCAAAAAACAACCATAAACTCTTATAAAAACTTTAAACCTTTGTATGGATGACTCATAATCGAAAGCCAAACCTGTGTGCTTATTATCAAAATGAACAGAAAAATTTATTGGCAAATATTTAGCTTTGAGACCTCTACGCAGCACATCGGAAAGAAATATATTTTCTTCACCAAGAGGATATTTAGCACCTAACCCGAAAGATGAATCAAATTTTGGAATATCAGGACCTACACGGATAGCCATCTCGATAGATGACACTTTCATTATAGAAAAAAAATCATGATTAAACTCACATTCGTTATATTTTTTAAAAGGAGTTCCATCAGCAAGTAAAGATTTAAATGTAAGAACGGAAAAGTCAATATTATTTTCGAAATAATTTTCAATTTTATTCAGTGTTTCAATATTAAAACCAACATCATTATCAGTAAGAATAACAAGATCGCCATGCTGACACAAACTCAATGCGAAGTTCCTACTATTAGAAAGGCCAACGGAAGAAATATTAAATACGTTGAAAACACCTTCCAAGGGGGTACCTTGATTAATATAATAAACGGAAATCCCATCAACATCTTGAGGAGGAAGATGAGTATTCAAAACTCCATCCATTGTTGAAACAAAAATCTTTATCACTATTGAACCCTTAAAAAATGACGATAGAGAAACAGTTTAATTGATCCTGGTAAAAATCTGAAAATAAAGTATTTTAAAATATTAATTAAGTATCTTTTAAATGAAATTAAGTTGCCATGAAGTAGAGTTCTTTGAGTAAAGCAATCATTCATGAAATGTAACCAACCGCAACGTCTAGATAGCACTTTAGGATCAAACTCTACATCCACCAATATCTCTGGTACATTATGAAATTTATAGCCATGAAGAGCAAAACGTCCCCAAAGACAATAATCCTCAGAACTACGAATGAAAGGGAAACCACCGCAATTCAAATAATGCTCACGATTAAACATTGCTGTGACATTATTTATAGGCGATTTAATTTTCATCACAGATTTAATCTCAGAATCATAAATAGGGACGGTACGCAATCTAAACGATGAATCGTAAACATTAAATTCTTGTATATATCCACCATGCACACTAACATCAAGATTACTTAACAAAAAATCAAGCTGTTTTTTTAGTCGATAAGGTCTTGCTATATCATCAGAGTCCATGATAGCAATGTATTTACAGTTTGTTCTTTTTATAGCAAAATCTCTAGCATAACCAGGCCCCATATTTTTATGGTAATGCAGAATTTCAAACGAAAGATTTGAATATGTATTCTTAATTATCGTTTGTAAATCATAATAGTATTCTGGTTTTATCCCATCACAAACTAACAGTAACTCGTATCTCTCGTCAAATTGTTCAGCAATAGATCTAATCGCACGCATCAGAGTTTTATAATCTGTACCAATATAAAAAGGCATGACAACACACAAAGTTTTCTCTTTAATTTCTATCATACTTTTTACTTAAAACCTTTAATTTAGCACTGCTCATCACAAAGCCATATAAAAATAAAAAAACTGCATTCAAAGTCACCAAGTAAGCGACTGCTTCACCTTTGTAGTGTAAAGTCAACATAAACAACATAATAACTGTCGTAGTTACAAATTTAAATCTTGGTGGACTAAAGCCCTTAACCACGTTAGGCAAAGTGGCGAATGATTTTGAAAATAATGAAAAAATCCTATATAAAAGCCCAAGTTGATACAAAAAAAACAAAAAGGAAATGGGGGCTCCAAATAATAAAATATTGCGCATATATCCTGAATCCGTTGCCATATAATATCGGCCTGTTTCAGAACTATATCTCCCATCACCAAAAAGGATAGTAGAGACATCAGGTAAAAAATACATTAACTTTAACTTTTCTGTTGACGATGTCGTAAAACTACCAGTTTCTATAAAATTATATAAAAACTCAAATGCAAATCGGAAGAGACTATCTAATTTAGATACATTACAACTTTCACACATACTAAAAAACACATATGAAAATAATATCATTATTAAAAACAACAAGGCAATATTAATAAATATTTTAACTTTATACTTAAATTCAACTAACAGAAAAAGAAATAAAAATGAAAAAGCAAAACCTACAAAAACAGTTCTACCTGTTGTTATAGATGGTATAAAAAAGATAGAAAAAAGTAATAAAGTTATAAGTTGACCCAACGAGTTCTTAGCCCTCAAGATAGATATCACCCAGAAAAAACATACTAGTGCGTATGCTGCAGACAAATTAAAAAACTGACCACCAGATAATGCTAACCCCCTAACACCACCACCATAATAAGAACTTGAAATCTCTACTTGACTTGGAATTTGGAACCCTTGCACAACTTTTGCTAGAGAAGGATTTAAAAACGCCAAAAATATAATTAGAGATTGAAGTAAAAACGCATAATTAATAATATAAATTGATTCAAAAACTCCATCTCCTTTAATATCATCAATACAATAATGTTGATTATTCATCATATAGGAAAATGAAGCAACACCAATCCAAATTGAAGTAAACACATAAAACAAGTTAGAAGCTAAAATAGATAAAAATGAAAAATCATATTGCGCCTGTAAAACAGTTGAACATGAAGCATAAAAAAAAGGGATAATAAAAGAAAGCAAAATTAAAACTGTTAACTTATCTCTAAAAATAGAAATAAAAATATTAATTGAACGATTATTTATTAGAAAGATTGACAATAACAGCGCCAGTACAGATGAGTTAAAGAAAAATGGCAACCTAAATGAGAATACCAAAAGAAAAAAAAGTAAAACTGGAATAATAATTTTAAATTTCACATTTAACAAAATATCATCTCACATTCATTTACCATAACCATTTAACTTGTTAACGTTCATTTTAATAGTTGAAACCGAACATATACATCTAACTTAACAAAATCCGTTGCCTATATATTTAACAAGTTTACCAGCAGAACTATAAATTTTAACTTTAATATCTCTATATTTCAGACTCAGCCAATACATCACTTTGGTAAAATTTATTTATTAAGAGAGCAATTTCACTTGAAGCACTTGAATTGACAGCTAATGAATGTTGTCGATATTTTGCTTAGCATTCATGTAAAACTAATATATTTCCCTTTAGACAATAATAAACCCCTATTTAAAGTATTAGATATGATAAAGCAGCACACTTTTATGTTTCTACTATCGTAACTTAAATAGCATAAGCTCATTTTGCAGGAGTTAAGCCTTGTAATTTTGTATTTTGGTATCAGCCTACCAAAGCAAGCTGAGACATTTATAATCTATTTTCAGGCAGCAGTATCTTTGCAATCCCTTGCAAAGTCTAGGTTTTACTGTTTTTCTTAACTGCCCCAAAAGACAACTAAAACGTGCTCGAGTCTAGCGCGTTGCTTCTCAATAGCTAGTATCTAGATTCTGCTCTATTTCTCATAAAATGCCTTATCAGCACAAACATTACACCTAACATACCACCGAGCATGCTGCCTAAAACGCAAATTAAAGCGCGTTTGGGCTTGTCTTTTTCTTCAGGAGCTAATGCGGGGTCGATGGTTTTAAATATGTATTCATCGCGCACTTCGGCAAACATTATGGTTTTGGCCTGTTCTTCAATCAATTTGTAAAGTACGGTTTTGATATCGGCGACGTTGGTTAAGGCTATTTGTTGATTTAAAAACTCAGTACTGCGTTTCGCTTCAGCTACATCTCGATTTTTCATGACTTTATTAATATCTTGGATTAACCAAGTTACCCACTGCTGGGAAACGGTTGGGGACAAATGCTCTACCGATATTGTCACCATACCAGTCTCTTTGGCTTTATCGATGGCAATAATTTTGCTAAAGACTTTATAAGCCTCTTGCATTGAAGGTTCTGGTTTAAATGGCGCTTTCACTTCACGCACCCAAGTATTAGTTTGCTCATTGTATAAGTCGGAGTTATAGATAATTTTGTGCGCTTCTCTATCCCATTTCTTCGCAGCCATTAAATCGGCGAGAATATTATGCTTTTGGATAAACTCACTGGTAAATTGGCGGGATTTTAATACTTCAATAGCAAGCTGAGTTTTATCAGTACTACCTTTAGTGCCGAGGTTAACCCCGGCAAGACTCGCTAAACCACCAAACTGTGATGCCAAGGCACTTAATCCACCGCTTTGATCCTCTGATACAGCCGCAAGGAGGGCTTCGGATTTATAAATATTAGGCTGCAAAATAGCAAAGACGACAGAGGCAATAGCAAAAATAGTGGTTATGGCAATAATGAGCCATTTCCCTTGCAAAATAACCGAGAATAATTCACGAAGATCAATCTCATCATTAGTTAATGTCGGGGCAAACTGTGCATCTTTAATAGTCGAGGTTATTTCGGTCTTCATAATCAATTCTTTATAGATTTCTAGGTTTAAAAGGCTCTGTGACTTTAAGCTAACCAGAGCCTATCCGGTTTTATAATCCTGCGATTGCGGAAATCACCACTCAAGCTACTGATCCGCGTGGCGGGCGAGACGCCCTTATTCAATGCATCCTGCACCTCATCGTTCAGATCAACTAACGCTGTTAATGATTGTTCCAGACAATAATTAACAGCGTTAGCTAAAAGGCTGCACTTTTCTGTCTTTTGCATTTCAGGCACGCTACCGCCCATAGGTTGCGGCCCCCATACTGCCCTTTGCTTTGCAAAAAAACACATTTTATAACGCTGTAAAAAACTATTTTTCAACAACTTAACACTCATGATAATATTCTAAAAGTGAATGTAAGTTGGCATCACAAAATTGCATAAGCAATACATCTCTAAGGGGTTGTTCAAAACCTCGTCAACGCGTCAAGCTGTAATTTAACATGCAAAAGTAGTGAGTCATATCAGTAGCAAGATTGTACTGCAAAACCACTGCACATCATGCACAAAAAATATGCAGATGAATTGTTTTTTACTTTAAATGCCACTACCCCTGTTATTTAATATAAAAAAGCTACATAAAATCATAGTCTTAGATGAATCCCTCGTATCTCTACGACATATTACTGATAAAAGTTGTAGCCACTTCAGCAACAGACAATAGTTGACTGTTGTTAGTTAACGATACTGTTCTCCACTGATACAACAAACCTTAGCCATCATGTCCAAGTTAATGTCAAACTTAAACTTGGAGAATTTCTAAGCCTTATTTCATAACATCTGAATCTCTAGTAACCATACGAACCATTGCTCCCTTCAAACAAAGCTTCAACGCGTTATGCATTCGTTACCATTTTATTGGATAAGTTTGTGTCTAATATTAGCTGCGCAGAAATAAATAAGTATTGAGTTAAATAGTGGCGATTCAGTTTGCTTAAGTAAATTGCCCTTAGAGTTGCGGCTATTAAACTCGATAAACTGAGTTCTGTGGTAATAATTTCTGGTTGCGATTATCTCCAGTCTTTACGCTTGCCATCAGTATAGTACTTCTTTACTTTCCTTTAGCAAATGCATCAATAGCTAAGCTCAATGAAGCCCCGAGTCCTAGCTTTAATATTTATGCTTTATTTATCGAAAACTTACCGATTAAGTGTGATGCAGATATATTAGAGAGATATCTCTTAGTCCAAACATGAACTGGCAATGCCTTGCTGTGCTCGTGGTGGTATAGAAATAACTCGTTTAGTCATTTTCGCCGTAGCTATAGTTAACAGCCTTTTTTGCGCTGCTCGACTTTAGCATTCCTATTAAAGATGGCTTCTTCATCAATCCAGAAGGTAAGTAAACCACTATTGCTTAATGCTTGGTTGTATTTCTCTAATTTGGTTATCTTACAGCGAAGTTTTGAAATACTCGGTGAGTAAGTCAGTATATGCTGGCGATCTTGTCGTGGGCTTCAGCATTAGTTCAACTCATTAATTTTAGGAATAATCCTTATTTGTAGATTTCTAGTGCAGTGCTCGGACGTTGCGAACCAACTTCACTCAGCATTCAAACTTTCTAATAAAGAGTAAGCGGTGCTAGAATTTACTAAAGATGCTGATTATCTCACCAGTTAGCAAGCCAAAATTGACTTTAGTTGCTTTTAAAGGGTATATAAGATGGGATTTTAGCGAAATTAATCAATTTGACGCTAAAAATATTACTTTTATTATAACAACGTAACAATAACTCATACGTAAGCCGTAGAAATTCAACAAGTTACCCTTGCCGTAAAGCTTGGGTTAATCAACGAATTCTTAGCGGATAAATGAGAAGAGCAACAACCATTTTTCTGTGGTGACATCATCCTGTAACAGGGGCGCCACAGGCAATCACGAGCTTAAGGTGGAAACTTCATGAGCGTAGCAAAACCACAAGGGACGATGCTTGGTCATCCCAAGGGCCTGTTCCTTCTATTTACAACAGAACTGTGGGAACGTTTTAGTTATTACGCAATGCGCGCCATTTTGGTGCTGTATTTAGTTGACAAAGTGCAGAGTGAAGGGGGACACGGTTTAGGTTGGACGCAAGCCGATGCGATTTCGCTCTATGGTACATTCACTGGCCTAGTTTACTTAACGCCGCTTATCGGTGGCTGGTTAGCTGACACCTTTTTAGGCCAACGCCGCGCGATTATGATTGGCGGTACTTTAATGGCCGCAGGTCAATTTATTCTTGGTACACCGCACGCTTGGGTACCTGGTATGGAAACCGAAGTTTTCTATGTAGGTTTAGGTACCTTGATCTTAGGTAACGGCCTGTTCAAGCCGAATATCTCTACCATGGTAGGCGATCTGTACGAAGAAGGTGATCATCGCCGTGACGGTGCATTCACCATTTTCTACATGGGGATCAACGTCGGTGCTTTCCTATCGGGTATTATCGTAGGTTCGGTGGTGGCGGCTTATGATGGCAACTTCCAAGCCGGCTTTATCTGTGCCGGTATTGGTATGATCCTGTCATTAATCATCCAACTTGTGTTTGCGCAAAAGCTACTTGGTGACATCGGTAGAACTCCTGCTGCTAAGCTTGAAAAGCAAAAAGCGGCAGAAAAAGGCGAAGTTCGCAAAGAGCCACTCACCAAAGTTGAGCGTGACCGTATTAAAGTCATCATGGTGATGGGCCTATTTACCATCATCTTCTGGGCGGGGTTTGAACAAGCTGGCGGCTTGATGAACCTGTTCACGAATGACTTTACCGACAGAATGATCGGTACTTGGGAAGTTCCAACCACTTGGTTCCAATCCTTAAACGCGATGTTTATCGTGATTTTTGCACCTGTTGTAGCTTCGATTTGGGTTCGTTTAGGTAAGAATGAACCGAACTCGCCTGTTAAGTTTGCTTTAGGCTTAGTGCTATTAGCCGTTGGCTTCTTATTCATGATCGGTGCCGTTGTTGAGATGGGTGGCGATGCTTCAGCGAAATCAAGCATGTGGTGGTTAGTCGGTGCTTATTTCTTCCACACCATGGGTGAGCTTTGTCTATCACCGATTGGTTTATCTATGGTGACTAAGCTAGCCCCATTACGTATAGCTTCATTAATGATGGGTTCTTGGTTCCTGTTCGTTGCTGCAGCTAACAAGATTGGTGGTGTAGTGGGTTCATTCATCGGCCACGGCGGTGAAAAAGAAGAACAACTCGCCAATGCAATGGCCATTTTCTCGGGTATTGCGATTACTGCTGCGCTTTCTGGTGTGATCTTATACTTCATGGCCGACAAACTTGTGGATTGGATGCATGGTGCAGAAAGCAAGCATCACAACGAAGCCGAAGCGTTAGAAGATGAAATCGCCATAACTGGTGAGCATGAAGCGATCAAACGTTAATTTGCGTTAGGTTCAATCAATAAGAAACGCTGCCATGGCAGCGTTTTTTATTTGTCGCTTAGATAATTAACTTAAGCCATCGAGCTAATTTCCAATTACATTTCAGGTTAACAGTCGATATCGCCAACCTTCACATTCGTTAAAATAGATACGCACAAAGTCACTGTAGTGGCATAGTGAACTGGGCCACCGTTATAGGCTTAATTGCATAAAGCCACCCGCGGGTACCTGTGAATCATAAACTAGGCCTTTAAATTGGTTTTCTAAGAGTTGTTGCTTGTGTTCGGGCTCACTGGTCGCAATACAAAGCTGCTCCTGCGGCAATATAGTGCGAAACTGAATGCTCGGTTTCCCCCAGTCTAACATCCCCAATTGCAAGCTCTCAGAAAGCGCTAATGGACTCAAACCTTCATCATTACGCAAGTAGCACCTCAGCCCCTTACCAGCTTGCGCAATCGCGGCGCGATATCGAGTTAATTCGATAGCGACATAAATAATATCGACTGTGATATCGAGGCCAGATTTAACTAAACGCTCGTTCAAATAACTCAACATATTAAAGGGCTCGATGATCGTCTTGCTTTGGCCACTACGATAACTTTTGAGCTTTTGGTTAACAAAACTGCGCAGCAATACACAGGCAAAAGCCGCTCTATTGTCTTCGGGATAGAGATGGGCCATATACATGATGAGGTAGTCACTGCCCACCATAGTGGAATCAATAAAGTAACTGCTGATATCGCTACTCTTAAATAGACTGTAATCCACTTTGGCCGTGGGATAGCTGATGTTAGAAGCAGGAAACAGCTGCTGCTGAACTTGCTTTGCCGCTTCGACACTTTGTTCTAACAGAACCAAGTTATCCTTAAGCTCTTGATTAGATAAAGCATCAAACTCGGCTTGAGTCATATCATCGGAATGGTGTCGTTGCAACCCCTGCTTTATCGCTTGTTCGATGATAAATAAATCGGGGACGGGTTTTACGAGATAATCACAGGCACCAACACGCAGGGCTTCAACGACATCCGCCATTACGTTATTACCAGAGACCACAATTGAAGGCACCAGCGGCTCTAATTTACTCATTTCCTTGAGCATATCGAGTCCACCGAGTTTAGGCATGCTGAGATCGGCAAGAATAATATCGAAACGTTGTTGCTTAAAAATGGACAGTCCCTGCTCACCATCGCAGGCCTGCACAACTTCGGCACCGCGCCCAATCAGAAAAGTGGCGACGATTTGCCTAAAGACCGGATCGTCTTCGACCCAAAGAATAGAAACATCATTTAACGCCATAAAGATTCCCGAATAACATTCATTGCGATAGCAATAACTCAATCATGACATCGGAAGAATCATTCAATACGGCAAGGGCTTGACTGCAAAAAAGGATTTACAGCCAAGTACAGCGCATAAGCTTACTCAAGTTCCTGCATGTACTGATCGAGCAACTCATCATCTTCTTGTTTTTGAGGAACATTGCCATCATAGACTTTATAGTCCATGTGTTGTAAGTACGCATCTTTCACAAAGGTATAAGGATCGAGCGCATTATCAACAAGCCTTTCTTGGTCAATCGCCGATGCTCTCGCATGAAGACTCTTAAGTCCCCATTTAACAATGGATTGCCACACTGTTAGCTCAGATAGTGGAAAGTATAGACCATCAACCCAATCCGACGCGAGTTCTCGCACGACATAGGGGCCGGCAAAGGGAGCCATAAAATACGGTCCGTTTGGCACGCCGTAGTAGCCTAGCACTTCGTTAAATTCATCTTGCTTGCGTGGCATCCCCATCATATCGGCCACATCAAATACCCCGAGTAACCCGATTGTGGTGTTCACCGTAAAACGGCCACCTGCATTTGCCGCCCAGCCCCATTTACCCTGTAAGGCGTTGTTAACTAGGCTACTCGGTTCTTCCAAATTCTGTACGAAGTTGTTTATCCCCGTTTTTGCGGGCAATGGCAGATAATCGTTATATCCATGTGCGACAGGACGATAAATATACCGGTCTAAATACAGATAGTTGAAATCCCACATTGCACGGTTAAACCCCTCAAAGGGATCACGCGGGTCATCGTAAGTAATCTTTACTGCTGAAGCCGTATCCTTTGGAGTAGTCTCAGGTATAGTCGCCTCTGCCCCATACACCTTAGGCAGTAATGCAAATCCTAAAAGTACCCCTAGCCATTTCAACTTCATATTGCTCTCTTAAATAAATGTACTGCTTAGATATCGAGTTTTGCTAAAGTGACCAAGGACAAGTGACGATAAAAGATTATTCACCTGAGTGGCATACTCTAGTATGACAGAGAAACTGTCGTTGTTTTTACAAAGCGCATAAGCATACTTGGCAAAACATTTTGGTCAATTGTTAATTTTTCAAAATAGCGTGCCGTTAGATACACCAACAAGGGCCTCACATGGAGTCAATTCCACTTATTAATACCGCTAATGCGCAATTAATCGCTCCAGCCTCTTCAAACGATGCTGTGAGCGTAAACTCACGTCCCCTTCCAGCTGAAGTGCAAGTCTCCCCCGAAGGCGATAGTATTATTCTAAACGGTACAGAATATAATTTAAAGCTTGTTAATGCACAGCAAAGACAAGCCTTGATTGTGGCGAGTAGTTTCTTAGTGAATCCAATTACCCCAGAAGCCACAGCCAGCACGAGTGCCAATAGCACAGTCGCTAACGCACAATTACTGACGCTAGGGGCGACACTGACCCTAAAATTACCCGAGGCGATAGCACAACTTGCGCAGCAAAATGGCATCTCACTTGATAAGCTCTATACCCTGGCGGCAAGGCCGCAGGGATATCCGCTACCCAATGTCACTGTTACAACGAAAGAATTTCAATTTGCTAACGGGACTGTGGTGCCACAGGATCCAGGTACTCGACTCAGCACTGGAGAATATCAAGCTAAAATAAGCCTCTCGCAAGGAAGGCCTATTTTAGTCCTGACCCCAATACTGAGCAAACTTGAAATCCACATTGGCGCGCCAATAAATGAAACTCAACTTCCCATTATTGATAAACAAGCTGCCAATGTGGTCATCACTAAAACTGAGCCTGCTCAGATAATTGCTGCATTTTTACGTAAACTTGAAGGAATTGCACCACAGGCCGAGCCATCAAATACAGCGAAGCCTAGTACTCAAGCACTTGTGTCCTCGGAGAATAAAGCTGCCAATATGCTAGCTCCTTCTTCCGCAACAGATATGCCAAGCAGCAAAATCAGTGTATCGGCCACTAATCCTAAAACCAGTCTACAAGCCAATACTGAACCTAAGCTGACTGCTGTAAATCAAACGTTAAATACCACGGCGCAATCGCAAGAAACTTCCCAAAATCAGCAAAAAGCACAAGTACTGGATGCTAAGACGTTAGAAACCAAGGCCTTTGAATCAAAGCCTTTAGAAGCTAAAACAATGGCATCGGGTGCGAGCAATCTCGATAGCAATCGAAATTCGCTTTTAGCTGCAAAGGCTCAACAGGAACTCCCCCCTACAAGTTCCACTAAAACTGGCTTAGTCGGTAACGAGTTGCCACTGAGTCTCAAACCACAGGCGATGGAGGCTCAATTAGGCGAAAAAACAAATAAGTCCACCGAGGCACAAATCAGTGTCAATGAGGTGCTACAGAAAGCCTTTACCAAAGCCGGCGCCTTACCATTAGAACAAATGCTCGCGCGCGGCGGAGCAAATCTCGCGGCGGAGTTATTAAAACATTTGCCCCATTTAAGCCCACCGACATTGGGCCAATTAAGTGAACTGAGCGAATTAAAGGACGCTATGCTTGGGCTTTCAGCCTTAAACCTTGCCGCGCCACAGCTTAGTCAACCCGCCGTGTTTATGAATGCCAATGCGATTACCTCGCTATTTCAACTATTGTTGGGGTTTAGGGCCAATAATGGCAACAATACGGTCAGCCAGAAGCTGGCAGATTACCTAGAGCAATTACAGGCTAAAACGGGTTTATCGACCAATCAGCTTGGACAATTGAGTAAAGCCGGAGGGCTTGAAAGCATGGGCCAACTGGCCTCGAGCTTACATCTTTATCAGCAGGCAAGCGGCGAAAACAACGGCAATCTGGTATGGTTTTTTGCCCTGCCCTATGGGATCAATCAACGGCATGAACAGCTCGAAGGAAAATTTGAACGAGATGCCAATGATGACGAACAACAAAAGCACAAAGGTTGGCATCTGCAATTGAAGTTTAATCTTGCACAGGGGCCGCTGCTGATTTCGGCACGCTTCCATCAGCAAGTGTTAGATATTCAATTTAAAGGTAATAGCCAACAACTGCTCAATCGTGTCGATAATTTTTTAGCTCCCCTAGGCAAAAAATTATCCCAGCTAGGCTTTACGCCAGGGGAGCTTTCAACGCAAATTGCCCAAGTGCCGGCGACACTGCTCCCGGGCGATCATTTTTTAGTGAAAACACGTGCTTAAAATCGAGAACGAATGATGAATGAAGAACCCAAAACCCAGCAAGCCGTCGCCTTAAGTTACGATGGGAAACATGCCCCTAAAGTCGTGGCATCAGGGGAAGGATTGGTTGCAGATGAAATTATTGCGCTCGCAAAAGCATCAGGCGTTTATATTCATCAAGATCCCCACCTGAGCAATTTTTTGCGATTACTCGAATTAGGTGAGGAAATTCCGAAAGAACTGTACCTGCTGATCGCAGAACTGATTGCTTTTGTGTACATGTTGGATGGCAAATTTCCCGAGCAGTGGAATAACATGCACAAGAAAATTGTAGAGAAAGCCTAAGAATAAGAATGATGCGACTTTGACAGCCTATTTTCGATGAAGGCGAATTAACAGCTCAGCCTCAGCTTTAGGTAACTCACACTCTTTAATCAGTTCGTCCACGCCAGCCCCTAACGCGACCATTTTCATCGCTCGGGTATAGAGTTTGGCTTGAGGATCCTGCTGCGTCGACTCTTCGATACGCTCGGATTGTTGATGTAAGCGCTTCTCAAGCTCAATAACACGTCGCCCCATACCGATAGTACCGCTGCGAAGCTCCTGCAACTCCCGTTTAAAGGACTCGCGTTGGCGATCGCCTTCTTTGACCAGCACGGTTAACGCTTCAACTTTACTGCGCAACTTACTCAATTGTTTTTGGAGATAAAGGACTAACCCTAAACACGCAATCACATAAACTAAGGCTGCGATTAAAAATTCATCGCCCATTAATCATCCTTACGCATCACTATAAACTGAAATCAACAATACAACGGGTTCACCAAACGGCGATCAAAACGGTTAAACGATGGCGAAATAAACCGTTTGTATCGTGAAAAGTAAGGACGACAGATTAACTAATCTGTCGTCTCATCATGGAAGCTTAGAGCTGATTTAACTCTGCCCATTCTTCATCGGATAATAACTTGTCTAAGTCGACGAGGATCAGTAGCTCATTATCGCGATTGCTCACGCCTTGGATAAACTTGGCACTTTCTTCAGTGCCGACATTCGGCGCATTATCAATTTCAGAGCGGCGCAGATAAACCACTTCGGCCACACTATCCACCAAAATACCGATCACTTGCTTCTCTGCTTCGATGATCACGATACGAGTCGAATCATCCACTTCCGCCGATTGCAGGCCAAAACGTGAGCGAGTATCGATAACAGTCACCACATTGCCGCGCAGGTTAATGATACCTAATACGTAATGGGGTGCGCCAGGCACAGGGGCAATCTCGGTGTAACGTAGCACCTCTTGCACCTGCATCACATTGATACCATAAGTTTCGTTGTCTAACTTAAAGGTAACCCATTGCAATACTGCATCATCTTTACTTGCAGCCACGGCCGCGACATTTCTTGTATCTTTCATGTTTACCTCAACCAATGGAGTCCTGACAGCCTAAACCCGCATCAAGCATTTCAACTAAGGCTTGTACGTGCAAAATGCCACACATTTGTTCTTTCACTACACCAGCTAACCAAGGACGTTTCCCGGCTTTGCTGCGCCAGTTTACTTGCGATTTATTAATTTTTACTGCATTAACGAGAGACTCACAAGCTAATCCCCAATTACTGCCTTCTAATAATACAAGATATTGATAATTTACCGATTGCGCCAGTTTATCCGTGTATTTTTCTGGCATCACCCATGCACAGGTATCAACCAGATTTAACTGTTCTTCCCTATGGGTTTGCACCCCTAAAAACCAAGAAGGGCGACCGATAATATGATTAATCCGCTCAACCTTAACGATCCCACCAAGACTCACTAAAGGCACAGCTAAGGTTAACCCAGCCACTTTAAAGAATAGTACTTGAAACTCATCATCGAGTACTTCTTGCAGGTCTTTTGTGATACTTGGAGGGGCAAACCCCACCTGAGTCTCGGGTGTTGTCTCAATGATTATCTCGTCATCTACGACTGTGGATGGCTGCTCAATGGTGACGCTAGCGTCGCTTTCGGGTAGCGAAGAGATACTCTCTTGGATCTCCTCAGGCACCTTATCCATCTCGGGCGCGACTTCGCTCAACACTTCCGCAGGCTTATCCTCAATCACCACCGTTTTTAATACCGGCGCGAGGAGTTTCTCCAAAGCCTGCTTATTAACTAACGGCGCTGGCTCATCAAGATGAGGCACATTGCTGACAGACTTTGCCTTCTGCGGCTGCACTTCAGCAGCAATGGTCACGCTCGCGTGCACTTTAGCCTGACTGTGCTCGGCTAAAATGGCGTCATCAAGTAATTGTGCTTCATTTTTTTGGCTAACCAGTGGCGTCGCCACCTCATGTTGAGGCGCATTCGGGGAAGTCACAGCTTTGCTGTCTTCTTCATGTAGCAATAATTCAAAAAAATCAAAAACAGTTTCATCAACCGATTTTGACATGGCCAAACTCCCCAGCTAAAAGAAAATCTAATAATCGCTCATAAGCTTTTACGCCACGACTGCCGCTTGCATAATGGGAAGCGGGTAAATGTGCCAAACTGGCGTCTCTAAACTTAGTATCTACTGGGATCACATCTCGCCAAAGGCTATCGCCATATTGTTCACTCAGCACCTGCAAGGCAGCAGGTGATGCCTTGGTACGTTTATCGTACATAGTCGGTACGACGGTATAGCTATAACGGGTTTTCTTTGACCGCCCCATGATTTCCATGGTTTTCACCATGCGCTCGAGCCCTTTAATAGCCAAAAACTCGGTTTGCACGGGGATCACTATGTGTTGACTGGCCGCCAGCGCGTTCACCATTAATACTCCTAACACGGGTGGACAGTCCACAATCGCCACATCGTATTCATCCGCTACCAGTGCCAATAAATTACGCAGCACTAACCCCATGCCCTCTTGATGTCCTAGCGCTCGGTCTAGCGTGGCTAACGCCATCGTAGCGGGCAGTAAATCTAAGCCATCGACTAAGGTGGGCACTATATGGGATTTGACTAAGTCAGTCGTCAAACTCTTATGTGCCACAAACACGTCAAATAGCGAACCAGGAACCTCTTCAGAGTCAATACCAAGGTAATAACCAAGCGATGCATGGGGATCGGTATCAATCATCAGTACACGTTTACCCCGTTTAGCGAGCGCGCCCGCTAAACTGGCTACTGAAGTGGTTTTTCCAACCCCACCTTTTTGATTCGCAATGGTCCAGACTTTCAAAGAACTGACCTCTTTAATGTTGATTCTCGGCTATTTATCATGCCCGTTTGAGCAAAGACAAGCACTACTCGCCTTCCCTTGTGGTCACTCTTATGCCGCCGTTAGGCAAACTAATGACTTTGACCCCATCGGCATTTTCTGAAATCACCACGGGAACATTACTCGACTGAGGTTGTGCTTCCGTAGCAGCAGCCGATGAAGCTTCTGTACGCAGAGACTCAGGCACGGGATCGACAGCAGTTTGCTGCTGCGACGGTTTATCCTCTACCGGTTTCTCAAGCGTCGGCGGAATTTTTGCATCGGATGCCGAGAACGCCTCAGGGCCCAGCGTCACCGCCTTTTGCTCTCCCGGTGAAGCCAACTTTAACATTGCTTTGGTTTGATCCGGATGGGAAGCGAGCCAAGACGCAATCGCCTGTGCCTGTTCATCCGGCACCATGAGCAAAATCTGTGTCGACTCCAATCGCTTTACATCATCGCGTAATACAGTGATTTTTCGATGATAGTCGAGACTTAACGCGCCGAGGCACAATATAGCGATCGCCATTAACACTATGATAAGCACAATATTTGTGCTTATCGGTGTTTTCGACTTAGCCACGCGCAGACTCTTTTAAAATCGACTCCGCCATGTTATCCAGAGAAATTGACTGAGTGGCGATACCCGCACTGGCCACCGCCTGCGGCATACCATAAACCACGCAGCTGGCCTCATCCTGAGCCCAAATAGTCGCGCCCACCGATTTCAGCATACGCGCACCTTCGCGGCCGTCAGCTCCCATGCCCGTCAGCACGACCGCCAGCACATCCCCGCCATAGGCTTTAGATGCTGAGGCAAAGGTAATGTCGACGCAGGGTTTGTAATTCATCTCAGCGCTACCCGCCAAGACTTTGACACGGCCAGTAACACCAGCGCGCTCAACCATCATTTGCATTCCACCTGGCGCAAGATAAGCGCAACCTGGACGCAATACATCACCATTAGCCGCTTCTTTCACTTCGATCTTACACAAACCGTTTAAACGGTTCGCAAAAGCGGGGGTGAAAGCCGCAGGCATATGCTGGATAAGCAAAATAGGATGAGGATAATTTGCTGGGAACTGAGTCAAAATCTTCTGCAAGGCGACAGGCCCGCCAGTCGATGTGCCAATCAGCAATAATTTATATTGCTTACCACTTGGACGAATCGAGGTTGCAGGTGAAGAACGCACAGGCGCTGGCGCAGGTTGCGCATGGGTAGCAGCGCCGCCTAATACGGCACTCGCACTCTGACGAGGTGGCGGCGTAGGCGCCGTTGGACGCACCGTAGGGCGGAAAATCCGGCGACGACCTAAGGCTTTAACCCTTTGTTGCAATAATAGAATCGCTTCGTCTTTATTGGTCGCAATATCTTCAAAGCGCTTAGGTAAGAAATCGAGCGCCCCCGCATCGAGGGCATCTAGCGTGGCTTTGGCGCCATCGTGGGTCAATGAAGAAAACATCAAAATTGGTGTTGGACATTTCGCCATGATCTCACGCACGGCAGTAATACCGTCCATGACAGGCATTTCAATATCCATTGTAATGACTTGAGGATTTAGCTCGGCAGCCATCTTCACCGCTTCGGCCCCGTTAGAGGCCGTCGCGATCACTTCCAGTTCAGGATCTTGATTGACTATTTCACTAACACGTCGTCTAAAAAAACTTGAGTCATCAACGACTAATACTTTAATGGCCATTCCATTCCTTATTGGAAACTAACTTTTATTTTTCGCATAATGCTTTAATAATCCTGGGACATCCAAGATGAGGGCAATGCCACCGTCGGATGTGATTGTCGCCCCCGCCATACCCGGCGTGCCATGCAACAATGCTCCCAAGGGTTTAATCACCACTTCTTCTTGTCCAATTAAAGCATCAACAACAAAACCAATTTGCATCATTCCCAACTGTACAATCACCACATGGCCGTGTTTCTTGTCACCATGTTTAAAGCTGGTTCTATTGCGATGTAACCACTGCTCCAGATAGAAAAGCGGTACGGCCTTGTTGCGGACAATCACAGTCAGTTGTCCATCGACAATATTGGTCTTGGTGAGATCGAGATGGAAAATCTCATTCACACTGGATAAAGGCAATGCAAACACCTGCTTGGCAACGTCCACCATTAAGGTCGGCATAATCGCCAAGGTCAGCGGCACTTTAATCTCAAGTATGGTGCCCTTGCCTTTCATCGAGTCGATATGCACGGTTCCGTTAAGTTGGGTAATACGGGTTTTCACCACGTCCATCCCAACACCACGGCCGGAAATATCTGAAATCTCCACCTTAGTCGAGAAGCCAGGCGCAAAAATCAGGTTATAAGCTTCGCTGTCAGTCATCCGCGCAGCGGTATCCTCATCGAGTACCCCACGCTTGATGGCAATTTGCTTTAACTTTTCAGGATCCATGCCCGCGCCATCGTCTTCGATTTTTAGCAGGATATGGTCACCCTCTTGGCTTGCAGACAGAGTGATGGTGCCTGTTCTAGGTTTGCCGCTGGCCTCACGGTCATTGGGCATCTCAATACCGTGATCTACCGAGTTTCGCACTAAGTGCACTAACGGATCAGCGAGCGCCTCAACTAAGTTTTTATCGAGGTCGGTCTCTTCGCCCACGAGGACTAAATCGATTTCTTTATTCAGAGTACGGGCCAAATCGCGTACAACCCGAGGGAAACGACCAAAAACTTTCTTGATGGGTTGCATGCGCGTTTTCATCACCGCACCCTGCAAATCCGCTGTCACCAAGTCTAAATTCGCTAGCGCCTTAGACATTTCCTCGTCATCACGACTAATGCCTAAACTCAATAAGCGGTTACGCACTAACACTAACTCACCGACCATGTTCATGATTTGGTCGAGTCTCGCGGTATCGACGCGAACAGTTGTCTCGCCCTGAGGTACGTTAGCAGACGCTGCTGCCGCTGCTTTAGCAGGGGCTTTTTCAGCAACCGCCACATCAGTTTTGGCTTTTACCGCAGGAGGGGTTGCTGGTGCAGCAACACTGGCTTTGGGAGCGGCTGGCGTAGAAGGCGCGGCGGCACTTGGAGGCGCTTTAGCGGGCTCGGTTTTAGCTGGAGCAGATTCTGCTTTCGCAGTCACTTTTGCAGGTGCACCGCCTTTACCGTGTAACTCATCGAGGAGACGCTCAAACTCATCTTCAGTGATTTCGTCCGAATCAACAGCCGGAGCGGCAGGCTTTGGTGCAGCGACAACTGCTTCAACTTTTGGCTTGGCAGGCTCTTCCACTTTACCTTTAAACTTGCCAGAACCGTGCAGCTCATCGAGCAGCGCTTCAAACTCGTCATCGGTGATATCATCGCTTGCGCTTGCGGATGTCGCTTGAGGCTTATTTTGCACAGCAGGGGCAGCATCGGCTTGTGGAGCAGAAATTCCTGGGCCTTTTCCGGCGCCGTGCAACGCATCGAGTAATGCTTCAAACTCCGCTTCATCGATTTCATCGATACTGGAATCTGAAAGCTCTGATTTCTCAATCGGCATTTCTTCAACGGCGGCGACTTCAACCACTGTTTCTATGACAGGTTCGGGCTCAGGTTCTGGCTCAGGCAATGGTTCAACTTCGGCACTGCTTTGACCCGATTCCGAAGGAAGCGGCTCACCGGAGCTGAGCATTTTCAATTTAGCCAATAATGCAGGATCTGCGGGGTCTTGTTGCTCGCCTTGTTGGGTTTGAGCAAACATAGTATTAATCGCATCGACAGCCTGAAGAATGATGTCCATTAACTCGGCGGAGACACTGCGTTTGCCTGTACGTAATAAATCGAAGGTGTTTTCTGCTTCGTGACAGACATCCACCATGGGAGTGAGACTAAGGAAACCCGCACCACCCTTTACAGTATGAAACCCCCTGAAAATGGCATTTAGCAAGTTAGTATCATCAGGATTGTTTTCAAGCGCGACCAGTTGCTCTTGCAGCAACTCAAGAATTTCGCCCGCTTCAATTAAAAAGTCCTGGAGTATCTCTTCATCTACATCAAAGGCCATCAAATTGACTCCCAGTTAGAAACCCAGACTCGACAGCAGATCATCGACTTCATCTTGACCGGTAACGACGTCTTGACGAAGCTCGGCATTCATTATCGGTCCTTCAGCTTCAATATTATTTTTCTGAGTAATCTGACTCTCAATCACGGGTTGCTCACCAAATACTGTCAGCATAGACACCAGATTACTTTCAACTTCCATCACTAGATCGATCACCCGCCGGATCATTTGTCCAGTCAGGTCCTGAAAATCCTGCGCCATCAAAATCTGGTTGAGCAATTCGCGTAAGCGATTGGAATCCAATTCGCTACGTGACATCAAATGCTGCACATTGTGGCAAAGCGCTTTAAAAT
The DNA here is from genome assembly GCF_003129585.1 of Shewanella sp. BC20. Lineage (NCBI taxonomy): Bacteria > Pseudomonadati > Pseudomonadota > Gammaproteobacteria > Alteromonadales > Shewanellaceae > Shewanella > Shewanella sp. BC20. The sequence goes on along the minus strand of NZ_NHRI01000006.1, from coordinate 115,213 downwards.
CGCTCAGAGCGATTTCACGGCGCATCAATTTGTCCCAAGAAGGCATCACTTGCTGAATATTCGCCGTTAATGCATTCGCGAGTGGCAAGCACTCCTCTACCGCATCCATGGTTTTATTCGCTGCTTGCTCGGTCATGTCAATGACGTAACTAAGCCGTTCCTTAGCATCGGGAATTTCGGTATTTGCAAGTTCTGCTAAACGATTATCAACTTGGAAATCCATTAATGCGCTGTGAAGTTGTCTTGTTAATTTACCAACTTCATCAAAAAGCTCCCGTTGAAGTGGAGCCGCGAGTTCCCTAAATAAATCATCTGCTTGAGCTTGTTCATTTGCGCTTAATAGTTCAACTAAACGCTGAGCCTTCTCGAGCGTAATGAGCCCTGATGTATGTGACTTCATAGCTCATCCCTGCTTAAGCGAGTCGTTCGAATATTTTATCTAACTTCTCTTTAAGTGTTGCTGCGGTAAAAGGTTTAACCACATAGCCGTTAACACCGGCTTGTGCGGCAGCAATAATTTGTTCACGTTTTGCTTCAGCGGTAACCATTAATACAGGTAAATGCTTTAGGGAATCGTCTGCCCGAATAGCCTTTAGCAAATCAATACCCTGCATACCTGGCATGTTCCAGTCTGTCACGACAAAATCAAAGTCGCCCTTTTGTAACATAGGCAGCGCAGTTGAGCCGTCGTCTGCTTCTTGGGTATTATTAAACCCCAAGTCTCGCAACAAGTTCTTGATGATACGTCTCATTGTCGAAAAGTCATCAACGATGAGAATCTTCATATTCTTGTCCAAGGTTTCCTCCGGTGAGCTGACATTCTGTGCTCAATAAATAATTATACTTATGTCCAATGCTTGAGTTTGCCTTTGAGCCGCAACATTGCCTGACTTAATATCTGGCTAACTCGCGATTCACTTACCTCAAGAATGGCGCCAATTTCTTTTAAATTCAATGCTTCATCGTAGTATAACGATAGCACTAGCGCATCTCTTTCGGGCAATAATTTTATCGCCTCAACTAGTGCTGAATGAAACTGGGTTTCTGCTAACGCTTCAAATGTACCATCACTGACATTATCGCTTGAAGTGAGTATATCCTGCGATACGCCTAAGTCTTCTATCCCTATGATTTTACCAACAGAAACATCGTTAAGAATATGATGGTACTCATCGAGCGTCATATCAAGTTTTTCTGCAATTTCTGTGTCGCGTGCATCACGACCCAACACTTGCTCTAACTCATCAATGGCTTGAGCAACTCGACGATTATTACGATGAACGGAACGGGGAACCCAGTCGCCACGACGGATCTCATCCAACATGGCGCCACGGATCCGTATGCCGGCGAAGGTTTCAAACTTTGCACCTTTGCCACCATCAAACTTGGATGATGCTTCTAATAACCCCATCATCCCCGCTTGAAGCAAGTCATCGAGCTGCACTGAGGCAGGTAATCTGGCGAGCAAGTGATGTGCAATTCTTTTGACCAACGGTGCATACTGTTCAACGATTGACGTTTTACTGTCTAAACAAGTATACGCTGCGGCTTTATTCACTCGTTTTTTCCTCTTGAAAATCTGGTCGCTGAACTAAACGCTCAACGAAAAACTCCAAATGCCCACCAGGTTGCTGTGGTACTGGCCAGCTCATAATTTTATTCGCTAGGCCATGGTACGCAATCGCAGCTGGAGACTTAGGGTAAGCCTCAACCACTAACTTTTGTTTACGCACTGATTTGCGAAGGTTTTCATCAAACGGAATGGTCGCAACCAGTTCAAGTGCCACGTCCAAGAATCTGTCGGTCACTTTACTGAGTTTAGCAAACAATTCCATACCTTCGCGCAAACTGCGCACCATATTCGCAACAATTTTAAAGCGGAAAACGCCGTGTTCACGGCTGAGAATTTTGATTAACGCATAGGCGTCAGTGATAGAGGTTGGCTCGTCACAAACAACCACCAACACATCCTGTGACGCGCGTGAGAAACTGAGTACCATGTCAGAAATCCCCGCGGCAGTATCCACGATGAGGATATCAAACTGGGTACGCATCTCACTGAAAGCACGAATTAAGCCCGCATGTTGCGCAGGGCTCAACTCTACCATGCCTTGAGTTCCTGAGGTCGCAGGGACAATGCCTATGCCCTTAGGACCGCGGACGATAATATCATCCAGCTCAGCATCGCCAGAGAGTACATGGGAAAGGTTACGTTCAGCACGGATCCCTAACATGACATCGACGTTTGCTAAGCCTAAGTCGGCATCAAGCACTAAGACACGCTTGCCCTTTTCGGCTAATGCTACTGCGGTATTGATAGACACGCTGGTTTTACCCACGCCACCTTTACCACCCGTAACCGCGATTACTTTCACTTTTTCGTTATAGGGTTGATTCATCATACGTAAACCACTTGCTTGATCCAGGGTCATAACTCTACTCAAATGCACAGGTCATATTATCTGACCACGCTGTGTCTGGTAACGATTGTTGTTCAGTGTTTTCTAAGGCCGCTAACGCCTGCTCTGCGAGCAGCAAAGTATCGGCAACTTTCATATCTTCGGGCACTCGCTGCCCATCCGTAACATAACTTAATGGCAACCCACTTTGGATCAACACACTTAATGCACCCGCTAACGACACGGACTCATCGAGTTTGGTGAGTACAACACCAGATAATGGAATGCGTTTAAAGTGATTTACAGCATCCTGTAGCACACGGCGCTGTCCTGTGGCAGACAGTACCAGATAACTGCGGATAGGTATTCTGCTATTTGCAGTTAAATTATCAAGTTGCTGGTAAAGCCGCATATCTCGTTGGCCCATTCCTGCGGTATCTATCAATACTAGCTTGCGATTTCTGAACTGATACAGTATTTGCTCTAGCTCAGCAAGATCATGGGCTTGCTTAACTGGGCATCCCATAATTTTGCCATAGGTGGCCAATTGCTCATAGGCGCCAATACGATAATGATCTGTCGTGATCAAGGCGACTTGATCCGCACCATGATGGGCGGCGAAACGAGCCGCTAATTTCGCTAAAGAAGTGGTTTTGCCTACACCCGTTGGGCCAACCAGCGCTACAACGCCACCTTGCTTAACGATATCATCGCCTTGATTATCAAGCATATTAGCTAGACTTTGTGGCAAGGCACGAACTAATTCTGCCGGGGTATAGTGTTGACTAAGCGCCGCTAACTTGTTCGCAACAGCAGGCGAAAACTCCGCTTCCAGTAACTTTGACTCCAGCATCGCACCCACAGGGTCGATACGTTTTTTGTGTTCAGTCATCAGCGCAGACACTTGATGAGTAAGCAAATTGCGTAAGGATGCTAACTCATCACGCATCGCTTCAATATCCGCATTTTGCTTCTGTGAAACCTGCGGCTTCTTATCGAAAGCCTGTCCCATATCTCGGCGCTCAGCTTTTGGCGCGGCGGGAGCTTGTAGACCTTGTGCCCACGCAGGCAGTTCGGCGTCTTGCTGTTGATGGGTGAGCTGTTGATTTAAACGGCTTTGTTGCTTCTCGAGCAATGCTTGGAGAGAGTCCGCTGGCGCCGAGGGTTTTAACTTAGTTTCAGCGCGAATCGGCGCTTTAGCACCGAGCGAAACTAAGTCATCACTCACATCCATAAAAGTCGGTGCAGCTGCTGGCGCCTTCGCTTTCGGCTCGTCGTAGTCAACGGCGGCCACAATCTCAATGCCGCCATTTACCTTTTTATTCGACATAATCACGGCATCGGAGCCGAGCGTGTCCTTCACTTGGGCCAGTGCAGCACGCATGTCTTTGGCAAAAAAACGTTTAATCTTCACTTATGCGTCCTCTACTGGCCGACGGCAGACACTATGCGTATTTGCTTTTCATCGGGGATTTCTTGGTAAGAAATCACTCTGAGATTAGGAATAGTATATTTAACAAAGCGAGACAGTGTCGCACGTAACATACCTGACGTTAGCAAAATAGCGGGCTGACCAACCATCTCTTGCTTTTGAGCGGCATCCGCTAAGGATTGCTGCATACGCTCTGCAAGACCTGGTTCGATATTTGGGCCATCGCCACCGGTTGCTTGCATTGATTGATGCAACATCTGTTCCAACTCTGGCGCCAAAGTTATGACAGGTATTTCAAGTTCAGGACCCGAGATCTCTTGAACTATCATGCGCTTCAATGCGATACGCACTGCCGCCGTTAACACTTCAGTATCGTTACTCTTAGTGCCGTATTCTAACAAAGTTTGCACTATGGTACGCAAGTCTCTGACAGAAACTCCTTCATTTAATAGGTTTTGCATCACTTTTACGACATTTCCGAGCGGCATCACATCAGGAATAAAGCCATCCACCAGCTTAGGCGAATGCTTGGCAAGCATATCCATCAGTTGTTGCACTTCTTCGTAACCTAAGAGTTTCGCCGCGTTATTTGTCAATATTTGGCTGATATGGGTTGCCACCACTGTCGCGGCATCCACCACGGTATAACCTAAGGTTTGTGCATGTTCACGCAGCTCAGGGGCAATCCACACGGCTTCGAGACCAAAGGCTGGATCACGCGTTTCGATACCATCGAGCTTGCCATAAACTTGGCCTGGGTTGATGGCGAGTTCGCAGTCATGGCGAATATCCGCCTCTCCAACCACCACACCCATTAACGAGATACGGTAGGCATTAGGTGATAAATCGAGGTTGTCACGAATATGCACCGCAGGTACCAAGAAGCCTAGCTCTTGAGAAAGTTTTTTACGTACCCCTTTGATCCGGCTAAGTAATTCACCACCTTGGCCCTTATCGACTAATGGGATCAAACGATAACCCACTTCCAGACCGATAGTGTCAACATGGTGTACATCGTCCCAGCTAAGTTCTTTGGGTTCTCTTTCGGCTCTTTCCGTTGGGCCCGTTTTGACTTGCTCAAGGGCTTTGGCACGTTTGGCTTCATTACGTTTGAAGATAAAGTAAGCCGCACCAGCTGTGATCACGGCAAAGCTTAAAAACGCCATATGTGGCATGCCAGGCACAATACCCATGACAAAGAGTACACCAGCCGCAATACTGAGCGACTTGTGACTGTCAAACATCTGACTGATCAGCATCTGGCCCATATCGCCAGATTCATTTTGACGGGTCACCATCAACGCCGCAGCGATTGACAGTAATAGACCAGGAATTTGCGCGACGAGACCGTCACCAATGGTTAACAGGGTATAAATTTCAACGGCTTGGGAGAATGTCAAACCGTGCTGCACAATCCCGATAATAAACCCACCGAGAATGTTGATAACTAAGATCATGATACCGGCAATCGCATCACCCTTCACAAACTTAGATGCACCGTCCATTGCGCCATAGAAGTCGGCTTCGCGGGTCACCTCGGCGCGTCTGGTTCTGGCTTGATCCTGATTAATAATACCTGCGTTCAAGTCGGCATCGATGGCCATTTGCTTACCGGGCATCGCATCTAAGGTAAAGCGAGCACTCACCTCGGCAATACGGCCAGCACCTTTAGTCACAACGGCAAAGTTGATAATAATCAAGATGATAAATACGACTAGACCCACGGCATAGTTACCGCCAATGACCACAGAGCCGAAGGCCTCAATCACCTTACCGGCGGCGTCACCACCATTGTGACCTTCGAGTAATACTACACGGGTCGATGCCACGTTAAGCGCGAGTCGCAGCAGTGTCGCGACTAATAAAACCGTTGGAAAAGCAGCAAAGTCTAAGGGTCTGTCGGTATAAATCGCGACAAGAAGAACAATCAAAGCCAAGGCAATGTTAAAAGAGAATAAAACGTCGAGTAGAAACGGCGGAATAGGCAATACAATCATAGCCAATGCCGCAAGCACTAGCATTGGCGTACCTATGCCCTTGAAAGAGCTCAGTTTCAACTGTTTTACTTGGCCTAGGGAGGCTTTAACATCCATTCACAGATACCTAAACTTTGACGTATAACAGTCTGAAAGCAAAAAACGCGCCAACCGCTAGCACTTCAAGTAGTGGTTTTATCTCTGTGAACTATCTCTGCGTTAACCTAACACTTAACTAGTGTTTCAGTTCGTCAGGAATGGGTTGATTAGCAGGGATTGGAATAGGTTTACGACCACGACCTTTTTGGTACTGGCGTAACTGGAACACATAAGCCAGCACTTGTGCCACCGCGGTAAATAGGCCCTCAGGGATCTGCTGCTCAAGCTTAGTGGTGTGATAAATTGCCCGCGCCAGCGGTGGTGCTGAGACAATCGCAATGTTATGTGCCCTTGCCACTTCGCGGATTTTAAACGCGACTTCATCCACTCCTTTAGCGATAACAAAGGGCGCTGCAGAGCGCTTCACATCGTATTTAATGGCCACCGCATAATGTTCAGGGTTCACCACAATCACATCCGCATTGGGGACTTCGGCCATCATGCGTCGCTGCGCTAACTCACGCTGCATTTGGCGTACACGTCCTTTGACCTCAGGTTTACCTTCGGTGTCTTTATACTCGTCTTTCACTTCCTGCTTAGTCATTTTCAGCTGTTTGTTGTGGTTCCAGATCTGAAACGGCACATCGATCACCACGATGACTAAGACGGAGGAGCAAAGCAGAATAAACATCCACACTAACAAATCCAGCGCATGATGGACGTTACCGGGGAGATGATCGGCTGACAGGAGTAGAATGTCGTTAAAATAATGACTGAGTAGTAAATAAGCCGCGATGGCTACCACAGAAAACTTAGCAATCCCTTTGGTTAATTCAACCAAGGCCTGCACACCAAACATCCGTTTAAAGCCCGCAATCGGGCTCATTTTGCTGGCTTTAGGCATCATGGCTTGGGTGGAGAAATTCATCCCGCCAAGGGATACGTTACCGATAAATGCCACCACGACAATCAGTAGCATAATCTTGAGTAACGGCCAGCCAATCTCGCTTCCCACGACGCCCCATACATTAAACATCTGGTTCGTATCGAAAATCGCAGCACGATCCATGGTAAAGACGCGCTCAAACACATTGGACAGCGCCTTCGCAATCCCAGGCCCGAGCATATACAAACCTGTTGCCGCCGAGAGTAACACGGTCGCTGTACCTAACTCTTTTGAGCGGGCTACCTGCCCTTTTTCTCGCGCCTGTTCGAGGCGCCTCCCGGTGGGTTCCTCGCTGCGTTCGCCGCTACTTTCTTCAGCCATTACGCGTTCCTATCCGGTTAAAGTATGCCGTCGGCTTGACACTGAAGCCCCAAAATATCACAGAGCAAAAGCTGTGCCGACGCCCAAACCTCTTCGAAATGGGCCATTACAGGGGTCAAGGTTAACCATAAAATGAGCAGTCCACCAATCATAGTGATTGGGAAACCTATCGAGAAAATGTTCAGCTGCGGCGCGGCGCGAGTCATTACCCCAAAGGATAAGTTAACCAGTAGCAAGGCAATAATCGCCGAGAGCGACATGGTCAATGCCGCGCCAAACATATAGGAGCCCCATTCCGCTAGCGCGCGATAACTCGTCAAACTTAACCCTTGATTCGAAATCGGTAAGGTCTCAAAACTGGCGACTAACATTCGGATCATCAACAGATGTCCATCGACGGCGAGAAAAATCAACGTCGCGAGTAACAAAAAGAAGTTGCCTATCACAGGCGTTTGTTGGCCTGAGCCCGGATCAACCATAGAGGCAAAACCTAAGCTGGTTTGCATACCGATGATCTGACCCGTTAACACAAAGGTTTGCATCACCATTTGGGTTACAAAGCCCATGGCGACACCAATAATAATTTGCTGAGCGGTAATAAAAACAGCACTTAAGGAAAAGAGCTCCGCATCCTTAACGGGCGGTAATACTGGCGCAATGGCCAGAGTGATCGCCACCGCTAAGAGTAAACGGACTCGAGTCGGGGTTGTCGTAGCACCAAACACCACCATGACCATCAACATGCTGGTCACGCGAAACAATGGCCACATGTAAGAGGCGATAGTTTGCATTAAGGTGTCGAGCAGCAGCTCCATGGACTTAACCCACCACTTGGGGAATGCGGTTAACCATTTCGATAAAGAAATCCATGAGGGTTTGCACTAACCAGTGTCCCATAACCATCAAGGCTAGTAAGGTCACTATCAGTCGAGGCAAAAAACTTAAAGTCTGTTCGTTAATTGAGGTCGCGGCTTGGAACACGGCCACAATGAGGCCAATACCCAAGCCCGGCAGCACGATGGCCGAAACCATCATAACAATCACGGCTAAGGCCTCACGGAAAATATCGATTAGGGCTTCTGGCGTCATCGCGAATCTCCGCTCGTCTAACCAAAGCTATTGGCTAAAGTGCCCATCACTAGGCCCCAACCATCGACAAGCACAAACAACATGATCTTAAAGGGTAAAGAAACAATCATCGGCGAGAGCATCATCATACCCATGGCCATCAAGATACTGGCAACCACAAGGTCGAGCACTAAAAATGGCACAAACAACATAAACCCAATTTGAAAGGCAGTTTTCAGTTCGCTGGTAATAAAAGCTGGCACCAGAACACTCATTGGCGCTTCTTCTGGGGAATTAATGTTTTGATACCCCGAGATATCGATAAAGGTTTTCAGATCTGTGGTACGCACCTGCCCTAACATAAATGCCCGTAATGGCTCTTTGCCCTTATCGAAAGCCTGTTGCAGCGTGAGCTGCTCATCAATATAAGGCTTGACGCCTTGGTCATAAATTTTGTCGAACACTGGCGCCATAATGAAAAAGGTCATAAACAGGCTCATGCCAATTAAGACTTGGTTAGAAGGTGTCTGTTGTAAACCAATGGCTTGGCGCAAAATCGAGAGCACCACTATGATGCGGGTAAAGGAAGTCAACATAATGACCATCGCAGGAATAAAGCTCAGCGAAGTCATTAGCAATAGGATCTGCATGGTCACCGAATATTCGGTCGAACCATCGGCAGCGGTTTTTACGGTTACCGCCGGCAATACACCATCGGCCGCGCCTACCGATGCGGCAAACAACAGGGTACTAACCCCAATCAAGCTGAGTATGTACTTCATCATTGTTTTAATTTCGCCTGCCGTAGCTTGTCCGCAAAGGAAACGGACTCAATTTGGATTGGTTCAGCTAATTTATCGATTAAATTAACCTGTTGTCCGCTAACACCCAATAAATACTGTTGTTCACCGACCTGAACTAACACCAAACGCTCCTTTTGCCCAAGCGATGTGACAGCGAGGGTTTTCAGCACGCTGTGATTCGCCTGCACTAAATTAAATCGCCGCAGCAGGTACGCTAAGGCGAAGATAAGCAATAACACTAAAATAAGACCGCCTAGCATGCTCGCTGCGGCGGCCATTTGCGAGGGTTCAGCCACTTTCGTTGCTGTCGCGGCACTTTCGTTGGCAATGCCAGCAGCACTCGCCTGAGTCGCTGACACTAGACTGAGAATGACCGATGTGCTCATCTCGCTCCTTCAAACTTTTTCTTAATCGATGAATTACTTAAGCTTTTTAATCCGCTCAGTTTGACTGATCACATCCGTTAGTCGAATACCAAACTTATCGTTAACCACAACCACTTCGCCATGGGCGATAAGTGTGCCATTGACCATCACATCTAGCGGCTCACCCGCCACCCTATCTAACTCCACCACTGAACCTTGGTTCAGCTGCAGTAGGTTACGAATGCTGATATAGCTGCGACCAACTTCCATCGAAATCGTCACAGGGATATCTAAAATAGTGTCTAGTTTGGCGGCTTCAGCCTTACTGATTGGCTGCGAGTCGTCTACCAACTCGTCAAGGTCAATGGCATTAGCCTCTTCCAATGCCTGTTCGGCCATGGCTGCTGCCCAATCATCATCTGTACTCATCTCACTTCACCTTTATAATTCGGATATGTCTCTGGCTTTGCCTTTACGTGTCACTAATTGCAGTTCGGATTTGACCGTTTCAGGACGTGGGATTTTTTCGTAAATTTTAAGTGCTAGATTATCGCGTGAACGCCCCATTTTACAGCGATACGTCGGTAAGTCTTCGATTTTCATCATAATGTATTCAGGCAGTTCGATCGGAATAATATCCCCAGCCTTGAAGTTCATGACATCTTTGAGTGTGAGTTCATGCTCAACCACACTGGCATCAAATCCGACTTTCACATCCATAATTTCGTCATGCAGCGCCTGTGACCAACGCATGTCGGTGTCTTGTTTATCACTCTGCACACCCGCGTCAAGCAGTTCACGGATAGGTTCAATCATCGAATAAGGCATAGTGATATGGAAGTCACCGCCGCCGCCATCCACTTCGATGTGGAAGGAGTTAATCACCACCACTTCAGTGGGGCTGACGATGTTGGCCATCGCGGGGTTGACTTCGGAGTCTAAATAATCAAACTCCACGTCCATCACGGGCGCCCAAGCATCTTTATAGTCTTCAAAGATAATCTTAAGCAATAACTGCACAATACGACGCTCAGTTGGGGTAAATTCCCGCCCTTCAATCTTGGCATGGAACCGGCCATCGCCACCAAAAAAGTTGTCCACCAGAATAAACACTAAACGCGCTTCCATGGTGATCAGTGCCGTGCCTTTTAAGGGATTGAAACGCACCATATTCAAGCTAGTCGGGACGAACAAGGTGTGTACGTACTCACCAAATTTCAGCATTTGCACGCCGTTAATCGACACTTCGGCCGCACGACGCATCATGTTGAACATGCTGATCCGTAGGTGACGGGCAAAACGCTCATTCACAATCTCGAGCGTGGGCATACGGCCACGCACAATACGGTCTTGAGAGGAAAAGTCGTAGGAGCGAGCTTCCAGCCCAGCGGCATCAAGCTCATTATCCTCTTCGACGTCATCGACTCCGTGTAAGAGCGCATCAATTTCGTCTTGGCTTAATAAATCACTCACAGTATTGTCTTCGCCTCTTTAAGGTGCTGAAGATAAAAGGTTATTGCATTACAAAACCGGTGAAGAGTACTTTCTCAACCACTTTACGTCCGGTCACAGATTGCAAGGTATTTTGTACGCTCAGCAGTGCTAATTGTCGCAATTCATCTTTACCCGCCTGTGTACTTAACTTTTGCACATCGGCGCCACTAAAGGTGGTTAACAGCGCATCTTCAATCAACGGAATATGCTTTTGGGTCAACACATCATCGTCTTGGCCTCTGACCATCAGTTGCACTTTAATTTCAACGAGACGAGCACGGTCAGGCCCTGGGAGGTTAAATAAAAAGGGCCGTGGCATTGGCACATAGGCCGCCATTGCCGCATCGGCGGCAGGAGTGGTCGCCTCCGTTGCTGTAGCACCTTCGGCGGCAGCTTCGGGCGCCTCATCACTGCTACCGAGGAAAAACCACAGGGCGCCCCCAATCAACAGGGCTGCAAACACGCCCGCACCGATAAAAATAAACTTCTTCTTACTTTTAGGCGCTTCGGTGCTTTCAAGTTCTAATGATTCTTCCTTGGCCATTTTCTGTACTCTTTAATTGGCTAAATTCGGGAATGGGATCAGGGCTTGGCGCATAATCCGCTTTATTACTATAGGTTACCTTCTTAAGCGTAATAATCTATACCTGAATTTAAACTAGTTGCTTGATTTAAACCTAAATCTAGCTCTTCTGCCGAGAAATCATCCACATTTCCACCGCTCGAACCACCCGCTTCACCAAATCCCCCTTCGCGGCGTTGACCTTGGTCCCCTTGAGAAACATGACTGTCGGCCAATTGCATTCCCTGCTCCTGTAATAATTCACGTAGGCGAGGAATGGCTTGCTCTACAACATCGCGGGTTTGCGATTGTGTGACATGGAACTGCACTTGTGTCTGGTCGCCATGTACTTGTACTTTAACCAACATATGCCCAAGTTCTGGCGGATCTAAACGGATTTCCGCCTGTTGGATCCCTTGACTCACCATAGTCACTAATTGCTGCTTCATCACAGGCGAGAAGCGCTGGATCATCTCCTGCATTTGGTTTTGAGTTTCTACACCTTGGCGCAAGGAAAGCTGTACTTGAGGAATATCTTGACGCTGGGTTGCCGGCGTTGCCAAAGAATGCAGTGAAGATACCGCTTTAAATTCCACTGGCTTAAACTCGCTGCCCGTCTCTTCACTGCCAGAACTTAAAGCAGCAACTTGGCTATCTTGCTGCGCATCGAGAGTAACCGCTAACTTAGCGTCTTTTAGCAAAAAGCCTGCTGAAATCTCGGCGCGAGATGGGTTGTCGGCAGTAAGGCTCGGATCGATGGCGGTGGCAGCTGAGACATTAGTCGCTACATTAGTGCCTAAGGTATTAAGATCGTTAGTATTCGCGGCTGTGGCCGCATTCGTCGTTAATACATCACTCGCAGAGGCATTAGCCGCTTTAATTGGTGTTTGATTATCAACGACTTGGGACATCATACTTTGGGGTGCAAGAACTTTATCTGCTGGCTGCGTCGACACATTTATCGCCTTAGCGCCAATGTCTGTGGTACCAAGCTCTTTTCCCCCCAACACGGGCTCACCCTCGATGGGTAAAATATGATTCTCGGGCGGTTTAACGAACTTTTCGCTGCGCAGACCTGTAAGTAGTGCTGCATCATCAATCAAATGCGGATCATCAACTGAGGTGCCTTGAGTATCAGTTTCCGCTACAGTCACGGCCGCATCGACATCAGCCGCGTTCTGTTGTGAGGCTTGCTGTTGTAATAGCTGTGCGGTGATTTGCACAGTATTTTGTCCGGCCGCCTGTGAGGCAACTGGTTCAGAGTCTGGTGATTCAGTACTCACATCCACTTTTGTATTACCAAGGCTTGTGTTGGTAGGCTGAGCGAACTTAGCCATTTCATCGGAAAAAGTGCCGTCAATAATAGAGCTGTCGGTCTGAGATTGAGCATCGACCAATAACGAGGATGAGTCGGTATCGGCATCTTCAGTTGCCGCAATATCGGTCTCAAGCGGCAAAGACTCGCCCGGCGCTGCCGCTTTCTTCATCTCATTTGCCATACCAATCTGGGCGAAAATCAAGTTGATATCGGCGTCATCATCGGTATTGGTATCGTCAGTGCTGGCTTCCGCTTTGACTGTTTTGACGGCCACATCCTGAGACACAGGGGTTTTAGTCGAGGGGGATAATACGGATGTGACTGAAGCCAACGCTGCAGAAAAGTCTTCACTATTAGTATCTTGAGTCAATGCTTTACTTGAGCTAGCGCTATTTTTCGCGCTTGACGCTAATAGGATATTGTTCATTTGTTGCATATCAGCTCCTAAACGTTCACCCGAAGACATAAAAAAGTAGGGCAAACGTCAATTTATGCGGCTTTGGCCATCTCTGGCATAAAGCAAGCAAATAAAGTGCCAATAAGTGAGGGTTACATGTCGAAGAAACAACTTACACACGCAATGGCGAGCTTGGGTTAGGGTTTATTGCGGCGAAAAAACTGCTGAGAAGCAAATTCATCGGTCATCTTTTGCTCTTTTTTCAACTCAAGTGCTTGGCGTTTTTTTTCTTTCTTATCTAAGAGCAATTCAACCGCCTTACGTTTCTTTTGCTTGTCGAGCCAATGCTGCTGACGATAGTTTTTCTGCTTCTCACCATCGGCGACCACACGATTTTGTTGGGCAATGGCCTCATCGATTTGCCGAATAAAACGGTGGAATTGGTGATAATGGCTAGCACTGATGGCTTGTCCCTGCTGAGACTGCATCTGCTTCATATAGTCCAAGCGATAATTGTTGAGTGCATCCAACTGATTTTGGCGCTTTTGACACTCTAGTTGCGCCGACTTTAGCAGCAGTGCGGCCTGCTCCTCTGCATCGAGGGCTAATTTCAACACCAGTAAGAGGGGATCGGCATTCGCCATAACAGTCTCGATTATTTACATTGCGCCGCGAGTTGCCCAAGCATGACTTGGCTATCGGCAAAACTAAAGGCATCACGCATCGTCTGCCGTAAGAAGGCATTCATCGCAGGTTGCAGGCGTATAGCGTTATCGATTCGCGGGTCGCTACCTTGGGCATAGGCGCCAATCGAAATCAGATCCTTATTCTGTTGATAGAGGGAATAAGTCTGCTTGACGCGGCGCATGGCCTCTAAGTGCTCGTTCGAAATCACCATTGGGGCCACACGGCTGATCGAAGCCTCAATATCTATTGCAGGATAATGCCCAGAATCGGCCAGCGAGCGTGAAAGCACAATATGGCCATCGAGGATCGCCCGAGATGCATCGGCAATCGGATCCTGTTGATCGTCGCCCTCGGTCAGCACAGTATAAAATGCGGTGATGGAACCTTGACCAGGGCCGCCATTACCCGCCCGTTCAACCAAGCGTGGCAATTTAGCAAATACCGAAGGCGGATAACCTTTAGTCGCCGGCGGCTCCCCTACGGCCAGAGCAATTTCCCGCTGCGCTTGAGCATAACGAGTCAGACTATCCATTAATAACAATACGTTATAGCCTAAATCACGAAAATACTCAGCGATACGAGTCGAGGTTTCACAGGCGCGAAGGCGCATTAGCGGCGAGGTATCGGCGGGCGCCGCCACCACAACAGAGCGTGCTCTGCCCTTTTCACCGAGGATTTCTTCAATAAATTCTTTTACTTCACGGCCACGTTCACCCACCAGCCCCACCACAATGATGTCAGCTGTCGTGCCCCGGGTCATCATCCCTAACAGCACACTCTTACCCACACCCGAGCCCGCAAATAGGCCCATACGTTGACCCTTACCAACGGTTAGCATGGCATTGATGGCACGCACACCCACATCGAGAGGTTCAGTGATCGCACGGCGAGAAAGTGGGTTGATGGCGTTACTGTGCCTTGGCGCCTGCTGATCGGTCGATAACGCGCCAAGACCATCTAAAGGCACACCATTGCCATCGAGTACACGTCCCAATAGGGATAAGCCCACACTCAGCCCCGCCTGCTCACCTAAGGGGACGACACGGGCGCCGGGTAACACGCCGCGTAATTCCTCAATCGGCATAAGATACAGCAGTTCATCGTCAAAACCGACGACTTCGGCAATCAACTCTCCTGCCATGGTTTCGATTGAGCACAGGCTCCCCACGGGCGCACGACAACCACTAGCCTCTAAGGTTAAACCAACCACGCGCACCAATTGACCACTGGCGATAGCTCGAAACGGCGGGACTTTATCGATGCAATGATTCAGTTTATTCAGCAGTTGATGGCGGCGACTTTGCATCTTGCTCTCCATCAGCTTGCGACTCTGTACTCAGGGACTCGGTGCTCTGCGCCTCGTCACCTAGCTCTGCACTCGATACCCGTTTTGCGGCGTTTTCCTCATCGAGAGCCGCTTGGCGTTGTTGCTGCTGATGACTCAAATGGGACTGTTGATTACGTAAGGACTCAAACACCGCATCGATGCGCGAGGACAGGGTTAAGTCCACCAGCGAGCGTTGGCTGCTGATAATACAATCCCCCACCGTTAAGCTAGGATCGGCCTCTAATTGCCATTGGTTACGGTTCAATTGAGTACTGGTATATAACTGTTCCACCAAGGCAACATCATCGGGGTGCATACGAATACTGACGCTTTGCTCCTTGATTGGCAGAGATTCGACCCCTAAACGTAGCGCCGACAGGATTTGTTCTGGATGAGTTTTAAGTTCATGACCAATCACAGATTTAGCCAACGCCATAGTGAGTGTCATTAAGGAATGCTCAATATCGCCATCGAGTAATTGCAAAGGCTTTTCAAATTGACTTAGCAGCCCTTCAAAGCGTTGGATTAAGGTTTTAGCTTCGGCAAGCCCTGCCTCGAGCCCTTGCTCATGGCCTTGGGCTAGGCCCTCGGTATGTCCTTGCTCCAGCCCCTCTAGTCTGCCTTGTTCTAGCCCTTCGGCATACCCTTGCGTCTTACCTTCGTTAAAGCCTTCTTCTTCGGCTTGAGCACGAATATCTTCAATTTCAGCCATCGTTGGCGGCGCAATAGTTTCGGCTGCCACCGCCTTAGGCGCATGCTGCTGGGCAGAATAACCAAACAGGTTAGAAATACTCGCCTCTTCGGTTTCAGTGACATCGGGTAATTGCCAATGGCTGAACTCAATCTCCGAGTCGCTCACCACCCGATGGGACAATTTATTGTCGCTATTGTCACTCCGATTAGAGGAACTCATCGCCGCCACCGCCGCCTAACATGATTTCACCGCTGTCACTTAAACGACGCGCAATTGACAGAATTTCTTTTTGAGCGATTTCCACTTCGCTGATCCGGATTGGGCCCATGGCCTCTAAATCGTCACGCAGTAACTCGGCGGCCCGTTTTGACATATTGCCCAAAATTTTGTCTTTGAGCTGATCGTCGGTGCCTTTCAGTGCCTTCATCAATACATCCTGCTGCACTTCACGCAGCAAGGTTTGAATACCACGGTCGTCCACATCGATAAGGTTTTCGAATACGAACATTAAGTCTTGGATTTGCTGCGCCATTTCCTCGTCGGTTTCGCGCATGGTTTCCATCAACTGGCTTTCGACCCCCGTATCGAGGTAGTTCATAATGTTGGCCGCCGCCTTTAGGCCGCCCATCTTCGCTGCTTGCGCGCCGCCTTGACCGGCGAATTGTTTCTCCATGATGTCGTTTAATTCCTGCAATGCCGCAGGTTGCACTTCTTCAAGGTTAGCAATACGCATCATTAAGTCTAAGCGGGTATTCTCAGGGAATTGGCCGAAAATTTCCGCCGCTTGATCTGGCTCTAAATACGATAAAACAATGGTTTGGATCTGTGGATGTTCGTTTTGGATGATAGTCGCGACTTGGCGCGCATCCATCCATTTAAGGGAATCCAAACCTTTGGCGCCGCTGCCCATGATAATTTGTTCAATCAAATTACCAGCTTTGTCTTCACCTAGAGCCGCGGTTAACGCCTTACGAACGAACTCTTCGCTGTTAAAGCCAATGGAAGAATACTTTTGAATATCATCGAGAAACAGCTTATGCACCCCGATGACTTTTTCCTGCCCAAAGTCTTCCATGGCCGCCATCGCCATACCGACCTTTTGCACTTGTTTAGGTTCTAAGTGCTTTAAAATAGAGGCGGCATCGGCTTCACTCAAACTTAACAGTAAAATCGCCGTTTTTTCGATGCCACTGAGATCCTTAATATTGAAACTTGAGGTTTCAGCGGCGTCTTTTGATTTATTCTCAGCCATTGTCTTGTAACCAGTTTTTCACGACTTGGGTTGAAAGCTCGGGCTCATTGGCCACAAGCGCACGGATAGCTTTAATCATATCATCATCTTTATGCAGATTAGGGATAAGAATTGAGCCATCGTCGGCATAACTATACTCTGCTTCTTTGGTATTGAGCATCCCTAAGGTGTCGGCAGCGTATTGATCCTCAATCTCGGCCAGCTCATTACCCAATCTTGAATCCTCAGGCATGTTCACACTGTCTGGATAGATTAAGCGTTTCAGCATTGGACGCACCACGGCAAGGATCAGCACTAAGATAACTAAGGCACCGATACCTAACTTAACGGCACGCCAGAACCAAGGTTGTTCCCAAAGCTCAGGCGCAGGTACATCTTCAACCAATTGATCCATAAAGGGAACAGTGACCACCTCTAAAACATCACCACGCTGCGCGCTAAAGCCTACCGCGCCTTCCAGCAAACGGCGGATATTGGTGAGCTCTTGCTCGGTGCGGGCAACGCGCGCCACTTGACCATTCTCACCCGCAGCGCCAGGTTTAAAGTCCACAGCTACTGACACACTCACGCGACGCACTACGCCAATTTGCTGACGGGTATGGCTGATAGTGGTATCTAACTCAAAATTACGGGTCGCTTCGCGGTGCGAATTACCTGCCGTCACGCTTTCTGTCGCCTTGGTCGCATCCTGAGGAATATTCGATTCCATCGGCGGTTGGTTCGACAACGCGCCAGGAATACCGCCAGTTGAACCGCCTGTCGAATTATTCTCAACCGTCATTTCGCTACGTAGCGACGGTAAGTCAGGGTTAAAACGCTTAGCGGTTTGCTCGACCGCGGTAAAATCCATGCTCACATCCACTTGGGAGGTGAAATTATCTGGGCCAAGGATGGGTGAGAGAATCGAATCAATCTTGGTGCGGTATTCGGCTTCTTTTTGTTGAACCAACTCAAGCTCACGGCGCGCCCTGGCAGAGATGCCATCTTGGCTGCCAGAGTTCAGTAAACGGCCGTTAGAATCTGTGACGGTAACGCGAGATGGCTCTAAGCCCTGAACGGCGGAAGCAACGATATCCACAATCGCATCGACCTCTCCTTGGCCTAAACCGCCACGGCGAGTGTTAATCACAACGGTCGCACTTGGTTGCGCGGTATTACGTGCAAATACGTTTTCTTTAGGTAACGCTAAAATCACTTTAGCGCGACTAACACTTTGCAGTTGTTCAATTGCGCGGGCGAGGTTTTCCTCTTGGCTATGCTTAAGGCGAGCCTGCTCCATTCTTTGGCTCACGCCAAAACCACTGTCTTGGGTGAGGAAGTCTTTGTTTGAGGCGGCGGCACTATCAATACCCGCACGGCTCAGCATCATTTTAACTTCTTGGTATTTGTCCTCGGGCACCTTCACGACGTCAACATCGATTTGATACTTGATCTTATTTTTATCAAGCACGTCGAGCACTTGCACCATTTCCTGAGTTTCCATTTTACCCAATGGACGGTACTCAGGTTCCTGTGCCCAGATCATGACGAACACGGCTAACGCCAAACAAATGGCGAGGGCTAAAATCATGGTGATTTGACGCATCATATCGACGCCACCGAGACTCCCCAGCACGCCGGATTTATTTTCCTGTTGGACCCCTTGGTCCACTGCGCCGGCGTTTGATCCGACAATCATTTCTGTGCTCACGATTCGTACCTGCTAATTGCGTTATTCAAGGCCTAAACAGGCATGCTCATTATTTCTTTATAAGCTTCAACGAGCTTATTACGCACTTGGACTGTGGCTTCAAAGGCAACACTGGCCTTTTCGCGGGCGATAACAGTATCAGAAAGACTCACTGTCGTGTCACCCATTTCGAGCCTAGTCGCGAGATTCGATGAGGTTGACTGCAAACCGCTAACATTACCAATGGCTTGGGAGAGAAGTTGCCCAAAGTCAGCACCGCTGGTGTTATTCACTTGCTGCACAATATTATTGGGTGAAATCCCAAATGAGGGTTTGATCTCACCTTGAAGTGACTGCATTTCTTGCAGTAATGAATTCGCGCCAATTTGCATGTCGTGCTCCCCATCGTCGAGTTATTGACGATTAAACTCTCTAGATAAACAGAATATGCAAAAGCACGGCCAAGTTTTCACTCAGCCGTGTTAAAAAGAATTGAGGGAGTCGTCAAATATGAAATTGCCAAAGGGTGACCCCAGTGGCAATGGCTTTAGACAAGGTACAAAACACAACTTAGTTGGGCAATTGAATCCCCATATCGCGCATTCTGGCCATCTTGTATCTTAAGGTGCGCGCGCTGATCCCGAGTTTCTCGGCAACCAGCTTACGACTACCTTGGCATTGCGCTAAGGTTTCGAGAATGATCACATGCTCCTGCGCCTTTAACTCTTCACCTAAACCTTCCGGCTCGTTGGCGTATTCGGTGTCATCGGATGACAGAGGCACATCTTGGGCATCGATAATAATATCGTTGGCGGTAATCACAGCCCCAGCACGTAAAATTAACGCGCGTTGGACAACGTTATCCAACTCGCGCACATTACCCGGCCAGCGGTGACTGAGTAAACGACGACAAGCTGCTTCATCAAACTCAGGCAAATCAAGCACATTTAGCGCCTTGGCGTGTTTAGCGAGTAAATGCCGAGCTAAGGGCAAAATATCCGCAGGGCGTTGATTCAGTGCAGGCCAAGTCAGTGGAAACACGTTAATGCGATAATAGAGATCTTCCCGGAATTGCCCTGCGGCAACCACGGCCTTTAAATCCCGATTCGAAGTGGCAAGCACCCGAACATCTAACTTAATGGTTTTGCGACCGCCTAAACGCTCCACTTCGCGCTCTTGCAGCACACGCAGCAGTTTGGCCTGCAGTCCCAAATCCATCTCAGAAATTTCATCGAGTAATAAGGTGCCGCCCTGCGCCTGTTCAAATTTACCAGGGCATGCCTGATAAGCCCCTGTAAAGGCGCCCTTTTCATAACCAAATAAGGTCGCCTCAAGCATATTCTCGGGGATGGCCGCACAATTGATGGCCACAAACGCTTGGTCGGCACGGCTACTATGTTGATGAATATAACGGGCTAGCACTTCTTTACCCGAGCCGCTTGGTCCAAGGATCATCACGGAGGCATCGGATGCCGCCACCCGCTGTGCCAGAGACAAGAGTGCAAGACTTTTTTCATCGGCAACCACAGGTTGATCGCTATTTTGTTTGAGCGGTAAATAGCGGGAAACTTGGTTGAGCAACACCTCTGGAGCAAAGGGTTTAGCCAAATAATCGACGGCGCCCAATTTAATTGCACTGACAGCACTACCGATGGTGGCATATGCCGTCATCAGCAACACTGGCAGCTTGGGGTGATGCTGCTGTAAGTAGTTCAATAATCCTAAGCCGCCAATGCCCTGCATCTGCACATCGCTGATCACTAAGTCAAACTGATGTTGCTTCAATGCGATAATGGCTTCCTCGCCGGAGGCCACATCGATGCAGTCGTATTGCGCCAACATTAAGGTATCGAGCAAAGCCTCACGCAGGGACGCATCGTCTTCGACTAAGAGTAATTTGGCTTCAGACATAGGGTTTCTCCAGCGGCAATACAGCAGCCGATTTCGCCTGCGGGAAGGTTAGCGACACGGTACAACCTTTATTGGGCATACAACTCAATTGGATTTGTCCGCCATGATTGCGAACCACGGACTGTACGACGGCTAAGCCTAGACCCGTTCCTTGCGCTTTGGTAGTAAAGAACGGCTCCAACACTTTTTGTTGCATCTTGGCATCCAGCCCTTTGCCATTGTCGACCACATTGAGAGCTAACTGCTCGCCGATATCATTGGCGACGATTTGGATCTGCGTTGCCCCAGCTTCAAGGCTATTCATCACCAGATTATTCACGGCTGAACTGAGCGCGTTCACATTCGCCAGCATTAAACCGTGGGACGCATTAGTAACTGTCAATGCTGCGCCGCGCTGAGCCACAATCGGCTCACAGTTCGCCATGACAGTATTGATCACCTCATCAAGGTTAACTAACTCACCCAATTCATCCTGCCGTCCTTTGGCCATCAGCAGCATATCGTTAACTTGGCGTTCAAGCTCATTAAGTCTATCCACTAACTTCTGCTGAAATTTTGCCTTAGCAGATTCAGATAATTTGGGACTGGCCAGATTCGCAGCATAGAGTAGTGCAGCCGACAGTGGCGTACGCACCTGATGCGCCAGCGTCGCGACCATTTTGCCGAGGGCTGACAGACGCTGCAGATGGGAAAGATTCTTTTGCAGTAGACGAGTTTCGGTCAGATCCGTCAGCACAATTAATTGGCCCGGTTCTGGCGTTAATGGGGTTATCGCAAATTTGACTCGGCGGCCATTGCGTAATGAGACTTCATGACCATCATCGTCCTGTGGCGCAAACGCCGTATGGATCACATCAATCCAGCGGGCGCCGCATAACGGCTGCTCTAGCAATTCCACGGCAACAGGGTTTGCATCGGTGACAATACCGTCACCGTTCAAAATCACCACGCCAGAGGGCATAGCCTGTAAAATATGCTCCATCCGATTGGACATATTGGCGGCCTCACGCAGTTGGTTCCATTGTTTGCTAGTGTGCTTGAATGTTTCAAGTTGCGCTAGTGGATGGGCTGACATAGTCACTCCGTCAAAAAATTGCTTCTGACGGAGTGTTTGCAGATTCTATGCCAAATTAAGAAATGAATTTAGATAGGTAAAACAATAGGATAAACAACGTGAATATGACTATTCTTTCGTCATTCCGTACTTACGCATTTTTTCAACCAAAGTAGTACGACGAATACCGAGCATTTCTGCCGCGCGCGCAACAACGTTATCCTGCTGCTCTAACGCTTGACGGATCATGTCGATTTCAAGCTCAGCCAGCAGATCCTTAAGGTTGACCCCTTCCGGCGGTAATTCACTTGGGAAACGGGTTTCAGGAATTTCAACCGGCTCTTCACTGGTGAAGATGGATGCCAGCGCATCACGCTCCTGTTGTTCCTCACTGAGTTCGATGCTGTATTCTGGCACATCAATATGGCGATACTTGATAGGCAAGTCATTCACATCGACTAAACCGCCAGGATATAAAATCGTTAAACGCTCAACCAAGTTCGACAATTCACGCACGTTACCCGACCAAGCGTGCTCTTTTAACGATTCAATCGCACGTTGGGTAAAGCGAACTTTGCCACGTCCCTCGTTATAGACTCGGCTTACCAGCTCTTGCAACAGTAGAGGAACGTCATCCTTGCGGTCGCTTAGCGCAGGCATCTCAATCGGAAAAACGTTGAGGCGGTAATAAAGATCTTCACGGAACTCGTTGCTGGTGATCATGCTTTCGAGATCTCTGTGGGTTGCAGCGACAACACGCACATCAGCATTGATCGTCTTAGTGCCACCGACACGCTCGAACACGCGCTCCTGCAGCACACGCAGCAGTTTTACCTGCATCTGCAAAGGCATATCGCCAATTTCATCGAGAAACAGTGTGCCACCTTCTGCGAGCTCAAAACGGCCTTTACGCGAGCTAATAGCTCCCGTAAAAGAGCCCTTCTCATGACCAAATAATTCGCTTTCAAGTAGTTCTGGCGGAATCGCACCACAGTTAACCGGAATAAAAGGACCATCACGGCGTTCAGACAAGTAATGAATGTTACGAGCGACGACTTCCTTACCAGTTCCCGACTGTCCTAACACTAATACCGTCGCATCTGAAGTCGCAACTTGGCTAATCAAATGGCGAACATTGGCAATACCTTCACTGCGGCCCACTAAACTACGGAATAGTTTGGTTTGATTCGCACTGGTTGGCACTTGCGGCCGTTTAACCTGGCCATACACTTGGCAAAAATGCAGCAGTTCAGTGAGTTGCGGATAGTTTAATGGCTCTTCGATTTGACCAAGCACATTCGATACTTGCAGATCACCGACGTTGCCAAACAATAAAATAGGTTGCCACGGGTACTGATTAGCGAGTGATTTCAATGCCTCAACAGACATATTGTCTGTTGTCAGCACTAAGGCACGATAACGGGTATCTTGAAGACAAGAGCTCAACTTTTCGGTGGAGATGATTTCAATCTGCTCACCTAAAAATTCAAAAATGCAACACAGGCGACTTAAGCGCTCTGATGGGGTTCCGACAAGTAAAATTCGTTGATCTGTTTGCATCATTCAGTAGGCCGTAAAGCGCTAATTAGGTATCAATTCGCATTAATTATTTATGATTAGTTGCTGTAAAAGCTTAACAAATTCAATGTAACAATCTGTGCCACCATCACTACTGTGATGAATATTGTATTATCAGCAGTCGAGAAGCAAGCTTCGAATGCGGATTATGCCAAACTGAATTGATTTTAGTTCATTTATCCCATGATTCTAGTCAATTATGTCAATAAATTGACGAAAGCCAAAAAAAAGACGCACTCAGTGCGTCCTTTTTCCTGTTGATCTATAACACAATTAACGAGCTTATGTATGAGAAGTGATATTGTGTTTATCCGCAGGAATTGCATCCCACGCTTCTTTGATTTCGCGCAGTAATCCTGCAACATCATCTAATGCAACAGGGTCATTCTGCACATTCGCATCAGTCAAACGTTGCACCATAAAATCGTAAAGATTGGCTAAATTAGTGGCAATATCGCCACCCGCATCCATCACTAGTGTGTTTTTCAGCCCGAGAATAATACCGATAGCCTTACCAATCAATAAGCCTTTGCTAGCGATATCACATTGCTCCATTGCAATTTTTGATTGAGCAATCCGCTCTAATGCCCCATTAAACAACATCTGAGTAATTCTGTGTGGAGAAGCATCTGCGATCTGACTCTCGAGGGAAACTTTACGATAAGACTGGAGTGAGCCTCTCATAACTACCTACCTGTTTGCATCCAAAGTTTTATACAAATTTACTTTTGAAGTGTTACTTTTTCTGAGTGCTAACTCATTGGCGTACTGCTGCCTAACATTAGCAACACATTGCTCGAATGTCAGACTTAGCTTTTGCTGTTCAGTAAGTAACGTAACATCATCTTGAGTTGTGTCAGGCAGCCATTGTAGTAACAATTCTTGACGCCTGTTTATCAGTTCTTGCAGGATACTTGCCAATTCTTCTGACTCATCAAGATTACCTGCAACTGTATCCAAATGTGATAATGTTTCATGCACTAACTTGTTTACTAACTGCAGCTCAGCATGAGCATTTATTGATTCAGACATGTGGGTCACTCAATATTATTTCTTATTTGAGACTAATCCAGGTAACGAATCGATACGAGCCTGAATAGTGCTACCTTGCGAATTAAGCTGGCCAACCATCAAATCCATAGCATTAAACTGCTTGGTAAGCCGAGCTTCATAGGCTTTCATTTTCAACGCAAAAGCTGCTCTTTCATCCCCTAGACGGGAAAGTCGGTTATCCAATGTTTCATCACGGCTATCAAGCAATCCCCCTGATTGAGTATATGCTTCACCCACACTAGTCATTTTGGCAGCAAATCCGGTTCCCTCTGTGGTAAAGAAGTCGGCCACTGCACTTATATCATTCTCAAGAGCTTTTTTTAAGGTATCCTCATCCAGCTCCAAGGTTCCATCACGTGTGGTTTTAATGCCTAGGTTTGCTAGCGCCATACCATCGCCATAAGAGGAAGAGATCACCCCTCGAAACTGGCTTTGCAAGCTACGAATAAGAGAGTCACCTTGGAATATTCCCACCTGTTTAGTTTTAGGATCATAACCCGACATTCCCTTCACTGTGCTTGTCATGGTGTTATAAGATTCAACAAACTCCTTTATGGCTTTGGTTGCAGAAGCCTTATCTTGCTCAATTGTCAATGTGGTAGATTTATCGACATCGGCATCTTTAAGAGTCAAAGTCACGCCCTGTATTGCATCCTTAACCTCATTAGAATTTGATGTCACCTTGAGGCCATCCACATACAGAATTGCATCCTTGGCACCCTGCACCTCAGTCATGGTGAAGGTATCCGCAAGGGCAGTACCTGTATCATCGTTTGCTGTCACTTGGATTTGATTTGCTGTGCCCGTTTTATTGGATGTCAACACCATCTGCGGTCCAGCATCACTGTTGATGATGGTGGCCGTTACCCCAACATTGTCGTCAGCCTTATTGATTTTTTTTACAATATCCTGAAGTGAATCACCGCTCGCAACATCGATGGAGAAGCTTTTTCCAGCGACATCAATTGCCAAAGAGCCACTACCAATGGGCGCTGTGACATCTGTGACGTTAGCCGAGCCTACTTTCTGACTTTGAGCGAGCTGCTCAACCACTAAGTTATAACTGCCTGCAACTGCATCGGAATCAGTCTTGGCCGACAAATAGTCGCTTTTAGATAACTTAGAAGTAAACCCAGTAAAGGTTTTAGCTTCAGACAATGGCTTCAATTTATCCAAAAAATCAGAAATACTGCTTTTTAATGCGCCTAGAGCCGAGATTTGAGTATTAACAAGGCCTTCGGTCTTATTGAATTGCGCCTCTTTGGGAGCCTTTTCAGCGTTTACCAAAGCTGAGACTATGCCACCAATATCAAGCCCTGAACCAATACCGCTTGCAGTTAAACCCGCCATGTTAACCTCCCCTGCCTCTGAGTCTTTATTGACTTAGGCCTCTGTTTTCATCAATACGCCAGCAATTTCCGACATCTTTTCAGCCAATGCCAAAGCCTCTTCTGAAGGAATTTGGCGGATCAGTTCACCAGAGTTCACATCCACGACACTCACGACTGGTAAACCTTCAAGCTCATCAACTTTAAACTCTAGCCCTTTTTTCATCATTGACATGGTTTCAGTCAATGAACTTGCAACTTGAGTCAGAGATGTTTGTTCTTCTTGTTGATCTACATTAGCTGTATCTGCCAACGCATTGACAACATCGGAATTTAAAGCAAAATTTACACCATTTTTAACGTTTGTAGCTGCATCAACAACTATCTGTTGTGGAGGGATAGCCGATTTGGTTGCCGCATTCACTACCGATTGCAGTCCAAGGCCTGCATTTAATGTTACGTCACTCATATCGTGTTTCCTATATTTTGCATCGGCCATACAACAGATGCGGTAACACTAAAACAATAAAGGGAGAGCAAAACTGCCCTCCCTCTGCCCAGTCAAACGAAAACCTTTACTTCGCTTACAGCAGTGACAAGGCCACTTGAGGAAGTTGGTTCGCCTGTGCCAGCATCGCAGATGAGGTTTGTGACAGAATCTGCTGTTTGGTCATAGTGGCAGTTTCTTTCGCAAAGTCCACATCTTGTACTCGGCTACGAGCATCTGACACGTTAGTAGAAATATTACTCAGGTTATTGATTGTAAAGTTCATACGGTTTTGTACCGCACCTAAATCCGCACGTTGACCATCAATACCTGCAATTGCAGCGTCAATCACTGCCAGCGCATCCTGAGCACCTTGTGCGGTATTGATGTCAATTGTACTCACTGCCTTCAATGTAGAGCTACCACCAGCGGCTGCTACGCCACCGCCCAGTAATTCATTCGCTGTAGTACCTTTTACACTGAATTTTTCAGATGATGATAATGTCAGTGATGAAGTTTTGCTTGCGTTTGCAGCACCCGCAGCTTGACCACCTAATTTCGCAGTGGTACCACCGCCGTAACCCGCAATTTCAACACCAGCTACGCCTTTCGCAGTCAAAGAGATAGTGCTAGTACTATCATCATAACTCACGTCATAACCCGCTTTACCTAAATCGGTAGCAAGAGTTTTCGCATCGCCCTTATACTTAGACAAATCGTAGCTATCTTTACTGCCATCGGCGTTAACAACAGAGAAGGTACCTGTATCAGCAGCACTTAAACCTGACAGAGTAGTCGTGACTGATGCTTCAGCTTTTACACCTGCACCTGACTTGTTGATATTTGTTGCAACGGTTGCAGCGTTATCACCTCCAGCAATCGCAACAACTTTACCATTAACAGCAAATGCTGCGTCAGCTGTAGTGCCTTGTGTCAAAACTGTTGCCGCTTCAACCCCAAATTTGGTGCCAGCACCGCTAATTGCGTTATTACCAATCTTGTTAGATGAAACGTCACCTAGAGAAATAGAGATGGTTTCATTGGCATTAGAACCAACTTGGAATTTTTGCGTACCATAAGTACCATCAAGTAATTTTTGACCACCGAAAGAGGTTGTATCTGCGATACGAGTCAATTCAGTCTGCAGAGATGAAATTTCTTTTTGCATTGCAGCACGGTCTTCAGTTGAGTTTGAGCCGTTAGCAGATTGTAATGATAGATCACGCATACGCTGCAGAATGTCGGTAGAAGTTTGCATCGCACCTTCTGCGGTTTGCGAAATAGAGATACCGTCGTTGGCGTTACGTTGGGCAACATCAAGACCGTTGATCTGACTGGTCAAACGGTTAGAAATTTGCAAACCAGCGGCATCGTCTTTGGCACTGTTAATACGCAGACCAGATGATAGACGCTCCATGGAGGTTTTTAATGCGCTGTTGGCGCTGTTCAAGTTCTTTTGTGAGCTCAGCGAGGTCACGTTGGTATTAACAGTAATTGCCATGATATTGGTTCCTCATATTACCTGGTAGACAACTGCCTGAGCTGTTCAGCCAGGCGAAGCTTAACTTGTTACATTTACTGTAACGGCAAAGGAGGGACGAACTTTAGCCACTTTTTTGAAATTTCTTCAAAATCGAGAAATTTATTTAAAAATCAGAAAATTAAAATGCCGATAAGAATCGGCATTTTTAGCTTAATATAAAACTCAAGTAGTAACGAGAGTATCACTATAGTACGAACGATTAACCACCGAGTAGTGATAATGCCACTTGAGGAAGTTGGTTCGCCTGCGCCAACATCGCAGATGAGGTTTGTGACAGAATTTGCTGTTTGGTCATAGTGGCAGTTTCTTTCGCAAAGTCCACATCTTGAATTCGGCTTCTGGCATCTGATACGTTAGTCGAAATATTATTTAAGTTGTTGATAGTAAAGCTCATACGGTTCTGTACAGCACCCAAGTCAGAACGGCTACTATCAATACCTGCAATGGCAGCGTCAATCACTGCCAGCGCATCCTGAGCACCTTTCGCAGTATTGATATCAATCGTACTCACCGCATTTAGTGTTGAACTACCACCTGCTGCCACAACACCACCGCCGAGTAATTCATTCGCTGTAGTACCTTTTACACTGAATTTTTCAGATGATGATAATGTCAGCGATGCCGTTTTACTCGCGTTTGCTGCACCCGCAGCTTGACCACCTAATTTCGCAGTGGTACCACCGCCGTAACCCGCAATTTCGACACCAGCTACGCCTTTCGCAGTCAGAGAAATAGTGCTAGTACTATCATCATAACTCACGTCATAACCCGCTTTACCTAAATCGGTAGCAAGAGTTTTCGCATCGCCCTTATACTTAGACAAATCGTAGCTATCTTTACTGCCATCAGCGTTAACAACAGAAAACGTACCAGTATCAGCCGCACTTAAACCCGACAGGGTAGTCGTGACTGATGCTTCCGCTTTTACACCTGCACCAGACTTGTTGATATTTGTTGCAACGGTTGCAGCGTTATCACCTCCAGCAATCGCAACAACTTTACCGTTAACAGTAAATGCTGCATCAGCAGTCGTTCCCTGAGTCAATACTGTTGCCGCTTCAACCCCAAATTTGGTACCTGCACCGCTAATTGAATTATTACCAATCTTGTTTGCAGCGACATCCATCAAGGATACCGAAATGGTCTCATTGGCGTTTGCGCCGACTTGGAATTTTTGCGTACCGTAAGTACCATCAAGTAATTTTTGCCCACCAAAAGACGTGGTATCAGCGATACGGGTCAACTCTGTTTGCAATGCAGAAAGTTCTTTTTGCATAGCTGCACGGTCTTCTGTTGAGTTTGAGCCGTTAGCTGACTGCAATGATAGATCACGCATACGTTGCAGAATGTCGGTAGAGGTTTGCATCGCACCTTCAGCGGTTTGCGCAATAGAGATACCATCATTAGCATTACGTTGTGCGACATCCAGACCATTGATTTGACTGGTCAAACGGTTAGAAATTTGCAGACCAGCGGCATCGTCTTTGGCACTGTTAATACGCAGGCCAGATGACAGACGCTCCATGGAGGTTTGCAAGGCGTTGTTGGCGCCGTTTAAGTTTTTCTGTGACTTCAGTGAGGTCACATTGGTATTAACAGTAATAGCCATGTTACATTCCTCTTCTAAGTTGGGTGCCAAGACGTGGAAGCCTGGCTAAATCTTGTTACTTTCCAAGAATATTGGTTTGCTTAGTACACTTTAATATTGCTTAAAATGCTTAAGCGTTGGTTTAATTACCCATATCTAAAACCTGCCCTATTAAACTCAGAGACACTTTTACAAAAGTGGCGCACTCTATTGTTTTGGGCGAGGCGGGCTCTAGATATAGTCAAACAACGATACTGAGCCCACTTTACTAAACACACTGGATACCGCATTGAGCGCAAGTTGTTGCTTTTCAAATTCAGTAATCGCAGTGGCATAGTCGACATCCTCCAACTTGGATAACGCCGAGGTGTTGATCAACTTTTCATCAGTATGCTTATCAGTATATTTTTCCAGTACTTTTAAACTGTTGCCTGCTAAGCCTTGTTGCTGACTGATTTGTTTGACACCACTCTGAACATTATTCAATAACTGTGCCAACTCTGATTGACCTGAAGGAGTTTGTACTTCAGCACCATTTTCAAATAGATCGATAGCCTTACTAAAGGTATCGAAAATACTCACTTCAGCTTCTTGGTGAAGGGTGAAGCTGTCACCAATCTTTGGCTCACCTTCAATGCTTAGCTTAACGCCGTCAAAATTGATTGATGTTGAGGGGTCAAAAGGGGCTGCGGCTGAAATCACATTCGCAGGGGTAGCAGTATCAGTGACTTCCACATTAATACCACCCGCACCATCATCTAAAAAATTAATCTTATAGTCGGAAAGAGAAGGCGTTACACCGTCAAGCTTTGCACTGGTAACACTGAACTCCCCTTGCTGGGATGACGAATAATTGACGCTATAATCGCCCATTGCATTGGGGGATTTGATGAATGCGGTATCTCCGGCAACATTGGTATTAAGCTGTATACCTGATGCGATTATGGCACTGTGGACACCAGAATCACCTTGATAGACAATTTTGCTATTGGCATCAAATTGGAATGGCAAAGTATCAGTCTTGTTACCCGCAAACAAATAATTGCCCGATTCATCTTTGGTATTGGCAATCGTCAATAACTGGTCAAGGCTCTTGCGCAAATCATCGGCAATAGTTTGCCGCTCCTCAGATGTTAGGCTGCCGTTTGAACCCTGTAGCATCAAATCTTTCATACTGGATATTAAGGTATCCGCTTGGCCTAACTGACTTTCAGTTTGTTGAAGATGATTGGTGGCATAGTCGATATTCTTCATAAATTGATCGACTAAGGCATTGCGTTGATTCAGGTTATCGATACCTAAAGCCGCAACAGGGTCATCACCTGAGGTATTGACCTTTTTGCCGCTGCTGAGCTGATCCAGAATCTTGCTCGTAGCCGTTTGTTTTTGCAGCACACTACTAATGCTTTGATTAAAGAGCTGCGCACTTGATAGTCTCATCGTCACTTCTCCTAACGCACTGAGGTCAGTAGGGTGTCAAAAATTTGCTGGGCGGTTGACATGATCCGTGCAGACGCTTGGTAAGCCTGTTGGAAACGCATCAGGTTTGCCGCTTCTTCATCTAAGTTCACCCCTGATTCGCTCTCTACTCTGGCGTAAGCCTGTTGATAAATCGCATCAGCCGCCCCAACTCGAACTTCGGCCGCTTTGGTTTGACTGCCGATATCTTGCTTGGTCTGTTCAAACACATCGGCAAGCGTCGATTTGCCGCCATTCATCACTTTGGTTTCACTGAGTTTGGCCATTGCCAAGGCGTTAGTGTTATCCCCTTCGGCAAAGGATAAATCGAAGGTGAATTTGTCGCCTGCGGCCGCCGCACTGCTATCGACTTCAAAGGTAAAGCCAAACGCACTAATGCTGGGTGGCGTATATGCCGCTGGTGCGCCAAGGGATGTACCATTGGCATCGAAGGCTTCATAGGTTGGCGGCACGGCCGTGGTATCCAATTGAATGGTGAGCTCGCTCCCCGTTGTTGGGAAGTTTGCCGCACTGCGGTTGGTAATTTGCGTTACCTTCACTTGAGTATTGCCTGAGTTCGCTGCATCTGGGGTGATTTTGGGCGCAGCGGCGGCAATGCCTTTGGGATCTGTCATCACCACTTCAATACCATTCGCCGCTCCCGCGGTTGGACGAATCGCGAATCTATCCCCAGAGGCCATGGCGCCGGCTTTAATATCAATAGAGAATCCCGCGCCGCCTTCGAGCTTAGTGCCGTTTAAGGTGAGCGGTGTGATAGTGCCGGTTTGCGAGTCTCTGAGTTCATAGGTGGCAGGCGCCGTAAAAGACAGCTCGTAGGAGCCACCCGATAAAGCGCTCGTATCGTCAATATTGACACCTAAGGTCGCATTACCTGTGTTGCCGGAAAATCCAGCCACACGGCCAATAGACATCAGTGGATCGTTGATATCCTTAAAGATATCGGCGCCCACTTGGCCATTAAGATCGAATCCTTGCGCCTGTAACTTGTTAAAGTTATCGGCAACTCCAAGGGCCAGTTGATCGAGTTCTAACCCAGCAGGCACTAAGGTTTGTTCACGATAGTCAAACAAGGCACCGAGCTGACCGCCTAACTTGCTAGGGTCGACACGTACACTTTGGGAGCCAATGCTCGACATCAACTGCAGTTCATTCGGGAAAGGGTCGCCCGTCGCAGTGCTGACCGACATGGGGACTTCACCCGAAACCAGCATAATTGCGCCGCCGAGCATGATACTTTTGGCCCCGTTTTCTAAGGGGATCACATTCACCTGCGCGTACTGACTCAGCTCTTGTACTAATGCATCTTGCTTGTCCAGTAACATGGCATCTTGGTTGGGCGACTTCATCAACTCGAGGTTAAGATTGGCAAGTTCAGTGCTGATCTCATTGATGCGCTTCGTCATACCCGTGATTTGATCATTGGTTTGAGTCAGCTGTCCGTTCAGCGTCGACTGCATCTGGTTCAAGCTGTTCGCCAATTGCTTGGCATCGTTTAAGGTCGAGCTGCGAATGCCTAGGTCTGCAGGCAAGTCCGCCAAACTATTTAGCCCTGAAAACAAATCGTTCAAGCTCTGTGGCACTATTTTGCCGATTTGCGAGAAGACTTGATCAAGCTCGCTCAACTTGCCGTAGCTCGCTTCGGCCGCACTCAGCGTGGTTTGGCCAATCCGCAATTCGCGTGCAGCATAGTCGTTGTATATACGCTTAACATCAGAGACATAAGTACCTGTGCCATAGAAGCTATTACCAAGACGTTGTGAATCTAACGTGGTTTGCGTCGCCACTTGTCTGTGATAACCCGCGGTGTTGGCATTGGCGATGTTATTACTGGTCACCCCCAGTTGTGACTGGGATGCGAGCACGCCTGTACGGGCAATATTTAATAGATCGATAGCCATCAGCCGATACTCCCCAACACTAACATCCTATGAAGAATGATCATTTGTCTTCTCCTGGCAGTATCGATTTCAGCTCTTCGCTGATGGACTGCATGACTTTAATGACTTTTTCAGCATATTTAGGATCGGTGGCATAGCCAGCATCCTGTAATGCTCGAATAAACTGAGTCGGTGATGCCGCGACTTTCTTCGCCGCCTGATAACGCTCACCCTCAGCAATAAAGGAAACAAAATCGTTAAAACTGTGCTCGAAATCGGCATACACCCTAAAATCGGCTTTTTGTCTAACGGCAATACCCTGCTCAAATTCCAAGGTACTCACGTTAGCCTTATCACCTTGCCAGCGACGGTCGGCTTTAATATTGAACAGGTTATGGCTTGGCGCGCCATTATTGCCACGGACAATTTTTTGACCCCAGCCCGTCTCAAGGGCTGACTGTGCCAAGAGCACTTCGGGTTGAGTGCCAAGGGCTTTGGCGGCTTTTTCTGCATGAGGATAAAGCGTCGCCAAAAACTCTTCCCGACTACCAAACTTGAGGGTCTTTTGTGTTTCCCTAAATGCCGCCGTCGGCAAGATTTGGCCGCTGATCACAGGTTCGATTGGCGATAAGGGTTGCTCTGACCAAGCGGGCTTTGGCGTATCTATGGCCAGCAAGCGCTCAGGCCTATCAATATCTAAGGAGGACATCACGCCATCGCCGTTATCCAAGTCAACACTTGGGCGCGCAATCGAGGCAGGCACGCCTTGCGAGGCAACAACTGGCGCAGCCGCAGTTTGAGTTTCAGCTGCCGAGGTTGCTTGAGCTGGAATATTGAAGGCTTTCGCATCATGTTGCAGCTTCATGCCACCGTCATTTCGCAGCACAGATGCGGGCGTAAACTGACTCGACTCGGGGGATAATTGCTGCACCATCATATCTGCAAGGCCCAGCACACCTTTATCCGATAAATCGACGGATAACTGCTGGTCCCGCATTTGCTCATAAAATTTAGTGTATTGGCTGTTGAGTGGGCTGTCGGATTCAAACACTGCGTTGGCATCACGCATGCTCTTCATCAGCATTTGCACAAAAACGCCTTCAAATTGTTGGGCGACTTTTTTCAAGGCGCCCTTCTCATCTTTCTGAGCCTGGGCGCGCAGGGAGTCGAGCCCGCCCAGATCAAGAAAATGTGATGAACTTGAAAGCTTTTCCATGATTTTCCCGACAGAAATTAGATGATGATAAGTTCACCATGCAAAGCACCTGCCACTTTTAACGCTTCAAGGATAGCAAGTACATCTGAAGGGGCCGCGCCCACCAAGTTTACGGCACGCACTAACTCATCTAAGGTTGTGCCAGGATTGAACATAAACATCCGGCGATTGCTTTCGCTCGCGTTGATTGTGCTGTTGCTGGTCACCGTCGTTTGACCATTCGCTAACGCATTAGGTTGGGATACCTGAGTCGCTTCGGCAATAGTTACCGTCAAGCCACCATGTGTCACCGCGGCTGGCAATAACTTGACGTTTTGCCCAACCACAATCGTGCCAGTACGGGAGTTCACGATCACTTTGGCTGACTCATCAGCAGGCTCCACTTCGATATTCTCGAGTGTGGCTAAAAAGGACACCCGTTGTGACACATCCCTTGGAGCGCTGACCTGCACAGAGGTCGCATCCAATGGCCGCGCCATATCGGGGCCAAGCAAGTCATTGATTGCATCGGCCATACGCTGCGCAGTGGAAAAGTCCGAGCGGCGTAGGTTAAACGTCAAATAATCGCCAGTCGAAAATGGCGTTGCTACGCTACGTTCAACGATCGCACCGTTAGGAATACGACCCACAGTTGGCGTATTTTGAATGACTTTAGAGCCATCCAAGCCATCGGCGCTAAAGCCGCTGACCACTAAACTGCCCTGCGCAATCGCGTACACATTCCCATCAACCCCTTTAAGGAAGGTTTGCAATAAGGTACCGCCACGTAAGCTTTTCGCTTCACCTAGGCTTGATACTGTGACATCCAATTCTTGACCAGGTTTGATAAAGGCCGGCATGTCCGCATGCACTGCTACCACGGCCACGTTCTTAATTTTGGGTCTGAAATTATCGGGCAAGTTAATCCCAAAGTTTTTCAGCATGGTGGTAAAGGTCTGCTCGGTATAACGGGTCTTCTCACCCGTGCCCGGTAAACCGACGACTAAGCCGTAACCAATCAATTGGTTACTACGAACCCCTTGAACATTGGCAATATCTTTAATGCGCTCTGCTTGGCTAGGAAGTGAAAACGCCAGCATGGCAACCGCTAAAATCAGTTTCAATTTCATGATACGACTCCTTAGAAGGGCCACCAATCGCTCATAAAGAACTGGCTTAACCAGCCCACCTTTTGCGCATCGGCGAAGGTACCAGTACCGCTGTATTGAATACGCGCATTGGCCATACGGGTTGAATCGATAGTGTTGTCAGGTTTGATATCCTGTGAACGCACTATGCCGGTCACTCGGATAAACTCATCGCCGTTATTAATGGAGATCCATTTTTCACCGCGTACGACTAAGTTGCCGTTATTGAGTACTTGCATCACGTTCGCGGAGATACTGCCATCTAAGCTATTGCTTTGATCGGCATCGGATTCCCGCTTAGTGTTCATGCTGTCTTTGTAACGCAGATCGAGGGGAACCCCGCCAATCGACACATTGCTACCACCGGCATAAATAGGGTCGAGCGACATATCAGAGCCTTTTTTGATCTGATTACCCGCACTCTTTTTCGCCTGAGTCGCTTCCTTCAACACGATTGTGATGATGTCACCCACTTTATGGGCGCGAATATCCGAATAGAGACTGGCCGCTTGGCTATCTTGGTAAATGGATCCCGTTGCGGCAATTTTGGTTGGCGGCGCTTCGGGGTATACCGGTGCATAGAAAGGATCATCTGCAATCGGCTTCTTGGAGGTGGAGCTACATGCCGTAAGCAAGAGCGCTGCGGCCAATATAAAATATCTAGCCATGATAATGTGCCTCTATAAATTCTGATTCACATACGCCAGCATCTGATCCACCGCCGAAATCACTTTAGAGTTCATTTCGTAGATCCGCTGACTTTCAATAAGATTCACCAGCTCTTCGGTCACGTTTACGTTAGAAGTTTCTAACGCGCCTTGACGAATCGCCCCCATACCATCGAGTGATGCAGTGCCTTGGATAGGCGTACCACTGGCACCAGTTTCGGTGTATAGGTTTTGTCCCATAGGATCTAAACCCGATGGGTTAATAAAATCGGACATGCTGAGCTGCCCCACGACTTGGTTTTCCGCCGTGCCCGGTGTTTTCACCGAGACTTCCCCTTCGGCAGACACGGTAATGCTGGTCGCATCATCGGGAATCGTGATTGCAGGTTGCAGTACGTAACCCGAACCTGGCGTTACAATTTGCCCAGTATCATCTAAGGTAAATTGACCATTACGGGTATAGGCTGTGGTGCCATCGGGTAGCTGTACTTCGAAAAAGCCAGGGCCTTCAATCATCAGATCGAGTGAGTTATCCGTGGTCAACATATTGCCTTGGGTAAACATTTTTTGAGTGGCCACCACTTTGGTACCCGCACCAATATTTAACCCATTGGGTAACTTAGTGTTTGAGGCACTAATGCCCCCCGCTTGGTTAACGGTTTGATAGAGTAAGTCTTCAAAGACTGCGCGGCTCTTTTTGTAGCCGACGGTGCTGGCGTTCGCGACGTTGTTTGAAATCACCGCAATATCGGTTTGCTGTGCGTCTAAGCCAGTTTTACTAATCCATAACGCTGGATGCATAATTTATCTCCTAACTAATCCGCATTAATGAAGATGAAGCGCGGTCATTTTCTTCCGCGGTTTTCATCATCTTCACTTGCAATTCAAATTGTCGCTGTAGGTCGATTAAGGACACCATCTCATCCACTGGATTGACGTTACTGCCCTCTACAGCCCCACTCTCAACAAACACGTTTGGATCGGTTGGCGCCGGATTACCCGATACCAAACGGAACAGTCCATCCTCACCGCGCATCATTTGTGCGTTGCCAGGATTAACCAGCTTTAATCGCCCTACCTCTTCAACCACTTCCGTTGTCGCGCCCTGAGGACGTACCGAGATAATGCCATCCTGTGAGATGGTGACTTTTTCAATCGGCAGCGGTAACACAATCGGTCCCGCATCACCCATCACAGGATTACCTCGGTCGTTATGCAATAGCCCTGTCGAGTCAAAACTGAGACTCCCTGAACGGGTATAGGCCTCACTGCCATCCTTTGCCTGAACAGCGAACCAACCATCACCTTTAATGGCAACGTCAAGATCCCGCCCAGTGGTTTTGATGGGGCCAGCTTGAAAATTGGCGGAGGGTGTTTCCACCATGGCAAAAACCCTCGATGGCAATCCTTCACCAAAGGCTTGCATCGATCTGGCTTGCGCCATGTCCGACTTAAATCCATCGGTATTGGCGTTAGCTAAGTTGTTGGCACGCAATGCCAACTCATTCATGTTTTGCTTAGCTCCGCTCATGGATATGTAGAGGAATTTGTCCACAGACTGCTCCGTCAAATTTTCAACCTGACAATAGCAAAGCAAGCATCATGCCAATAAAAATCGTGGCTAATTTACTGATAAATTGGGAGAAGATTATGAGGAAATGGCAACAACGCCAAAAGAGGCTAAGTGTTGCCGCCATCGGCAACACTTAGAGAAGGAGTGAATCAGCTTAACGAATTTGCAGTACAGTTTGTTGCAGAGTGTTGTTCACTTCGAGGGTACGTGAGTTAGCCTGGAAGTTACGTTGCGCCGAAATCAAATCCACCAGCTCAGTCGTTAAGTCAATGTTGGACTGCTCTAATGCCGAAGAACTGATGCTACCGAAGGTACCACTGTTGGGTTCACCCGCGAGCGCTGGACCCGACTCAAGGCTGGCTTTCCATGAGGTGTTACCCACTTGAGTTAAACCTTGCTCGTTGGCAAAACGAACTAAAGCAACACGAGCTAATGCCACGGTTGAACCGTTAGAGTAGCTGGCGGTGATCAAACCATCTTCACCGATTTCGACGTTGGTTAAACGCCCAACAGTCGTACCGTCCTGCGTTAATTCGGTTGCCGCAAATGGAGCCGAAAACTGAGTTGGCGCATTGAACTTAATAGTTACAGCTTGAGTACCATCGGCACCAGGGCCTAACACGCCCGCACCAGCAACCCCTAAGGGTTCTGTAGCTATGACAGCAGGGTCGCTACCAGTATAAACACCCACTTCGTTAAATTTTAATACCGAACCTTTCCAACCGCCTGTGGTTTGGGCTGTTGCAGGTGTATCTGGCGTACCATCACCATTGGTATCCGTTTGATAAGTCCCTGCGGGGCCAGACACATCCACTTGCTTACCATCAATTGCGTAGTAGGCAACCCAGTTGTTTTCACCATTATAAGAGCCATTCGTTGGCTTCACGAAATAGGTGGTCATAATATGTGGCTCACCGAGGGAGTCATAAATCGTCAGAGAGGTCACACTGTTATAGGTTTTGGAATCCAACGGGTCAAAAGCTGCAGGATCCAGAGCACTTTGCTTAGAATTTAAGTTCATCTGCATTGTGATGTTATCAGTCTTAACTGGACTACCGGCTGTATCAGGAATTTGCACAGGTTTTGCCGTCGTTAAACTGACCGATGTTGAGTTACCGTCTTTATCAACTGGGAAGGTTTGCAGGTAATTACCTGCAGAATCAACCATATAATTATTTTTATCGACTTTGAATGCACCTGCGCGGGTAAACTGATGGTCTAAAGTGCCTATTTCCGATGAGGTTACAAAGAAACCACCTCCTTTAATCGCTAAATCCAAGGAGTTATTGGTCAGCTGCAAACTACCTTGGTGGAATTGCTGCGCCACTTGGCTCGTTGCCACACCACCACCGACGGCGGTTTTAGAGTTAGAGAAAATTGAATTAGCGTAAACATCCGCAAATTCAGCACGCGATTCTTTAAAGCCAATGGTGTTAGCATTCGCGATGTTGTTCGCGGTAGTGTTTAAGTCTTTCTGTGCAGCAGAAATGCCACTCAATGCAATGTTAAACGACATAATTCACCTCTACATTTCACTCAATTCAATTAAGGACCCGAGTCCAACTCAATACTGACAAATTAGGTTTCTGATACCGCAAGTACATCAGAGAGCTTAATACCTGCACCACCGCGAAGATTCAGAATCGCCCCAGTGCTTGCTGTGCCCAAAGAAACACTGGTCACGTGGGCATAGGTCGAAACGGCAAGCTCTTGAGATTTACCATCGACAAGACCGCTGGCCTTAATGGTGTAATTACCGGCACCGACAGGATCACCATTTTTATTTAAACCATCCCATGTCACAGGGATATTGCCGCCAGCACTGCCATCGATGTTAAAGGTGCTAACAACTTGATTTTTATCATCCAGTACACGCACGTTAATCACAGGAATTTTATCCGGCGTACTCACCACGCCACTCAGGGTGGGGCTTTCGGCTGACACATTGCCGGTATCGGTTGGGATCAATACCTTACGTCCAACTAATCCCGATGCTTGCAGCGCCTGACTCGATGTCATCACGCTGTTTAAATTAACAATCTCATCATTGAGCTTTGAAATACCATCCACGGTAGAAAAGGATGCCATTTGCGCAATCATCTGGTCGTTATCGACAGGCTTAAACGGATCCTGCATCGACAACTGCTGACTGAGTAATGAGAAAAAATCTTCTTGAGTCAGCTGCTTACCTTTGGCTTCTGGCACAACAGATTCGCTGGGCAAACGGATCCCATCTAAAAATGGATTGCCGGTTGATGTACTCGTTGTGTTCGTGGTATTAGTCGCTACCGTATTCGATTGGCTCTTCGTTTGAGTCGTCTGAGCCGTATTCTGGCTAAGTTGGTTAATGAGGCTCACTGCTTACCTCCTAAATCGCGCATGTTATTTACCCATCCCAAGTGTTTGTTGCAGCATAGATTTTGCGGCTTCAGCGACTTGAACATTCATCTGATATGAGCGAGAGGCAGAAATCATATCCGCCATTTCTTCCATGACATTCACATTCGGCTTATAAATAAAACCATCCGCATCCGCCATCGGGTGATCGGGCGAATACTCTTTTAATAGGGGTTTATCGCTCTCAACGATGCCTTTTACTGCAACACCTTGAGAAGCTTGCTGTTGGCTCTGCGCTTTCGCCATTTCAGCTTCAAAAATGGGATGACGTGAGCGGTAAGTTTTATCAATACTGCTAGAAACAGAATCGGCGTTAGCGATGTTACTCGCCGTGGTATTGAGTCGCACGGACTGGGCTGACATACCAGAGCCAGCCACATCAAAAATGCTAAACAAACTCATGATTAATCCCCTCTCAGCGCTTTTTTCATGCCGCTAAACTTACTGTCCAAAAATCCCAGAGACATTTGATATTCGAGCGCATTTTGCATAAATGCCGACTGTTCCTGTTGAATATCCACTGTATTGCCATCTCCAGTATCTGGCTGATTTGGCACACGGAACTTCACGTATTGTCCCGTTAACTGTGCGAGGCCAAAATGCTGCTCATCGCCTGTCATCTCAAGGCTATTGCGTTGCTGTTGCTGGGTCTTCGCAATATTTAAGGCCGCAGAAAAATCGACGTCACGGGCTTTATAATGTGGCGTATCGGCGTTTGCGATGTTGCTTGAAATCACTTCGGCACGCTCGGCACGTATCCCCAAAGTGAATTGGTGCACACCTAGTGCCTTATCAAAATTAATCGCCATAAAATTGCCTCCATCGTGACTCTCACGGGAACAAAGCAATTCATGTGCCAAAAAACAGAAACTATCAGAAATGTGTAGAAATGGGGTTTGGCGGAGTAAAAAATTACCGACTAATGTCGGTAATTTTTATTTAATATCAGAGCATTAAGTCTTTTTCTGGTAATAGATACCAGGGTTGCAACGAACCATATCAAATTCATCCGTCAGACCCGCAATCGACTCTGACGCGCCGAGAAAGAGTATACCCTTCGGATTTAAAGCGGCAGCGAATTGCCGCAAAATTTTTGCTTTTGCCTCTGGGGCAAAATAGATCAGCACATTTCGACAGAAGATAATGTCGAACTTGCCAAGTAAGGTGTAACTCTCAAGTAAGTTATGGGCGCGAAAATTGACTAAACGCTTAACGTTATCCTTAACTCGCATGTTACCAGAGGGCAAAGCATCAAAAAACTGGCGCTTACGCTCCTCGGATAAGCCACGCGCTAACGCCAAACTATCGTATTCGGCATTTTTACAACGTTCCAGCATCGAAGGCGAAAGATCGGTTGCTTGAATCGAGGCGCCGCCCGGCAAAGCTCCCGGCTTCTTCTGTTGATATTCTAAGATAGTCATTGCCAACGAATAAGGCTCTTGGCCAGACGAGCAGGCAGCGGACCATATTTTTAATGGACGCCCCAACTTACTGTATTCAGGTAACAAAACATTATTAAGCAACTCAAACGGATAACGGTCACGAAACCATAAGGTTTCATTGGTTGTCATGGCGTCGATCACTTCTGCCCGTAAGGCTCGCTCCGTGGGCTTCATCGAATGTTTTACCACATCGGATAACGAAGGCAGATTATATTTGCCCATCAAAGGAGCAAGACGGCTACGTACTAGGTATTGTTTATTTTCCCCCAGTACGATGCCGCTGTGTTGTTCTAGGAACAACCTAAATTGATTATATTCGGCTTCAGCGAGTGATTTGTCAGGCACATTCACGTCCTAGATCCTATAGCAAGCACCCAAATAAGTGCCAACAATCATGTAATAAGGGCTAGATTATAGCGTAAAGCGCTACTAGGCACTAACCCACACTTTCACTACAAACTTAAATGCTTGTTCACTGCTGCCGCTAATTCATCGGGATTGAATTTCGCGATAAAGTCGTTGGCGCCT
This sequence comes from Shewanella sp. BC20, assembly GCF_003129585.1. NCBI lineage: Bacteria > Pseudomonadati > Pseudomonadota > Gammaproteobacteria > Alteromonadales > Shewanellaceae > Shewanella > Shewanella sp. BC20. Next base: position 73,555 of record NZ_NHRI01000006.1, on the reverse strand, counting down.
ACTTTTTGTACCATGGCCTGGTTGAACACGCCGCTGAGTGAAGTATGTAAAACGACCTTAATATGCTTAAGCTTTGGATCGTCGCGGATTTCTGCCGTTAAGGTATAACCATCCATTTCAGGCATTTCGATATCGGAAATAATCAATGGGATTTCTTCGGCGACATTGTTCATTTCACCAGCAATCGCCTTTAACTTGTCCAATGCCTCGCGGCCATCTTTTGCCGTATCAATCTGTAAGTTTAATGATTCCAACGCGCGAATAATCTGCTTACGAGCCACAGCCGAATCATCAATCACCATAATGTGATAATGCTGACTTCTATCGATAGTGAGCTGCTCATTCACTTCTTCACTGATCGCGGTTTTTACTGGGGAGATTTCATCAAGAATCTTTTCAACATCGAGAATTTCGACTAACTCGCCTTCAATTTCAGTCACCGCCGTCAAATAGGAATAACGGCCAGCACCTTGCGGTGGCGGCATAATAGCTTCCCAATTCATGTTGATGATACGTTCAACTGAACTGACCAAGAAACCTTGCACGCTACGGTTATATTCTGAAATGATAATAAAGCAATTTTCGGTACTCGCGAGCGGACGTCCACCAGTTGCGGCACTTAAATCGATCACTGAAATAGTCGTTCCGCGAATATGTGCCACCCCTTTGACGTAGGGGTTAAGTTTAGGCAAGGCCGTTAATGGCGGACACTGCAAAACCTCTTTCACTTTGAATACGTTAATCCCAAATCGCTGACGACCATTCAACTTAAATAGCAATAGTTCTAGTCGGTTTTGACCTACGAGTTGGGTGCGTTTGTTGACTGAATCAAGAATACTCGACATAACTCTGCCTTGTTCTGTTTATGTACGGCCCTAAAACTCGTTTGAGTATAGGCATATTAATTGCTTGCGTCTTGTTATCCATAACCATAGTTGAAACTGAGTCAAACTTCTGACACGAAATTTTGGCCTTAACGACACAGGACAGTTTCACGTTTGATAAAAGTATAGGTGCATTCTGGCGTTACAAGCTAGTCTCTTCATTATGAAAGTAAATTTAGTATATTTTTTATGTGTTATCGCATTATTTCTCACCTCGGCGGCCAATGCAGCTCCCGAGGTACCTAGCGTATCGGCGATATCAGAGTTAGCTAAAGCCCTTATTAATGAAAAGATTTCAGTGCCGGCGAATGCCAAAGTGGAAATCGCTCCCCAACCTATCGACAACCGACTATTACCAGCACAATGTGCGTCCCCAATAAAAGTTGAACTAGCATCGGATAGGGAAATCAGCCGCAACAACACCGTAAAAGTCAGCTGTGACACATCGGATTTAGCCTACCCTTGGCAGATTTTTATGTCGGTACGTGTTGATATCCTGTTCCCTGTGGTGGTCGCCAGCGAAACACTGGCGCCAGGGGAGTTAATCAGTCCAACTCAGGTTGAAATCCGTTATATTGATCAAAATAGTTTACGCGGAATGCAATTTAGCGATACCAGCCAACTTTCAGGCGTGCGGGTTAAACGCCGTGTCGCCAAAAATTTTCCCATTTTTGCCAACAACCTTTGCTTTGTCTGTAAGAATGATTCAGTGTCGATTTATGTCCGTTCCAGTAATTTTGTGCTAAAAACCGTGGGTGAAGCATTACAAGATGGTAATATTGGTGACCAAATTAGAGTCAAAAATAGCAGCTCAAACAAGGAACTAGATGCTATAGTCACAGCCATTGGCGAAGTCGAAGTTAGAATGTAAAATAAGCTAAAGCTTTTCGATGGGCTGCCGATACCCCAGTTAAGAAATCCCGTATACACGACGCTGGAGCCTAACATGGCAATTGATATTAGCAAATTTAACGCCGGAGCGGCCGCACAAGTCCGTTCAAACAGTACTAAAAAGAGCAGCGAAAGCGAGCAATCGACTCAGGTTGCGGCTAAATCGACTCAACAAAAAGGTGACTCAGTTGTCATTACGGCTCAAGCTCAACAGCTTCAAGGAGCTCAAACCAAAATGGCCAGCCTACCTGAAGTCGACCAAAAGAAAGTCGCTGAAATTAAGCAAGCGATTGCCGAAGGTCGCTATAAAATTGATCCCGAAAAGTTGGCGGCCAACATTGCCAGCTTCGAAGCTGAATTGAATGACCTCAATAAAGAGTAACTATGACAGAAATAGCTAAACTGGTAGATCAACAACACGCCCATTTGGCTGTTCTTAAACAGATTATTCTTAAGGAAAAAGGCGCTTTGGTTGACCAAAACGCCGATTTGCTTTTATCGCTTGCGGAGCAAAAATCAACATGCCTGCAAGAACTCAAGGCCAACGATGACTTACTGGCCAATCACAGCGATAAATCCTTACTCACCTCGCAAGTAGAACTATCCCATAAAATGGCCGCCGTAAAAGAGGCTCTTGCCGAATGTAAGGATCTTAACGCTCAAAATGCCAGTCTCATCGAGATGAATTTGGCGAGTCTAAACCGTTTTGCCCAAGCCTTACAGGCGAGCCGAAATGCGACTACTCTGACCTATAACGATAAAGGCAGAACCTCGACCCTTTCTAGCTTAGGCAATGATTTAAAAGCATAAGTCGAGCAGTAAATAGTAAACGGGATATAAAAAAAGCCGCGCTAAAACAAAACTGAGTGCTGCTTTTGTTTATTGGTAAAGCAAGGACTAGTAATCACCCTGCCCTAGTGCTAAAAATAGGTAACGTCTTTAATTCTCTGTGGGCGGCTCTGCTGTTGGTAAATTTGCCATACCTTGGCAAAATCAAGCTCCAACTCAGTGACATAATGATCCCCTGCCGGGTAGCTTTTTACCACTCTCGCGCCGCGGATCACCCCAGTCACAGAAGCTTTAACATTGTCATCTGTCAGCATCCAATCACTGACACTGCTATTGGCGGTGATCTTTTGTCCATACACTTGTTCAGCAAGTTCACGATAAGCCACGATTTTTGAGGCCTGCATCGCCATCAATACTCGTTGGGACTGCTCTTTAGCCGGTTGAGTCGCTAGCGGGGCATAACCTATGGCCGTCAGCTTAGGAAAACTGCTTGGCGGTACATCTTCCCACTGAACATATTTATCTTTGGCAGCACACCCTGTTAGTAGGAGCGCCGCAACAATGAATAGGTAGCGTTTCATTTTCCATCTCCTAGCACTCGCACTTCATTCATACCAGGGCTCGACTGGCGATATAAAATCCCATCCTGAGAGATAACTTGCTCAGAAGGCAGCATGTAATTGCTCAACTCTTTTTGGGTCACATAAGTTTGAGAGGCTGAGACCACGCGATTATTACTCAGGGTGACAATCCGAGTGTTGATTGCCATGCCATTGGTCGTGGGGCTCATAGTCGATACCACAACATGGTCAATGGGTAAGTTGGTCGAAAGCTTTTGCCAATCGCGCGTCAAAATAAAATCGCCATCAGCCGTCACATTCAGCCCATCACCTAAATTCAAATCCACCACATTAAACATAAAGCTATGCAAAGACGTCATTAGCCCTTGCTGGAGCTGCTGCGCCAGCGCATTGGTGCTACTCAAATTCCCCACTAACACGGGCGTGGCAACAACGATAGGTTGGTCGGGACGCAAGGCATCATTCTGCTTGACTAACTCAGTCACAATGCGCAGTGCTAGATGATTAATTGTCGCCGTAGGCGGCAAACCATTGCCGTCAGCTAAGCTAGGTTTGGGCGGTGCCACGGGTTTAGTCGCACACCCAACCAGCACTAACAGTGCCAGAGGAATGAATGCACGCTTAAGCATAGGAGTAACCTCGTCATCAGTATCAATGTGGCCCAGTGGGAGCCGCAATCTTTGCCATAAAGCAAGCAAGTATTAGACCAAGTCAAAATATTGCTCTTCATGAACTCTTCAGATTATCGACAAATCTATTGATAACTTTATCCCTTTACCACGATAAATCAGGCACACAATTTGCTTAGAGCCATAAAGCACTGCCAGTAAACTGACTCATCCCAGCAATTTTAGTTAAGGGCTTATTGATGAACATACTAAGAAAGAACTTGCTCATAATCAGCAGCCTACTGCTATTTGCTGCACCGGCAAACGCCGAATGGGTCGAGGCCAGTGGAGAAGCGGTGATCACCAATGGCAACATCGCCCAAGCACGTGAAGAAGCCATCAATCAAGCGGTGAGTTATGCCACGCTCAGTACCGGTATCCAAATCACCAGCGAGCAACAAACGACTAACGGCAACTTAACGCAAAACAGCTTTGCGATTAATCGTTATGCCCAGGCGATTAGCATTCAATTGGTGAGCGAGCGTATTCAAGGCAATAAAATCTATGTATCCCTCAGGCTCGATCTCAATGATGACCCAACCCAGCAATGCCCGGCAGGCCAATTAAAGGCCGCCATCTTAATTCCCCAAGCGCAAATAAAAGACCGAGCACAGTTACGCTACGGACAATTATCGGGATTTGAAGAAGTCATCTCCGAGAAACTGGGTAATAGTATTGATGGCTACTCATCTACTGGTTTTAGCCATATCCATGCCAAAGAACGGCTTGATATCGCACAAGAATTGGTCGATATCCGTGGCTATCGACTCCCAAGCTGGTTGAGCGAAATCACCGATAGCCAATATATTTTATTGCCACAAATCATCGATATATCGACAGAGCCTGTGCAATCTACCTTTATGGGATGGTGGGATGAAGCGCCACTCAGACAATTCCAATTTAAACTCAGTCTCTATCACGGCATTAGCGGCGAGGAAGTATGGAGCAAAACCTACAGTACCTCTGCCCCGTGGGAGTTTGAAGAACAGGCCATCATAGCCCCTAATAGTGACCGATTTTGGCGTTCATCCTATGGCAGAAATATCAGCCAAATCATGCAAGAAGCAACTCGAGATATAGACAACACGCTCAATTGCAGACCACTATTAGGACAAGTCGTCAGCCGTCAAGGCGATAGAATTATCCTTAACTTGGGTCGCAAACACGGCATTCGAGTTGGCGATAAATTCCAGGTCGTGTTACAACAAAACTTACCCGATAGACTCAACGAAATGCGTGCCGTCGCCACCAAGAGCCGAGCAACGGTAAAAATCGAACAAGTCAGCGAAGAAAGTGCAACCGCGGTCCTCGTTGACCAAAATGCAGCTTACAATGTACAGATAAACGACATCGCGCTTAAGATTTAACCAACTAAATCATAAGCCTTTTAATCAAAGATAAAACCAGTATAATCACTTGCGTCTCTTCATAGCTCAACAGGATAGAGCAGCCGCCTCCTAAGCGGCCGATCGGGGTTCGAGTCCCTGTGGAGAGACCAGATAGTGTAAAGTTAGAGTTAGATTTAACGGCTTCATTTCCTAATTTTTCTCAAAAAAGTATACTTACCTCGCGTAACCCACTCATCCTGAATAATCCGTAATATACCGAGGACAGCTTTTTTGGCTCATACCTATATACCTTTAGATACCTATCGCCGAAAGTGGATTTTTAACCATAAAGACTTGCCTGTGAGCGATGATGACAAGACTGGCATTCTGCCGCTGACAGACAAAAGCGCCATGCTGGTTTGGAATCAGTGGATTAGCAATAAAAGTAGCCGCGCCGAACAGTTTACTAAAGGGGATTGGGCCGCTAAAGCCAACGCATGGGTCAAAACGGATCATTGGCAGAGTGCGTGGGACAGTGAAGATAATAGCCTACCCGAGATGTTGGCCGAGTTTATCCAGTGGCCAGACGATACTCAGGTCTTTTTTTGCTACGAAAAATATCAAGTGATTGAGACTCGTTGGGATGTCTTTGTCCGCAACTGGAAGTGCTTTCTGTTTTTCGATGATGGCCCAATTCTGATCTCCCCTAAACAAAAACAAGCGGTGATGTTTGAACAAAATGGCCAATATAAATTAGGTGTTCGTGGCTAACCACGTCTACCAATAAGTCGAATGGCTCAAACCAATAATTCCGACTTTTTACTTTTTTAAGCTGTCCCTCAAAAGAAAGCAGCCCAACTTGATTTACCTCCTAAGCGATAGCTTGCACAGATTAGGCTATCGCTCCTCTTTGGTTTCGATTAGTATCGCTTGGCAATCAACAGATAATCTTCGTTTGAGCCGTTAATCCCATGGTTACGCTCAACGACCATAACTAAAAAAATATGAGGTGTATGATGAAGTTACTCTCAACCCTGACACTAACTACCGCTTTGCTTTTTCCACTATTCGCCCAAGCCAAAGAAGTCTCTGGTGTCCAAGTCGCCGATACCATCACGCTCGACGCTCAGACGCTGCAATTGAATGGCGTTGGTGTTCGCAGCAAGTTCTTTATGGATTTGTATGTGGGTAGTCTGTATGTCCCCACCCCGAGCAAAACCATGACAGAGGTGATCAATGCCCCGGTTGCGGCGATTCGCCTCAATATTACGTCAGGAATGATTACTTCCGAGAAAATGCGTGATGCGATAACCGAAGGTTTTGAGCACGCGACCGCCGATAATACGACCGACATTCAGCCACAAATTGACGCCTTTATGGCGCTATTTAAGGATGAAATCAAAGAAGGCGACCAATTCACCTTGGTCGCCAACAAAAGCCGTGGCGTGACCGCCTATAAAAATGGTCAAGAACAAGCCACGATTGAAGGGGAAATGTTCCGCCAGGCCTTACTCAAAATTTGGCTAGGGGAAAAACCAGCCCAGAAGAGCCTCAAAGAGGCCATGCTGGGCCAGTAATTAAAATCGGAACTCGAGATCCAAGGCGGCAGCGCCTTGGTTATCCATATCGAGTGCCGCTTGATGGGTGACTTCCAATTCACCATTGAAGTAGTAACCCGCGTAAAGGTTCAGCGCAATGGCCGGCGTAGCTTGCCAACCGGCACGCAGATAACTCACCCACTCGTTAGTCTCTACCACGGTATCCTTATCGGCGACTAAAAATCGCTCGGTGCGACGTGAATTACCAAAGCCGACATTCCATGCAGGGCTCACTTGATAACTCAGCTCCAAACCCGCAGGGCCACTAAATCCCGCTTGGAAGGGGTTAGCTAACCGCCAACGCTCATTAATCTGCCAACTCACCGCCAGATAAGGCATAGTGCGCACTTCATCGATATCGTTTAAATACGCAACGCCAAAACCGAGCATATTGCCCGACTCGAAGGCATACATGGCCGACGCAACCACACCATAACTTTGCGCATGGCTCGCCGATGCGGTATCGGCATAGGCATATTGAAGTTGTGGCGACAACATAAAGGACCAATGCTTATCCATCCGATAGCTAAGGGATAGGCCCGCGCGGTAACGGTCGATATTTTCCCAGGTTTCACCCGCATCACTAAACAGGCCTGCGGCGTTATTCGCCCCCGTTAAACGGATATTGCGCCAATCGTAATCAAGCCTATCGTAACCGACACGCATTCCAATAGACCATTGTTTATCCAGAGGAATATTGACACTGGCGTTGAGTAATAAGCTGTCCCGCTGCAACTCTGTATCGCCATTGGCAACCGATGCACTCTGGGTACTAATCTGCGATACGCTCAACTTAAACGGTTTATATTGCGCTTGTTGACGCGCCTCAGCCGCGGACACGGCATAACTTAAAAAAGGCATTAATCCCAATCCTATATACATTAGGCTGGGCTTTATGCTGACTCGAGAATCAAGTGATTTAGTCACGCCTGCTCCTTGCGTTACTGTGAGTAATTTGTCGCGAATAATACGCTCGATTTGAAACAAAAGTTCACTCTTTTCGAAGAAGATACAAACTGATACTAACCGCTTAACGCCGTTACACTCGGTAGGCTTTCAAAAACATCTCGGCACAACCCCGAATATACTGCTCACGCTCCCCCAATAAAGGCTCGGTTTCAAGCCCCAACTCTAACCTGAGTTTTAATTCGCCAAACAGCATTAAACATAAACGTACCGCACAATGATGCGGTTGTGGAAAGCGATATAACCCAAGCGCCTCTACGGCGATTAAATATTTTGTCAGCATCGCAAGCATATGCTGTGGCCCCGCCTCAAAAAACAATCGCGACACTTCTGGGTGGCTCTCCGATTGCGCCACACAGGCTTTAAATACGGTAATCGCCTCAGGGCTAACAATCATCTCACCAAATTGCAGCGCAAATTCGGTGAGGGTGGCTTCAGGTTGACTTGGATCGCTGAGTAAGTCGGCATTTAAGTTGTGGCCAACGCATTTGGATTCAATCGCCGCCACAAACAAATCATCTTTACTGCCGTAGTGGGAGTACACCGTTTGTTTGGACACGCCCGCCTGCTTCGCCACTTCATCCATACTGGTATGGGGAAATCCCTGGCGGCAGAACAAGTCAATGGCCGCAACAAGCACTTGCTGTTTCTTTTGTTCACTGCGGCTCATCGGAATATCAGAGGACAGAGTCATATCTTCACTCAAGGTAGCAACATAATTAATTCGTATTAGTTAAGCATAAAATAGACTAGACAGTCTAGTTCCGCACAACTAGACTAACAAGTCTAGTTACATAAACTTAACTTTAAGCTTACAACGGAAGGATTCAAATGGATCGAGCAGCCCGACGTTCTTGGCGTGCATTTTACCTTTGCGTGATTGCCGTCACCGCCTTAACGGCCTGTCAAAAGGAAGTGACAGAGCATGCCAACGCCACGCAATTGCAAACCGTGACGACGGCGCCACTGCGCTTGTCGACTAGCTATCAGAGTGAGCAAGTATTCACTGGCACGATCCGCGCCGGCAATACCACGGGTGTCGGCTTCGAACTATCGGGTAAGCTGAGTGAGCTAACTGTCGATAGCGGCGCTAAGGTGACGCAAGGGCAAGTATTGGCCAAGCTCGATACCCGTTTGCTCGATGCAGAGCATCAGGAGATCCAAGCTAGCCTTGCGCAAACCCAAGCCGATGTTGACCTTGCCACCAGCACCCTCAACCGAAATCTTGAGCTTAAAAAATCGGGTTATGTCTCAGAGCAGTTACTCGACGAGAACCGTACACAACTGGCGAGTCTCGAAGCCGCCAAAAACCGATTATTGGCCTCACAGCGGGCAAACCAACTAAAACGCGATAAATCACAGCTACTTGCGCCCTTCGATGGCATTATCAGCCAGCGGCAACACAATCTAGGGGAAGTGGTCGCCGCAGGCAGCCCAGTGTTTACCTTAGTCGGCAGTGTGAATACCGAAGCCTATATCGGTGTCCCAGTCGCGGTCGCCCAGCAATTCGTCAATGGGCAGAATGTGACAGTGAGCGTGCATAATCAGCAATTTACCGCCAAGATTGCCGGGATCAGTGCCGAGGTAAACCCCATTAGTCGCACTCTTCAGCTGCGAATCAGCCTGCCGGAACATGCCAATGTGATCAACGGTGAAATCGCCTATTTGCATCAACAACAAACCGTCGAGCAAGCGGGCTATTGGGTGCCTGTATCGGCACTTATCGATGGGATCCGCGGCCGCTGGAATATCTATGTAACCTCGCCGCCTTCACATTCAACAACCGATAGCGTTTCAACTCAGATAGAGCGTCGCGATGTCGATATCCTCTACACCACTCAAGATATGGCCTACATTCAAGGCGCGATTAAGGCCGACGAACAGTATGTGACCCAAGGCTTACATAAGTTAGTGGTGGGTCAAGCCGTTTCTTCCATCGCGTCGACGAGGTAATCATGATTAAAGCCTTCGTCGAAAATGGTCGCTTAGTCAGCCTAGTGATCGCCCTACTGCTGGTCGCGGGATTTGGCGCTATGTCCAGTTTGCCACGCACCGAAGATCCACACATCACCAACCGATTTGCGTCTGTCATCACTCCTTATCCTGGCGCCTCAGCCGAGCGGGTCGAGGCGCTTGTCACCGAAGTATTAGAGAATCAATTACGTCGCCTTGAGGAAATTAAGCTTATTCAATCCACCTCAAGACCCGGTATTTCGGTGATCCAATTGGAGCTTAAAGATACCGTTACTGACACAGATCCTGTCTGGTCTAGGGCGCGGGATCTATTAGCCGATGCCAGAAACACCCTCCCCGATGGCATACAAACACCGACCTTAGACGATCAAGTCGGTTACGCTTACACCGCTATTTTAAGCCTAGTGTGGAACGATAGCAGTCAACCACGGGTGGATATGCTCAACCGCTACGCCAAGGAATTACAGAGCAGGCTCAGGCTCTTATCCGGCACCGACTTCGTTAAACTCTACGGCGCGCCCGAGGAGGAAATCCTGGTCCAGCTCGATGGCTATAAGATGAGCCAGTTGCAATTAACGCCGGGAACCATAGCGAAAATCTTAAGCAGCGCCGACAGTAAAATTGCCGCGGGCGAGATCAATAACAATCACTTTCGCGCCCTCGTCGAAGTCTCGGGTGAGCTCGATTCCCAAAGCCGTATTCGCCAAGTGCCACTCAAAGTGGATGCGCAGGGACAAATTATTCGTTTAGGGGATATAGCCCACATCAGCCGTCAACCTAAAACCCCCGCTGACAGCATCGCCCTAGTCGATGGCGAGCAGGGCGTGTTTGTTGCAGCGCGCATGCTCAACAATACCCGCGTCGATATCTGGCAAGGACAAGTCAAACACTTGGTCGATGAGTTCAATCAGGAGCTGCCAGCCAATATCAAAGTGCAATGGCTGTTTGAGCAAAACAGCTACACCAGCGAACGTCTCGGCGGATTAATCGTCAACCTATTACAAGGGTTTGTGATTATTCTGGCGGTCTTACTGCTGACCTTAGGCTTAAGAAACGCGATTATCGTTGCCCTGTCACTCCCCCTGACCGCCCTCTTCACCTTGGCCTGTATGAAATATATCGGCCTACCCATTCATCAAATGTCGGTCACAGGCCTAGTCGTCGCCCTTGGGATCATGGTGGACAATGCCATTGTGATCGTCGATGCCATCGCCCAGCGTCGCCAACAGGGGATGAGTCGCTTAAGCGCGGTAAGTGAAACCTTACATCACCTCTGGCTACCCTTAGCCGGGTCAACCATTACCACCATTTTAGCCTTCGCCCCTATCGTGCTGATGCCGGGTGCAGCGGGGGAATTTGTTGGTGGCATCGCCATGTCGGTGATGTTTGCCCTGCTGGGTTCCTATGTGATTTCCCATACTTTGATTGCGGGCCTTGCGGGACGCTTTAGCCTCGAAGGTAAACATCCTGTCTGGTACCAACATGGCATCAATGTGCCTTTAGTAAGTGGTTACTTTCAAGCAAGCCTAAGATTTGCGTTAAATCGCCCACTACTGAGCGCTACGTTTATCGGGATAATTCCCCTGCTAGGTTTTTATGCCTCCGGCAAAATGACTGAGCAGTTTTTCCCGCCGTCGGATCGGGATATGTTCCAAATTGAGCTGTATCTCGCGCCCCATGTCAGCCTCGAAAACACCTTAAACCAAGTACAGTTGATGGATAAGCAATTGCATCAAATCGAGGGCATCACTCAAGTCGATTGGGTTGTGGGTGGCAATACGCCTTCATTTTATTACAACTTAACTCAGCGCCAACAGGGAGCCACCAACTATGCTCAGGCCATGGTGAAAGCCAGTGACTTTGAGCGCGCTAACGCCCTCATCCCAGCGTTACAGCAAACCTTAGATAAGGCCTTTCCCGAAGCACAGGTGTTAGTGCGTAAACTTGAGCAAGGCCCGCCCTTTAATGCGCCGGTCGAGTTAATGATATTTGGCCCTAACCTTGAAACCTTACGCTCACTCGGCGATGAAGTGCGCAATATCTTAGCCGCCACGCCCGATGTGCTTCATACCCGCGCAACGTTGAGCGCCGGCGCTCCTAAGGTGTGGCTACAAGTGAACGAAGATGCGAGTTTGATCAGTGGATTAACCCTGACGGATATCGCCAGACAAGTTCAAATGGCGACGACGGGCGTTATCGGCGGCAGTGTACTCGAACAGACCGAGTCTTTGCCGATTCGAGTGCGTTTGGGCGACACCAGCCGCGAGCAAGCCAGTCGCCTCTCAGAAATTCAGCTAGTTACCCCCTCAGGCACAGCCGTGCCCTTATCTGCGCTGTCCCACAATGAGGTGCAAGTCAGTCGCGGGGCGATCCCTAGGCGTAATGGCCAACGCGTCAACACGATTGAAGCCTATATCGTCAGTGGTGTATTGCCCGCTCAAGTATTAAACGATGTGAAAGATAAAGTCGCGGCGATTTCGCTCCCAGCGGGTTATCGAATAGAAATCGGCGGCGAAAGCGCTAAACGCAATGAGGCGGTCGGCAATCTGCTCTCCAATCTGATTTTGGTCGTTACCCTGCTGCTGGCCACGGTCGTCTTGTCCTTTAACTCCTTTAGGCTTACAGCGATTATTTTACTGAGCGCATTACAGTCGGCGGGGCTTGGGTTGCTTGCGGTGTATGTGTTTGGTTATCCCTTTGGCTTTCCAGTCATCATCGCCCTACTCGGCCTAATGGGGCTTGCGATTAACGCGGCGATTGTGATTTTGGCCGAGCTGGAAGATACCGACAATGCCCGTGCGGGTGATAAAGAGGTGATCATCACCACGGTCAGCAGCTGCGGTCGTCATATCAGTTCGACCACTATCACCACGGTCGGCGGGTTTATTCCGCTTATTATTGCAGGTGGTGGCTTCTGGCCTCCCTTTGCCATCGCAATTGCCGGCGGGACGTTACTCACGACGTTACTGTCGCTCGTCTGGGTACCAACCATGTATCTGTTACTGATGAAAACGCGCAGTACGGCTCCGACACCGGCGTTATCGTCTCAAATCGCATCATGAACAAGGTATTGATATAACTTATCTTTAAGATGGAGTCGTTCTAATTTTAAGGCAACAAAGTGCTCATCATCGGTGGGCACTTTAGTTAATTCAAGGGCGCGGATTTTATGGTCTAGCTCATGGTAGCGCTCCGCCATAGTGGCAAAAATGGCATTACTCATTTTAAGCTTTTGAATATGTTCGACAAAATCTGGGAACTCATAAATCAATGCGTGATTTTCGCCTAGCATAGTGTCACTCCTTGTTTCTGGTATCAACTCAATCGCAGTAAACCATAGGGATACTTCCGTTTAGTCCCTCAACGCTCGCCTTACGCCACTCTTCCTACCACTCAAATGTATATTTCTATCGACTAAAGTAAAGACTGGTCTACACTGGTATCTGTGAGCGAACTATTTATAAATAATAGAAAATCTTAGACCCATATCAAGACCACGACGTAAAAGTTCGGTTACATTAGCGTTAACCTTTACCCTATAGGATCGTACAATGAACTATAAAAATTGGCCTATTGCGAAACAGATTGGTGCCCTCGCTTTTATCCTTACCCTGATCATTTTCTGCATACTGAGTACCCTCTCCTACAAATCCGCGTCAAACGTGCTCGAAGATAAAGGCATCAGTGCCATGAAAGCCGAGATGCACGCCGTCTCCGACATGCTTGAGCTGCAATACGATAGCTTGCTGCAACTAGCAAGACGCAATGCCGATGTCTTTAAGGAAATGTACCCTGGCCAATTTAGTCGCCCAGATAAAACCGTGAATGTGCTCGGCGTCAGCACACCTGCGTTACTACATGAAAAAGAACAAATTAACTCGTCAAAGAGTAAAGTTGACCGCTTTGCCAACCTCACAGGCGGAACCGCGACTGTGTTTGTGCGTGATGGAGATGACTTTGTCCGGATTGCGACCTCGTTAAAAAAGGCCGATGGTAGCCGTGCCCTAGGTACTTTCCTCGGTAAAACCCATCCCGGTTATCCAACGCTTATCAAAGGTGAAGTTTACGAAGGCTACGCCAAACTCTTCGGTAAAGACTACATGACAGTCTATCGCCCAATTAAGGATGCCCAAGGGCAAGTGATTGGGATCTTATATATCGGCTTTGAAATCACTCAATCCCTCACACAGTTACAAGCCGCGGTAAATAAAATCACCCTAGAAGAAACCGGTAGCTTCCTGCTGATGCGCAAAGCCGACAATGTGTTGGTCGCCAATCCCAAATTTAATGCGGGCGAGCCAGTAACTGAGTCCATGCTCGATGGATTAACCCTTAGCCAAGCCACACAGGATCAATCGGAGTTTCGCTACACCAACAGTAAAAACCAACCTATGTTTGCCTACACCCAAACGGTGAATGGGTGGAATTGGATGTTGATTGGCCAAGTGAATGCAAACGAATTAAATGAAGAGAGCCTACTGCTACTCACCATCAACGCCATAGTGGCGGTCACGGGTATTGTACTTATTACCGTACTGCTATCCTTTGTGCTAATCCGCTCACTCAAGCCTTTGCATGCGCTGCAGCGCCATATGGAAATCCTCGGGACGGGGGACTTTAGTCATCCACTTCCACCATCGGCCTACGATAGTCAAAACGAAGTCGACAAGATCACCACCAGCGTGTCGACCATGTCATCGGAATTGCGGCAATTAATCAGTGCACTGCAAGCCTCGGTGCAAAGCATTGAACAGCAAGCCTCTAAAGCACAGCGGATTGCTAAGCAAAACGGTGAAGAAGCCCAGGCATTGATGCAACAAACGGATCAAATCGCCACCGCGATTGAAGAAATGTCCACCTCCATCCGCGATGTCGCCAACCACGCTCAAGATGGCGCGAACCAGAGCCAGCAAGTGGATATCGCTGCCAAAGAAGGCCAACAGCAACAAACCCAAGTGGTACAGGATCTGTTGAAACTAAGCCAACAGCTCAGTAGTAGCCATCAGGCCGTCGAAAAAGTCAGCCAAGAGAGTGAAGCCATCAGTAAAGTCACCGAGGTGATTAACAGTATTGCCGAACAAACCAACCTGCTCGCACTCAACGCGGCCATTGAAGCGGCCCGCGCAGGAGAACAGGGCCGAGGCTTTGCCGTGGTCGCCGATGAGGTGCGAACCTTAGCCCAGCGGACACAATCTTCCATTTTGGAAATTTCGCAAACCATTGATAAGCTGCAATCTCAAGTGAAAACGACCACCAGCCAAATGGCGCAGAGCCACCAGCTGGGTATTGCATCGGCTAATCAAGGGGAAGAAACCGGCAAGCAGCTGGAGGAAATCACCCGCAGAATTGGCGAACTGGCGATTAGCTCACGCAATATTGCCTCGGCGACAGAGCAGCAAAGCAGCGTTGCCCAAGAGATCACCCATAATCTGCACCAGATAAGCGAACTGGCTAATGAAGGTGAGCACAGAGCGGCCGAAACAGTGAACTCGGCGAATGATCTATCCTCCCTCGCCGTCGCGCTTAAACAACAAATCTGCCAATTTAAAGCCTAAGTCAAACCATTGCTTTGTTAAGATGCCGCCCACTAGGGCGGTATTTTTTTACTTTTCTACTTAAGTTACATCTATTCAGTTAAGTCGACATTGCTAAATCCATGCAGCAAAACTGCAAGGTAAACCTCGCGAAACGCCTATCACGTTATTACTTCTTGCAACCTGCTGGCTTTGGCTTTGGCTTTGGCTTTGGCTTTGGCTTTGGCTTTGGCTTTGGCTTTGGCTTTGGCTTTGGCTTTGGCTTTGGCTTTGGCTTTGGCTTTGGCTTTGGCTTTGGCAATTGAGCATAAGCTTTCAGATAAACTTGAACTAACGCTTTAATAAGCTGTGAGGCATATCGATGCAGCGCAGCAAAATCAAATTGAGCCGTGTTTCTTATGTAAACACGTAGCTAACGTCTTTCTTCTTGCTTCCTGATTGTTGCTTGTTATGGCACAACATATTTCAGCAAATCAAGCCACCTTAGCGAATCCCTTAAGCTTAATCACGTGGTAATAAAAAACCCCGCTGTTGCGGGGTTTTAAAGGGTTCAGCTATAGGAGGTTAGCTATTACTCAGCGTCATCGCTTGAGCGGTCCATGTTCTCCGTGTTTTCAAGCCACAGGGCGTTGATCACACCAAAAGAACAGGCTAACAAAACCCCTAATATCCACGTGAAATACCACATAGTAGATGCTCCTTAATTCTAATAGAGTGAGGCTTTGTTATCTTCAATATGTTTGCGGTTTAAGCGGCCAAACATCTTGAAGTAAGTCCATACAGTGTAACTTAACACGATTGGAACGAAGATAATCGCCGCCCAAGTCATCACAGTTAATGTCATTTCACTCGCAGTCGCATCCCACATGGTTAAGCTCACGTTAGGATCTAATGAAGATGGCATAACGAATGGGAACATTGCTGCACCACAAGTTAAGATCACCATAGCCACAGTCAGCGAGCTAAATAAGAACGCAAAACCTGAACGATTTAAGCGGCTCACTAGGATAACCAGCAGTGGTAATGCCACACCTAATACTGGGAACAGCATAGTAATAGGATACTTATCGTAGTTGGCTAACCAAGCGCCAGACTCAACCGCAACGGTTTTCAGCGTTGGGTTAGACAGTGCATGGTGGTCAAGGGTTGAAGTGATAACATAACCATCAATACCATTAGCTAACCACACACCCGCAGCGGCAAATAATACTGCCACTAACAGTGCACATAGCTGAGTCGCATTCGCGGCACGTACACGCAGCTCACCGTCGGTCTTCATTTGTAACCAAGCAGCGCCTTGCATCATAAACATGCTCACGCTCACTAAGCCCGCCAGTAAACCGAATGGATTCAACAGGCCAAATAAACCACCGTGATAAGTCGCACGCAGGAACTCATCGAAATTAAATGGCACACCTTGGAGTAAGTTACCGAAGGCCACACCGATGATCAGCGGTGGAATAAAGCCACCACAGAACAACGCCCAGTCCCACGACTTACGCCATTTTGGATTTTCAATCTTAGAGCGATAGTCAAATCCTACAGGACGAGTGTACAAGGCAAACAGCACTAACATCATGGCCACATAGAAGCCAGAGAAAGACACTGCATACACCATAGGCCATGCCGCAAACAAGGCACCACCTGCGGTGATTAACCATACTTGGTTACCGTCCCAATGGGGAGCAATGGTGTTGACCATAATACGGCGCTCGGTATCGTCTTTACCGATAATCGGTAAAAGTGCACCCACGCCCATGTCAAAACCGTCAGTGACCGCAAATCCGATGAACAGTACGCCGATCAGAGCCCACCAGATAACTCTCAATATTTCATAATCAAACATAATGAAATCCTCTGCTTAGGCTTCTAGTTTCTCGAAGTGATAACGACCAGTCTTTAAACTGCTAGGGCCAAGACGGGCAAACTTAAGCATCAAGAATATCTCGATCACCAGCAGCACAGTGTAGAACAGTGAAATCGAAATAATACTGAACCACAGATCCCCAGTCGTTAAACTCGAAGCAGACATAAAGGTCGGCAGCACCTCAGAGATGGTCCAAGGTTGACGGCCATATTCAGCCACAAACCAACCACACTCAATAGCAATCCAAGGTAATGGCAAGCTAAAGAGTGCTGCTTTAAGTACCCATTTCTTCTCTTCGATCTGATGACGTGTGCTTTGCCAGAAGGCCGCCGCGAACACAAACAACATCACAAAGCCTAAGCCAACCATCACACGGAAGCTCCAGAAAATCGGTGCCACATTCGGGATAGAATCCTTCGCTGCCGCTTTGATTTGCTCTTCAGTCGCATCTACAACATTGTCGGTGTAACGCTTCAGCAGTAAGCCGTAACCTAAGTCAACTTTCGCCGCTTCGAACGCTTCACGTAACTCTGGAGACTTATCACCAGCGCGCAGTTTCACCAGCATCTCGTAAGCTTTCATCCCGTTGCGGATACGTACTTCGTGTTCAGCCACTAGGTCACGTAGACCTGTCACTTCTTCATCTAAAGAACGTGTTGCCACGATACCCATAGCGTAAGGGATCTTAACCGCGAAATCGGTGTGCATGGTTTCTTGATTTGGGAAACCAACTGCAGTAAAGGCTGCAGGAGCAGGCTCTGTATGCCACTCAGCTTCAATTGCCGCTAACTTAACGCGCTGCGCTTCACCCACTTTATAGCCTGATTCGTCACCCAGAACGATAACAGACAGGATAGACGCCATACCAAAGCTGGCTGCAATTGCAAATGAACGACGTGCAAAAGGTAAGTCACGTTTCTTCAGAATGTAGTAAGAGCTGATCGCTAATACGAACATTGCGCCAGTCACATAGCCAGAAGCCACAGTGTGAACAAACTTCACCTGTGCAAC
This sequence comes from Shewanella sp. BC20, assembly GCF_003129585.1. Classification (NCBI taxonomy): domain Bacteria; kingdom Pseudomonadati; phylum Pseudomonadota; class Gammaproteobacteria; order Alteromonadales; family Shewanellaceae; genus Shewanella; species Shewanella sp. BC20. Next base: position 55,464 of record NZ_NHRI01000006.1, on the reverse strand, counting down.
AGGGTTGAAGATAACATCAGCAAAGCTGGTCATTTCCATACGCATGGTTTCGTAATTGAACACGCTACCCACAGGGTTTTGCATCCAACCGTTTGCCACCAGAATCCACAATGCGGAGAAGTTGGAACCAAAGGCTACCAACCAGGTTGTCGCTAAGTGTTGACGCTTAGAGAAACGATCCCAACCGAAGAAGAACATACCCACGAAGGTCGATTCTAAGAAGAACGCCATTAATCCTTCAATGGCCAGTGGTGCACCAAAGATGTCACCCACATAGTGCGAATAATAAGACCAGTTAGTACCAAACTGGAATTCCATCGCTAAACCCGTTGAAACACCCAAGGCAAAGTTGATACCAAACAACTTACCCCAGAACTTAGTCATATCTTTATAAATTTGTTTATCAGTCATCACATAGAGTGATTCCATGATAGCCAGCAAAAATGCCAACCCCAAGGTTAAGGGAACAAACAGGAAGTGATACATGGCTGTCAGCGCAAACTGCAACCGTGATAGCTCAACAACCTCTTCAACAATCATCGGTGACTCCTTACGTGGTGCGTCCAATTGCTACGACTACTTGAGCCATTCGTAGCAAGTGCCTTTGTAGGATAGTGAGTTTTCATTTTGTGTTTATAGCTGAATTCAGTATAAACCGTTAAATTTCATCTTTTTCATTACATCGAAGCAGCAAGGCTTAAAAATCCCCTTTTCCCTCGCATACTGAGACCCTAGTCACACTATCGCTCGGCTTTGAGACTTTCACCTCACCACCCAATCCTACAAATGATCCCATCGATATAAATATCAGATAGTTAAGATATTTAATCGCTTTCATTTGTGAGTATTTTATACCACCCGCCTTTGATTCAAATCAATCAAACTCAGGGCTTTAGATGGGTTTTGCAACGGGGCACACACTTCACTTTTACCCACTATTGACAGAGTCATAATTATGGGGTAGAGAACATACTAAACTGAATTAAAAAGTTAGTTTTTACCAACTTGAGCAAAAATCCAATGGATAAGCAGTAAAAATCACTAAAAACAAATTTAAAACAATATTTACACTAATAAAACACCATCTACTTCATCATCAATAAAATAATTAAACCATTAAAAATAAACATTTTTAATATAGTTAAATATAAAATCAGAATAATTTAAAACTTAAATGAATTAGTTTTACTAATGATAAAATGTATTTTTTCTCGTTTGAGAATACGGCTTAAGCTGGTTAATATATCTCCTGTGTTAAGGAGACGGTTTGATGTGACTGGTGAAGCGCCCCAGGCAAGCCCAACTCCGCGCACATAGGTCTAACTTTGGTGTGGAGAAAGAGATATGACAAACTTATTTGAACGTCTGGTTAACAGCTATAAGCGTGTTTTTGTTGAACTTTATACAGCTCGTGAGCTGTAATCGTTCACCGCTTACTCTGAAATAATACTGATTTGATTTGAAGTTTTGTTAGCGCAAAACGAGCCCCCTTCTCGATGAGTTGGGGGCTTTTTGCTTTTATGTCTCGAGAATACGGGCAAGTACAGTGACTAAATTAAAGCAAGTCAGTTTTGTTTCACTTGTGTGAACTACTTATTAAGGGGTATTTAGTCTTTAAGATTGATATTATTGAACTTCATTTTATTAGGTTTAACAAATATAAGACTAAGATCTTAAAATACCTTATCTTTTTTAAAGATGCGTTTTATATATAAAAAAGGAGCGAAAAATTTCGCTCCTTTTTTTGCTCACTTAAGTCGTGGTTTTCTCAATAAAAACCTTAGCCTAAGTTAACTCGCGCATTGCGGAACATACGCATCCATGGGCTGTCTTCACCCCAGTTATCTGGGTGCCAAGAGTTTGCAACCGTTCTAAATACACGCTCAGGGTGTGGCATCATCAGTGTCACACGGCCATCGGTAGTACAGATACCGGTTAAACCGTTTGGCGAACCGTTCGGGTTTTGTGGGTATTGGGTGGCAATTTCACCTTTACCATTCACAAAACGCAGCGCGATAGTGCCAGAAGCCTCAGCTAAGGCCAACGCCTGCGCACTAGCAAACTCTGCATGTCCTTCGCCGTGGGACACGGCGATAGGCATACGTGAACCCGCCATACCTTGGAAGAACAGTGATGGACTTTGTTGCACTTCAACTAAGCTGAAACGCGCTTCGAAACGTTCAGAGCGGTTACGCACGAAACGTGGCCAGTGCTCGCTACCAGGGATGATTTCCTTCAGGTTAGACAGCATTTGGCAACCGTTACACACACCGAGGGCAAAGCTTGAGTCGCGCTCGAAGAAGCGTGAGAACTCATCGCGAGCACGGGCGTTGAACAGGATAGACTTAGCCCAACCTTCACCCGCACCTAATACGTCACCGTAAGAGAAGCCACCACAGGCCACCAGACCTTGGAACTCTTCGAGGCTAATGCGGCCTGACAGAATGTCAGACATATGCACGTCACGGCTCTCAAAACCTGCGCGGTCAAACGCGGCCGCCATTTCCACATGGGAGTTAACGCCTTGCTCACGCAAAATAGCCATCTTAGGTGCAGCACCTTTGAGGATGTACGGCGCAGCAACGTCTTCACTTGGATCGAAGCTTAAGTTAACCGTTAAACCTAAGTCGGTTTCATCCTGCTTGAGCTTAAACTCTTCTAATGCACAGGCTGGGTTATCACGCAGCGCTTGCATACGGTAAGTGGTTTCAGACCATAAGGTACGCAGTGCAACACGTGTCTCGCTGAACACTTCACGCGCACCATCTTTAATGGTTACGCGTTGGTCATTCGCCAGAGTACCAATCATGTGGCAAGGTACGCCTGCTTGGGCGAATTGCGCAGCGATAAGCTCGGCATCAGCGCGGCTCACTTGCAGTACGCCACCGAGTTCTTCATTGAATAGACGTTCAACGTCAGTACCTTGCAGTGCACTTAAGTCGATAGCAAGACCCGTGTTACCGGCAAAGGCCATTTCCACTAACGTCGTGAATAAACCACCGTCACTGCGGTCGTGGTATGCAATAACCGACTTCTTCGCCACCAGCTTTTGCATGGTTTCGAAGAAACCACGTAACAGAGCTGCGTCGTCTAAGTCTGGCGCGATATCGCCTAACTCACCGTAAACCTGTGCCAAACAAGAACCGCCTAAACGATTTTTGCCAGCGCCTAAGTCGACTAATAACAGCGAGGTTTCGCCTTTATCACTGCGAAGCTCAGGCGTTACCGTGTTACGGATATCCTGCACCACACCGAAGGCAGAAATGACCAGCGACATTGGTGCCGTCACGGTTTTGTTCGCGCCGTCTTGCTGCCATGCGGTTTTCATCGACATGGAGTCTTTACCGACAGGAATGGTCAGGCTCAGTTCTGGACACAGCTCTTCACCCACGGCCTTAACCGCTTCATAAAGACCCGCATCTTCACCAGGGTGACCCGCGGCAGACATCCAGTTAGCCGACAGTTTGATACGTTTGAACGAACCAATATCCGCACCCGCGATGTTCATAATCGATTCGGCCACCGCCATACGGGCAGAGGCGCCAAAATCGAGCAGAGCCAGCGGCGTACGTTCACCCATAGACATGGCTTCACCGGCATAGGTATCAAAGCTTGCCGCCGTTACCGCGCAATCAGCCACGGGGACTTGCCATGGGCCAACCATTTGGTCACGGTTCACTAAGCCCGTTACCGTACGGTCACCAATGGTGATCAGGAAGGTTTTGTCCGCCACGGTTGGCAGGCTAAGAATGCGTTTAACCGCTTCTTTCACATCGATGTTGCTTTGCTCAAGTGCAGGTGAAACTGCCTTAGCGGATACCACATTACGGCTCATCTTAGGTGCTTTACCTAATAACACCTCGAGTGGTAAATCGATAGGATTGTTATCGAAATGGCTGTCAGCTAGGGTTAAATGCTGCTCTTGCGTTGCCTCGCCCACTACCGCAAACGGTGCGCGCTCACGCTCACAAATCGCCGTAAATAAAGGCAGATCTTCGGCAGCAACCGAAAGCACATAACGCTCCTGCGATTCGTTACACCAGATCTCCAGCGGGCTCATGCCCGGCTCGTCCGATGGCACGTTGCGCAGATTGAAGATACCACCACGGCCGCCATCGTTAACTAACTCAGGGAAAGCGTTAGATAAACCACCCGCGCCCACGTCGTGGATAAATTGGATTGGGTTTTTATCGCCTAATTGCCAGCAGCGGTCGATCACTTCTTGACAGCGGCGTTCCATTTCTGGGTTTTCACGCTGAACCGACGCAAAGTCTAAATCTTCGCTCGATTGACCCGACGCCATAGAAGAGGCTGCGCCGCCGCCCAGACCGATGTTCATCGCAGGGCCACCGAGTACGATCAGCTTAGCACCCACGGTGATTTCGCCTTTTTGTACGTGCTCTTCGCGGATGTTACCTAAACCACCGGCTAACATGATGGGCTTGTGATAACCACGGACTTCTACGCCGTTGTGGCTAGAGACTTCTTGCTCATAGGTACGGAAGTAACCTAACAGGGCTGGACGACCAAACTCGTTGTTAAACGCCGCGCCGCCAAGTGGGCCTTCGGTCATGATGTCCAGCGCACTGACGATACGATCAGGCTTACCGTAGCTACCTTCCCATGGTTGTACAAAACCTGGGATTTTTAAATTCGATACGCTAAAGCCAGTTAAACCCGCTTTAGGTTTAGAGCCACGACCGGTTGCACCTTCGTCGCGGATCTCACCACCTGAACCCGTCGCCGCACCTGGATATGGGCTAATTGCCGTAGGATGGTTGTGGGTTTCCACTTTCATCAGTACGTGCATTGGTTCAGTGTGATAGCTGTAAACACCGTTTGGATCGGGGAAGAAACGTCCCGCAACCGAACCTTCCATCACTGCGGCGTTATCTTTATAGGCAGATAACACGTGGTCTGGTGTGGTTTCAAAGGTGTTTTTAATCATTTTGAACAGAGACTTAGGCTGCGCCTGCCCATCAATTGTCCAATCTGCGTTAAAAATCTTGTGACGGCAGTGCTCAGAGTTAGCCTGAGCAAACATCATCAGTTCAATATCGTTTGGATTGCGGTTCAAACGCACAAAGTTTTCGACTAGATAATCGATTTCATCTTCGGCGAGCGCCAGACCCATTTCGACGTTGGCCACTTCAAGTGCACGGCGACCTTCAGCCAATACGTTCACACTCTTGAAAGGCGCAGGTTCAGTGCGCTTAAACAGCACATCGGCCTTAGCAAAATCGTCCAGAACCACTTCAACCATACGGTCGTGCAATAACCCTTTGAGGGTTTGTTGCTGCTCGACAGTCAAAGTGTCTGACTCCACATAATAGGCAACACCACGCTCTAAGCGCTTCACTTTACCTAAACCACAATTGTGGGCGATATCAGTGGCTTTAGAAGACCATGGGGAAATTGTGCCGGGGCGGGGAGTAACAAACAGGAGTGAACCTTGGGGGGTATGGGCTTCGATAGCTGGTCCATAGGTGAGAATTTTTTCAAGTTGCTCACGCTCATTGGTCTCAAGCAACTCGCTCAAATCCGCTAAATGAACATACTCAGCATAGATTTGGCGTACCGGAAGCGCAGCGTTTACGCAGGCCTCCATTAGCTTTTGCACTCTAAACGTCGAGAGTGCTGGGGCTCCGCGGATGATCTCCATCACGTCAATTCACCTTATATTTATAATTGCAGGGGTCAGAGATGGCGCTATTATAAGGAAATGTCTGTCACAAATCACCTGTGACCTTACGTAAAACAGTGTTTCCTATTAAGATAAAAAGCGGCCCTTTCCCCTCCTTCGTATTCCATGCGGTACGATTTTTTTACGTAATTGGCGACAAACGGATATAATCACAGCAATGTCAGCCCGTTTATCCTTGTTACCTCACTGACCTTCTACTGTTCATCATTTTGATTTTATTTAATAAAGTGTGTTTAATGACTCGATTTCTGTTCGCGATTATCTTAGGTTTCTTACTGACGGCGTGTCAGCAAGTGACCGTGGAAGAAACAGAATATGTCCCCCATAAACTCACCGAATTAAGGGTCGGCACCCTTTATGGCCCGCAAATTTATATGACCTCGGGCCAAGGCAACAGCGGCTTCGATTACGATATGGCGGTGCTGTTTGCCGAGTATCTCGATGTGCCCTTAAAAATGGTGCCCTACACAAATCGCGCCGAACTCTATGAAGCATTGAAAAAAAACGAGATTGATATCATTGCCGCGGGGATGACAGAAACCCCTGCGCGGCGTGAACAATTCCGTTTAGGCCCACCGCTGTATCGCGTCAATCAAGTACTGGTTTACCGTGAAGGCATGCCAACACCCAAAGACATCACAGATTTAAAAGGCAAAATTACCGTCATTGCCGACTCTTCTTTTGTGGAAACCTTGACGCAATTACAGAAGCGCCATCCGACGCTGGTGTGGGATCAAGTCACAGATAAAGACTGCGAAGAGCTGCTAGCGATGATCGCCAACAAGGAAATCGACTACACCATCGCCGACTCGAGCAGCGTGCAGATTAACCGCCGTTATTTACCAGATCTGCGTTCAGGACTCGTGCTAGAAGAAAAGCTTGATGTGGTTTGGTTACTGCCACCCACTCAGAGTGACGGCTTGATGAGTCAGTTATTGGCGTTTTGGCACCAAGAAAAACTCGCCGGTACACTCGATCACTTAAACGAAAAGTACTTTGGTCACGTTAAGCGTTTCGACTATATCGATACCCGCGCCTTCCTACGCGCCATCGAAACCGTATTACCCCGTTATCGTCAGCTTTTCGAAACCCACGCAGGTGACTTAGATTGGCGTAAATTAGCCGCGACCAGTTATCAAGAATCCCATTGGAATCCTAATGCCCGCTCGCCGACAGGGGTGCGCGGCATGATGATGCTCACGCAGCCGACCGCCAAAGAAATTGGCATTACGAACCGCCTCGATGCGGAAGAGAGTATTCGCGGCGGCGCCGCTTATTTACGGGATATGATAAACCGTCTGCCCGAGTCTATCCCCGAGAGTCAACGTATGTGGTTTGCGCTGGCCTCTTACAATATCGGTTATGCCCATGTGGAAGATGCCCGTAAACTCGCCGAGTCCATGGAGCTGAATCCCAACGCCTGGCGGGATCTTAAAAAGGTATTGCCACTGCTGCAAAAGCGTAAATATTACCAAAAGACCCGCTATGGCTATGCCCGTGGTAGCGAAGCCGTGCATTACGTCGACAGCATTCGCCGCTATTACGACACCTTAGTCTGGGTCGATAATCAATCTAAACAACAAAATAGCGATGAGGAAGAGCCGAGCGACCTCGCCTCGGAAGATGGCCCAGCGCCAGTGCCCGGCACCCTCAGCCCAGATAAACCGAAATAGCCCTAACCGCTTCCCCCTCAATAACTTGACTTACGCCGCAGCCTTGCTTTTTTACGGCCATCAAACCACGATTTTAATCTTCGATTAAGCCAACACAGGCTAAAGTGAGCTCGCTTTGGGCTAAAAACGCTGCTTTATAGAGCAGATGCATCGAGGGGGATTGCCGCCTGAGATCTCTGCTGATACTGTCATAGTGACAGGTCAATATAATCATCATTGCGCGTTAACCCACAGCCGTTAACCAAAGCAAAATAGCCTTAACCTAGACAATAACAAGATTGAAAACGGGGTCTATATGAGAAGAAAAACCATCAATAACAGCGCATCACGCCGTCGCACCACACTGAAAATTCGCCATCGCCGGGTGCTGAATCGACACAAACTGTTTTTTACGTTTCTCCAAGCCCAAGACTAACGCTTAAGCGAGTCCCAAAACACCTTAGGATAGCGTCCCCTGCTGCGCCTTTTGAGCCTGTTTTAAAGCCTTCTTTTCCTCCCTGCGACGCTTAAAAAAGCGGCTCAGTTGGTCAGCACAGTCCTGCGCTAACACCCCAGACGCCACCTCAACTTGATGATTAAAGGCTGGATGCTGCAAGAGGTTAAGCACGGTTCCTGCGGCGCCCGTCTTCTCATCCCTTGCCCCAAATACCACGCGGGCAATCCGGCTATGCACCATAGCTCCGGCGCACATCGCACAAGGCTCAAGAGTAACGTAAAGAGTGGTATCGAGGAGTCGATAGTTTTCGATCGTCTGCCCCGCCGCTCGCAAACACTGAATTTCAGCATGGGCACAAGGGTCGTGCTCACTGATAGACAAGTTGTACCCGGTGGCAATTTGCTGACCCTCTTTGACTAAAACCGCCCCCACTGGTACTTCACCCGCCGCCTCGGCCTTTTCCGCCATGCCCATCGCAACACGCATCCAATGTTCATCGACTCGAGCTTGTTCAATATCCGCTTGATTGAGACTAGCTTGATTGAGATAAGTTGGCTCGCCAATTAGCACATTACCACTAGCTTCATCACAACCAAGTTCATCAGAGCCAAGTTCATCCGAGCTAAGCGTCTTCGCATGCAGGATTTTGAGGTTAAGTTTTGTCTGCTCCACTTAAGGATTCTCTTTAATCAACAATGTGGGCAATTATACCCATAACCAATAAAAAAGGCGCACTTGGCGCCTTTTCGTTAATGCATCATGTCATCAAGACAGGGGATTATTCCCACTCGATAGTTGCAGGTGGCTTACCTGAAATATCGTAAACCACGCGGGAAATGCCATCGACTTCGTTAATGATGCGGTTTGATACGCGGCCTAAGAAATCGTATGGCAAGTGCGCCCAGTGAGCGGTCATAAAGTCGATGGTTTCAACGGCGCGCAGTGACACCACCCAATCGTATTTACGGCCATCGCCCATCACACCGACAGAGCGAACGGGTAAGAACACGGTAAAGGCTTGGCTGACTTTATTATAAAGATCAGCTTTGTGCAGCTCTTCGATGAAAATCGCATCGGCGCGGCGCAGCAAATCACAGTATTCTTTCTTCACTTCGCCCAGTACACGCACGCCTAAACCTGGGCCTGGGAACGGGTGGCGGTAAAGCATGTTGTATGGCAGACCTAGCTCAAGACCAATCTTACGCACTTCGTCTTTAAAGAGTTCGCGTAGTGGCTCAACCAGACCTAACTCCATATCGTCTGGCAGACCGCCAACGTTATGGTGCGACTTAATCACATGGGCTTTACCTGTGGCGCTGCCAGCGGATTCAATCACGTCTGGGTAGATGGTGCCTTGGGCTAACCATTTAGCGTTAACGCATTTCTTGGCTTCTTCGTCGAAGATTTCAACGAATACACGGCCGATGATTTTACGTTTCGCTTCTGGATCGGCTTCGCCTTTCAGCGCGTCAAGGAAGCGGTTTTCCGCATCGACGTGAACAATGTTCAGACCAAAATGGTCACCAAACATTTCCATGACTTGCTTCGCTTCGTTTAAACGCAGTAAGCCGTTATCAACAAATACGCAGGTCAGTTTTTTGCCAATTGCGCGGTGCAGCAGCATGGCCACTACCGATGAATCCACACCACCAGACAGACCTAAAATCACTTCATCGTCGCCTACTTGCTTTTTCAAGCGTTCGATAGCGTCTTCGATGATTGAAGAAGGTTTCCAGTTGGCCGCACAGCCGCAGATATCTAAGGCAAAGTGCGACAGCATACGCATGCCTTGGCGGGTATGGGTTACTTCAGGGTGGAACTGCACGCCGTAGAAACGTTTTTCCTCACAAGACATGGCCGCAAATGGGCAAGTGTCCGTTTTAGCAACAGCCACAAAACCTTCTGGGATAGCCGAAACTTTATCGCCATGGCTCATCCACACATCGAGCAGAGATTTGCCATCGGCACTGACTGCGTCTTCGATATCTTTAAACAGGGCCGATTGCGCTAACATTTCGATTTGAGCGTAGCCGAATTCGCCTTCGCCCACGCCTTGAATCACTTTACCGCCCAGCTGCTCCGACATGGTTTGCATGCCGTAGCAGATCCCTAGAACGGGGACGCCAGCATTGAACACATATTCAGGTGCGCGGGGAGAGTTGTCGGCAGTCACACTTTCTGGGCCGCCAGCGAGGATAATCCCGTTAGGGGCAAACTCACGGATTTGGGCTTCGGTCACATCCCACGCCCATAACTCACAGTAAACACCAATTTCACGGATACGACGGGCAATTAGCTGGGTGTACTGAGATCCAAAGTCGAGGATCAGTATCTTATGCTCATGAATATCGCTCATGGATAACCTTTATCTCATCTATTGTTTTAACTTAGCTCAAGACTACGAGGTTCAATCTTGAGGGCATACAAATCTTAATAACGGGGCGGCTTATCGCCGCCCCGTTATCACACACGTTTACGCACCTGAACGGTAGTTTGGCGCTTCTTTAGTGATAGTCACATCGTGAACGTGGGACTCGCCCATGCCCGCAGACGTTACTTTCACAAACTGCGCTTTTTCGTTCAGTTCTTGGATCGTCGCACAGCCTGTTAAGCCCATGCATGAGCGCAGACCGCCCATATGTTGATGGATGATTTCCTTAAGCTTGCCTTTGTAAGGTACACGGCCTTCGATGCCTTCTGGCACTAGCTTGTCGGCAGCATTGTCAGATTGGAAATAACGGTCAGAAGAACCTTGAGACATGGCGCCTAAAGAACCCATACCGCGGTATGACTTATAGGCACGGCCTTGGTAGAGTTCGGTTTCGCCCGGCGCTTCGTCGGTACCCGCAAACATTGAACCCGCCATGATGCATGATGCACCTGCGGCTAAGGCTTTGGCTAAGTCACCGGAGAAACGTACACCGCCGTCGGCGATAACAGGGATCCCTAAACCTTTTACGGCTTCGGCAGCGTCAGATACTGCGGTAATTTGTGGCACGCCCACACCTGTCACGATACGAGTGGTACAGATAGAGCCAGGGCCAATACCCACTTTAACCGCGTTAACGCCGGCTTCAACTAGGGCTAATGCGCCTTCAGCTGTTGCCACGTTACCACCGATGATTTGCAGTTCTGGGTATTTAGCGCGGGTTTCACGGATACGTTGCAACACGCCTTCAGAGTGGCCGTGAGAAGAATCGATCAGCAGCACATCAACACCGGCTTTAACCAGCGCATCGACACGCTCTTCGTTACCCGCACCAGCACCTACGGCGGCGCCCACACGTAAACGACCTAATTCGTCTTTACAGGCATTCGGCTTACGCTCAGCTTTTTCGAAGTCTTTTACTGTGATTAAGCCTTTCAGCTTGAAGTTATCGTCGACAACTAACACTTTTTCGATACGGTTTGAGTGCATTAATTTTTGCACTTCATCTAACTTAGTGCCTTCCGCAACAGTGACTAAACGCGCTTTTGGCGTCATCACTTCTTCTACGGTTTTGCTCCAGTCAGTCACGAAACGTACGTCACGGCCAGTGATGATACCCACCAATTCATTGGCTTCGTTTACCACAGGGTAACCCGCAAAACCATTCTTCGCGGTCAGCACTTTAAGATCCGCCAGCGTAGTTGAAGGCGTTACCGTCACAGGTTGTTGCACCACACCCGCTTCGTAAATTTTTACTTTACGAACTTCTTCGGCCTGCTTTTCTATGCTCATGTTTTTATGAATAAAACCTAAGCCACCCTCCTGTGCCATTGCGATAGCAAGACGCGCTTCGGTCACAGTGTCCATAGCGGCAGACACAAGCGGAATATTCAATTCAATGGTATTGGTCAGGCGAGTTTTAAGGATGGCGGTGTTTGGGAGTACAGTCGAATGCGCAGGAACAAGTAACACATCGTCAAAGGTTAGCGCTTCTTTAATTAAACGTAGCATAGGCAACATCTCCCCAGTTGAGTAGGATTTTAGAGGTGAAATATTGCGGCGGGATTATACCTTGCATCTGGGGAGCGGTAAATGGAAAATAGTGAAAAAATCCCATTTGCACGAGAAAACACATGCAAGTCCCTAAAAATAATATTTATACCGTCTCACGCCTCAATGGTGAAGTCAGGCAAATTCTCGAGGGACAACTGGGAAAAGTCTGGCTAAATGGTGAAATTTCCAACTTTTCAGCCCCCAGTTCGGGCCATTGGTATTTAACCCTTAAGGATCATTATTCACAAATTCGCTGCGCTATGTTTAAGGGGCGCAATCAAAGCGTGAGCTTTAAACCAGTGAATGGTCAACAGGTACTGGTGAAAGGCGCCATCAGCGTGTACGAGCCTAGGGGCGACTATCAATTATTGATTGAATCTATGCTCCCCGCAGGGGATGGCTTACTGGCGCAACAATTTGAAGCGCTCAAAATGAAGCTCGCGGCGCAGGGATTATTTGCTGCCGACACTAAACGTCAATTACCGAAAAATATTCAACGTATTGGGGTCATCACTTCCCCCACGGGCGCGGCGATCCGCGATGTGTTGCATGTGCTTGCCCGCCGCGACCCTTCTATCGAAGTGATTATTTATCCCACTCAGGTACAAGGTGAGAGCGCGGATCTCAATATCTGCCAAGCCATCAATATCGCCAACCAACGGCTCGAGGTCGATGTATTACTGCTCACCCGCGGCGGCGGCTCACTCGAAGATTTATGGTGTTTTAATAGTGAAGCGCTCGCCCATACTATTTACAACAGCGCCCTACCCGTTGTCAGTGCCGTAGGCCATGAAGTCGACACCACCATCAGTGACTATGTGGCCGACGTTCGCGCCCCGACGCCCTCTGCGGGCGCAGAGCTACTGTCTCAGGATAGCGACAATAAGAGCCAACGCTTAGCCACAGTACTCTCGCGCCTCAAACAGAGCGCGAGCCACTATCAACTCAAGCAGGAAAGACGTTTAAGTTTGCTCGAACACAGACTGCAACGCTTAGATCCTAAGCGCACCTTGCAACAATTTGAGCAGCGTTTCGATGAAATGCAATTAAGACTCGAAGCCGCGTTGTCTAACAAATTGCACGGCTTAAGTCGCCGTCAGCAGCAACTGGCAAATCGCCTCGAGCAGCAGTCGCCAAAGCACAAACTTGCTCTCGAGACCAATCGATTGAGCTATTTAGCGACGCGCTTACAAGACGCTATGCAGGATAGCCTCAACCAAAGCGAGCAGCGGATCAAATACGCCGCCCATCAATTGGAAACGGTCAGTCCATTAGCCACCTTGAGCCGGGGTTACAGCATCACCACAGATGCAAATCATCAAGTCATAGACAATGCCGCCCAGCTGAGTGTTGGCGATAGGATAAACACTCGCCTACTCAATGGGCAGGTGCAGTCGACCGTAACGCAAATAACCGATGAAAGCTAAGACTCAATAGCCTTAAGACTCAACGTCTAAGCCCATAACCATAAAGCATTTTATCGATACAAGACTTATGATTGCGGCCTAAAATGCGCCAACAAAAAAGGAACCCTAGGGTTCCTTTTTTTATGTTCCGCTTAAGCCAATAGCGCAGATTTACTTTGTCTTGCGATCTTTAATATGGCTCAGGGCGCGCTTACGGCGACGCTCTTGGCTCATAGTCAGCTTTTCGACCTTGTTTTCAAACGGGTTATCACCCTCTTGGAAACGTAGCTGAATTGGCGTACCGACCACTTTCAATGAACGACGGAAGTAGTTCATCATGTAGCGCTTGTAAGAATCCGGTAGCTTGCTGACTTGGTTACCGTGAATTACCACGATTGGCGGGTTATAACCACCAGCGTGGGCGTATTTCAGTTTCACACGGCGACCGTTCACCAATGGCGGCTGATGGTCATCCTGCGACATTTGCATAATGCGGGTCAGCATAGAGGTGCTCACGCGGCGAGTCGCACTGTCGTAAGCTTCTTCAATCGACTCAAACAGATGGCCAACGCCCGTACCATGTAGCGCCGAAATAAAGTGAATGCGAGCAAAGTCGATAAAGCCTAAGCGGCGGTCGAGTTCACTCTTAACCCGGTCTTTAATGCCCTGATCGATACCGTCCCACTTGTTGACGGCGATGACTAAGGCGCGGCCCGCGTTCAAGGCAAAACCTAATAGACCTAAATCCTGCTCGGCAATCCCTTCACGGGCATCAATGATCAACAGCACAACGTTGGCATCTTCTACCGCTTTTAGGGTTTTGATCACCGAGAATTTTTCAATCACCTCATGGACTTTACTGCGGCGACGCACACCAGCTGTATCGATAATCACGTATTCGCGGCCATCGCGTTCCATCGGAATGTAAATACTGTCGCGGGTAGTGCCCGGCTCGTCGTAAACCACCACACGCTCTTCACCTAAGATACGGTTAGTCAGCGTCGATTTACCTACGTTAGGCTTACCGATAATCGCAAGCTTAATCGGTAAATCCTGCAGACGCTTCTGCTCGGCTTCGGCTTCTTCTTCGGTGTACTGACGCTCGTCAACTTCTTCCTCTTCGCCTTGGCGTTCAATCCCCATCGCTTCGGCATAAGGGGTTAAGGCGTACTCAATCATGTTGGTCACGCCGCGACCTTGGGCAGCAGCCATTTGATAGACTTCACCTAAACCTAACGACCAAAACTCGGCGCAGGCAGAATCGGCATCGATACCGTCAATCTTGTTAGCCACCACGAAAGTGGTTTTTTGGCGGCTACGTAAATGCTGAGCGATAGATAAATCTGCGGCGGTTAAGCCCGCGCGCGCATCGGTCATAAATAAGACAACATCGGCTTCTTCGATAGCGGCAAGGGACTGCTCGGCCATCTTAGTTTCGATCCCCTCTTCGGTGCCGTCGATACCGCCGGTATCCACCACGATAAACTCATAGCCGGATAGGAATGCTCGACCATATTTACGGTCACGTGTTAGGCCAGGAAAGTCAGCAACCAGCGCATCACGCGTACGCGTAAGGCGGTTAAATAAAGTGGATTTACCGACGTTCGGCCGACCAACAAGGGCCACTACAGGGATCATGATTTTGCCTCTAAAAAACTTTTCAATAAAAAGCCCCCGGAACACACTTCCAGGGGCTCTACAAGGATAACACTTTTAACTAAGGAAGTGTTACAACAGCTAACTTTCCGCTGCGACCTTGCACGTAGATTTTATCATCCACCACTAATGGCTGGCTGAATAATCCAGAGCTGTCCACTTGGATACGACCGACAATACTGCCTGTGCTGCGGTCGATAAAGTGCAGATAACCTTCAAAATCGCCCACAACCAGATAGTCGCGATATACGGCTGGTGACGTGAGTGTACGGTTCGCCAGCTCAGAGTTGCTCCACAATTCTAGGCCGTTACGTCTGTCCACAGAGTAGATACGGCTGTGATCATCGACTAGGAATAAGCTTAAACCGGCAGACGCTAGTTCATTGAAGCTTGAGTACTTACGCGTCCAAATCACACGCCCGGTACGCAGTTCCATCGACACCAAGTTACCGTTGTAGCTCACCGCATAAAGGTTGTCACCTAAGATCAGCGGCGTCATATCCACATCGGCCATACGAGTAAACTCATTGCCGCCAGTTGGATTATAAATCGCTTGTTCCCATGCAGCTTGACCGTTGTTTTTCACCACAACGGCGACTTTGCCATCGGCGGTCCCGATAAAGAAACCACCCGCCTCATAGGCCGCAGAACCTGTGCCACGTAAGGTCAGATTAGGCAACTGCATCTCATAGGCCCACAGCTTAGCGCCCGTATCGACGTTAAAGGCTTCGAGCGCGCCAGAGCTCGTGCTCACCACCACCACATCGTCAGCAACGGTTGGCTTAGAGAGTAACTCGCCCCCAGCCACGACATGCCACAGCACTTGACCATCTTCGGCATTCAGCGCGGCCAATAGACCACTCTCACCACCGACAAAGATTTTATTGCGCGCGGCAGTAACACCTGCAGCTAAGCGTGCGCCCTTATTTTTGGCTAAGGCATTATCACGAAACTCTTCACTAAAATCTTTTTTCCAAACGCGCTCACCCGTGGCTTCATCAAAGGCCACGACTTCGCCGTAACGGTCGGCTGCAAAAATTTTACCGTAACGAACTGCAGGAGTGAGGCGAGAGTAATAATCACCTACACCATCACCTACAGAGGCGCTCCAACTTACTTCAGGAAACACTGTCGCCTGAATCGCAGTTAACTCACTTACCGGTTCTTCTTCTACATCGCTAGAAGAACAGGCGGATAACATGGCTAGGCTTAACCCAGCGGCTAGCAGGTTCTTGCACCAAGACTTCATCAAGGGATCCCTTATGCTTGATTTAGGTTATCAAGTTTGATTTTAAGTGCAGGGCTGGTCACAACACCGCCATTGTCCATTGCCGCTTGGTAAGCGGTTTTCGCTTTATCCGCTTCGCCTTGGCGTACAAAGAAATCGCCTTTGAGTTCTTCACGTTGTGCTAAGAAAGCTTTATCCGTCACTTGATCTAAGGTCGCCAGCGCAGTGCCGATTTGGCCTTGCTCTGCTTGAATGCGTGCTAAACGCAGTGTTGCCACTGTATCTAATCCAGCACCAGGCTTAGCGGCAATCACTTTCTTCAGTGCTTCTTCGGCCTTAGCAAAATCTTTCGCTTCAACCGCGGTTTTCGCAACGATCAGATCCAGCAGTGCTTGATAGCCCTTTTGGTCGTGATTTTTGGAAAACTCAGCAACGCCAGCCAGCATGGCCGCTTCGTCACTTGATTTGGTGGTTAAGGTTTGGAAAGCCTGTGATGCTTCTTCGGCCTTCACGATTTTCATGTCGGAGTAATAGTTCCAACCGTACAGGCCGCCTAAACCAACGACCGCCCCGATAACAATCGAGGTTCCATAATCTTTCCAGAACTGCTTGATAGCATCAACTTGTTGTTCTTCTGTGCTATAAATTTCCACGCGCACGTCCCCTTATTTGGTAAGTTCAGCTAAAAATGCGCTTAGTGCATTTCGAGCGACCCGTTGTTGTTCGTTGTCATTGCGTAAATATTTAACGGTAACCACACCTTCGGCGAGTTCTTCTTCACCGATGAGTAAGGCTACTTGTGCGCCGCTTTTATCGGCACGCTTAATTTGCTTCTTGAAGTTACCGCCGCCGCAGTGGCTCATAACACGCAGTGTCGGTAAGGTTGAGCGTAACTCCTGCGCCACTTTAATGGCTTCAACCAAGCAGCTATCCCCCATCGCAGCGACATACACATCAACAGCCGCGGGGATATCTTGGGTCAGCTCTAAGGTTTCAAGCAGCAGAACGATACGCTCTAATCCCATCGCAAAACCGACGGCAGGCGTATCTTTACCGCCCAATTGAGCGACTAAACCATCGTAGCGACCGCCCGCAAGTACAGTGCCTTGAGAGCCTAAGCTATTGGTAACCCATTCAAAAACCGTGCGATTATAGTAATCCAAACCACGGACTAGGCGCGGGTTAACTCGGTATTGGATGCCAACTGCGTCGAGGAGTTCACGCAATTGTGCAAAATGTTGTGAAGATTCTTCACCTAAGTAATCCATCAGCGCAGGCGCATCAGCTAAAATGCTTTGCACTTGAGGATCTTTTGAGTCCAGTACGCGCAGTGGATTGCTGTACATACGGCGCTGGCTATCCTCGTCTAATTTGTCTTTGTGTTGCTCTAAGAAGGCAATCAAGGCTTCACGGTAAGCGGCGCGCTCAGCGGGGTCACCTAAGGTGTTCAGCTCAAGCGTCACATGCTCGCTAATGCCGAGTTTTTCCCATAGACGGGCCGATAACATCAACACTTCAGCGTCGATATCGGCGCTACCAATGCCGTAGACTTCCACACCAAACTGGTGGAATTGGCGATAACGACCTTTTTGCGGACGTTCGTGGCGGAACATTGGGCCCATGTACCACAGGCGTTGTTCTTGGTTATAGAGCA
Source organism: Shewanella sp. BC20 (assembly GCF_003129585.1). Classification (NCBI taxonomy): domain Bacteria; kingdom Pseudomonadati; phylum Pseudomonadota; class Gammaproteobacteria; order Alteromonadales; family Shewanellaceae; genus Shewanella; species Shewanella sp. BC20. The sequence goes on along the minus strand of NZ_NHRI01000006.1, from coordinate 37,725 downwards.
GACCATGCTCATTACCCGCACGCACGGTTGAGGCGGTGCCTTCAGGACGTAGGGTTAAACTGTCACCGTTACGGTCCTCGAAGGTATACATTTCTTTTTCAACAATATCAGTCACTTCACCGATAGAGCGTTTAAAAAGATCGGTATTTTCCACTATTGGAGTGCGGATCTCACTGTAACCATAAGCAGCCACGCTCGCACGTAGTACCGCTTCCACTTTTTGCCATAGAGGACTTTGAGTTGGCAGAATGTCGTTCATTCCGCGAATCGCTTGGATCTGTTTTGCCACTGTATCGACTCGTCCGATTTTCGCTAAATTAATAAAAAATGTCAGGCATTATAGGCTGTTCAACACTAAACGTAAAATGACCACGTCGGTTTCGGGGTCTAGCTCAAGGCTTGAGTGTTTTATAACGCTTAACCTATGGGTTGATTCGGCTGTGTCTGTTACTCAGTCGTGTCTTTCACTTGGATGCGGTTAGCCATTTGGCTCGCCTTAGCGCGAATTTTCGCTTCGAGGGAATCGACTAGGTTATCATTGTCGAAACGCTCTTTTTGACGCTCGCCTTCATCGTAGTAACCACTCTTACGATGTCCACCCGTTAAGCCGATGTGTGACACTAAGGCTTCGCCTGGGCCATTGACCACACAGCCGATGATAGACACATCCATCGCAGTCGTCACATCTTCGAGGCGGCGCTCTAATTCATTTACCGTGCTGATCACATCAAACTCTTGGCGCGAGCAAGAAGGACACGCAATAAAGTTAATGCCACGACTACGGATACGCAGTGACTTTAGGATATCAAAGCCAACTTTAATTTCTTCCACCGGATCGGCCGCTAACGAAATACGCAGCGTATCACCAATGCCCTCGGCAAGCAGCATGCCTAAGCCGACGGCTGATTTCACCGCACCGGCACGGGCGCCACCCGCTTCGGTAATACCTAAATGCAATGGCTGGCGAATTTGCTTAGCCAATAAACGATAGGATTCTACCGCTAAGAACACATCGGAGGCTTTTACGCTGACCTTAAATTGGTCGAAGTTCAAACGGTCAAGAATGTCCACATGGCGCATAGCCGATTCGAGTAAGGCTTCCGGCGTCGGCTCTTTGTATTTGTCCATCAGATCTTTTTCTAATGAACCGCCGTTCACCCCAATACGAATAGGGATGTTTTTATCGCGGGCGCACTCCACCACACTGCGGATACGCTCTTCGTTACCGATATTGCCAGGGTTGATACGCAAACAGTCCACACCATATTCGGCCACTTTCAGGGCGATACGGTAATCGAAGTGGATATCGGCAACTAACGGCACAGATACTGATTGCTTAATCACTTTAAAGGCTTCAGCGGCGTCCATGGTCGGCACTGAGACACGCACGATATCGGCACCCACTTTTTCTAGGGCACGGATTTGGGCAACAGTTGCCTCAACATCTGTGGTCTTAGTGTTAGTCATCGACTGTACGGCAATCGGCGCACCATCACCAATCGGCACATTGCCCACATAAATGCGGGTTGAAGGACGTCTCTTTATGGGTGTTTCGTTATACATACTCAATACGCTCTTTTCGGTACTCTGCGTCAGGCGCCAGACTTAAACCTGTGGGATAGTCAAACGCGCAACACGACCCTTAGGAAATTCAGCAAGGCTGATGGCTTTACCATCGACCGTAAACGTGGACACGACAGTGGGAGCACCTAAGATAACTTTAAACGGAGGCACACCACTGGCTTGAATATTCGCACCAGCACCACGGACGCCGTCAACAATCGCTTTGCCCTTGGCATCGACTATGTTGATCCAGCAATCGCCCGTGAGCTCAATAGTAATGCTCGACTGCCCAGCTACCACTGGCATGGCTTGCGCAGTCGAAGCTGTATTGGTTACTGCTGTATTAGTTGCTGGCACATTCGATGCAGTTTGGTTCTGCACTGGCGCGGTATTAGCCGCTACGTTTTGTGTCGCGCTTGGAACCGCAACGGCATTGCTCGCAACCAAATCCGACGCAGTGTTAGATTCGCTCGCATTCATAGCCGAATTGGCAGCAGGCGTCTGCTCCGCTTCCATCGCTGCCGAATCGTTCATATTAGGGTCGATAGTGCTCTCGTCGGTATCTTTTACCGGACCATCGGTCGCCATAGAGCCATTGACCGCAATCTCGCTTAAGCGCTGGCTCGCGTCGGTTTCCGTCAGCAGCACATCGCCCGGTAAAGTTTGATTCGCCGCGGCTAACTCTTCAGCGGTTGGTTTTGAAATATCGACATGAGTCACTAGTGTCGTTCTTTGCATCCACCATAGGACGAACAAGCCCAGTAACACGATGACAATAAAAAAGCTCAGCCACTTTAATTTAGTGTCACGAGCTTGATAGGTCGTCTTGCGGGAAAAGCTTTGCATGGCAGGCTGCGTCACTAACGGTACCTGCCGCGCGAGGCATGCCTCAATCAGGGCGTTGTCCACCCCCAGCATGCGCGCATAGTTTTTGACGTATCCGCGAACATAAGTCGAAGAAGAAATATTGGAAAAATCGTCGGCTTCGAGATTTTCAACAATCCCTGGGCGCAGATGTAATTTCACCGCGGTATCCGCAATGCTTAAGCCCATCTGCTCACGAGCCGTTCTGAGTACAGTGCCGAGCGTTACATCAGGCGTCGATTCAGCTTCACTCGCTGCAACTGGTTCTACTGACGCGTTTATTTCGTTATCTTTCATTGATGCAAATTAACTCTGTATTGCTTGGCTTGAGGCGATGCTGGGAATTTGGCGAGCAATAAAATGCCAAATCGCTTCATAGCAGCATCATCATTCAACGCCTGCTCAATTTTTATTCCGAGCGTTAAACTTTCTGGAGTCTGGGCTGCCACTTGGTGATAACGCGCTAATTGGTTTTGCGCATCGACATAATCACCTTTATCCATCCCAAGCTCAGCCAGCTCCAGTAAAGACACCGAGCGTCTCGGGTCATACTTTAACGCCATCTGAAAATACTGTCGTGCCTTTTCTGTTTGTCCCGCGTCTCGGCTGCAAATGCCTAAGTTCTCATAACTGGACGCGGTACGCGTATATTTGGGCATTTCTATCGCGGCCAAAAACATTTTTTCAGCTTTTTCGTATTGCTTTTGTTGGCACAAAAACACCCCAAAGTTATTCATGGAATCGCCAGAGGCGTCCTTAGTATTGATAGCGTCTTGATACGCCTGTTCGGTACGTACTAAATCGCCAACGGTTTGATAGTAATAGGCCATGGCCACATGCACATCTTCGAGCTCTGGTGCATATTCAACTGCTTTATCAAGATTGTATTTGGCTTGTTCCGAGTTACCTCGATTAAGGTAGGTTAAACCGAGCTGCATACGCTCCCGTGCGGCGGCGACTTTATCGAGTTTTCGCTCCGACACGGGAATATCAGTCCCTGAATAGGTACGCTCAGTTACGCATCCTGTCACTAATAATGACAGGGCAATTGCTAATGAAAACCCTGACAATCCATGCTTCATGGGCAAGCCTATAAATCTGTGCAAACAAAGAGTTAATTCATTGTGACCGAAATCTGATTTTCTTGCATGCGTTTTTTTGCTAAACGCTTGGTTCGATCGCGAATATCCCCCGCTAACTGGCCACAGGCCGCGTCAATATCATCACCACGGGTTTTGCGTACAATCACAGTTAAGCCATATTCCATCAATACCTTAGAAAAACGGTCGATGCGCGAGTTCGATGAACGACCATAGGGCGAACCTGGGTATGGATTGAATGGGATAAGGTTAACCTTGCAGGGCGTATCCTTCATTAATTGTGCTAATTCATGGGCTTGTTCAGTGCTGTCGTTGATGTGATCGAGCATCACATACTCCACAGTCACGCGGCCACGGTTAGCGTTAGATTTAGCGATGTAGCGGCGGATCCCCGCAAGGAACTCTTGCAATGGATACTTTTTATTCACCGGAACCAGAATATCGCGCAATTCATCGTTTGGCGCGTGGATACTCACGGCGAGCGCCACATCGAGGGCATCACCGAGTTTATCTAATGCTGGCACAACGCCCGACGTTGACAGGGTCACACGGCGTTTTGACAGGCTAAAGCCGAAATCGTCCAGCATGATATCCATCGCAGGGATCACGTTGGCAAGGTTCAGCAGCGGTTCACCCATGCCCATCATCACCACGTTGGTGATTGGGCGCTCGCCGGTTTCTTTAGCGAAGCCTAAGAAATGGGAAACACGCCAAATTTGGCCGACGATTTCAGAGACAGTTAAGTTGCGGTTAAAGCCTTGCTGCGCAGTCGAGCAGAAAGTACATTCGAGGGCGCAGCCCACTTGAGATGACACACACAGAGTGGCGCGGTCATCTTCAGGAATATACACGGTTTCGACTTCTTGGCCTTCGCCGACATGGATGGCGAACTTAATGGTGCCATCGGTGGATTTTTGATAGCTTGAAATTTCAGGCGCAACAATCTCACAGCGCGCCGCCAGCTTTTGGCGTAACACTTTGTTGATGTTAGTCATTTCTTCGAAGTCACTGACACCGAAATGATAGATCCATTTCATCAGCTGATCGGCACGGAAAGGCTTCTCACCCAGATCCGCAAATAATGCGCGCATCGCCTTACGATCAAGGTCTAATAAATTGATCTTTTTTTCACTCATAGGACTAACCTCAACACCAAAACCTGCAACAGGGCGGCGAATTATACAGACGCAGAAAAATTTTAGCCAGCAACTCCACACTCCTATGCTAGAATCGGCGTGGGTCAATGTTGGCCTAAATTATGGAGTTGTAATACCACCTATATGTTAACCCTCATCATTATAGTGCTTGTCGCTGTCGGAGTTTCTTTTCTGTGCAGTGTATTCGAAGCAGTGTTGCTTTCGGTTACCCCTAGTTATATCGCCTCGCTCGAACAAACTGACAGTGCCGCAGCCGCCCGGTTGCGTAAACTAAAAGAAAACATCGAAGCGCCTCTCGTGTCTATTTTGACCCTAAACACCATTGCCCACACTGTGGGTGCCGCCGTTGCCGGTGCGCAAGCGGCCAAGGTTTTTGGTGATGACATGCTCGGCGTGTTCTCCGGAGTGTTAACTTTTATCATCCTATTCTTCTCAGAGATTATTCCGAAATCTGTGGGAGCCAATCACTGGCGCCGTTTAGCCCCGAGTGTGTCGATTGCCATCACTTGGATGAAGCGTGTCACTAAGCCGCTGATTTGGATGTCGCAACAGGTGACTCGCCTGCTAGGTAAAGGGGAAGAAGGTCAGTACATTCGCCAAGAAATGAGCGCCATGGCCAAGATTGGTCACGAATCCGGTGAGTTAGACGAGCAAGAGTCTAAAATTTTGACCCAAATGCTCAAGGTGCGTGACGTGCCTGTGACGGCGATTATGACGCCGCGTACCGTGATGTTCTCGTTACCCGTTTCGCTGACGCAAAATGAGTTTGTACAAGAATATCGCGACAAACCTTTTACCCGTATTCCAGTATACGATCAGGACCACGACGACATTATCGGTTACATCACCCGTACCGATGTCTTACTGGCTGAACGTTACAGCCCGAACGCACCGATTGGTGAACTCAAGCGCAGCCTATTTGTGGTGCCCGAAACGGCTAAAATCCTGCCGTTATTCGAGCGGATGATTAAACGCAATACACAAATTGCGATGGTGGTTGACGAATACGGCAGTAGCCAAGGTATTGTGACCCAAGAAGACATTATCGAATCGCTACTTGGCTTAGAGATTGTCGATGTGAATGATCCTGCGACCGACATGCAGCAATTGGCCCGTAAACTCTGGACCAAGCGCATGAAGCAAAAAGGCATTCGTCTCTCCGATGATGGCGACTTCGAAGCCGCCGCCGAAGATGACGAGGCACGCTCGGGTTAATGACATTATTTAGTCATTGTTAAAGTAAAGGGAGCTTGGCTCCCTTTCTTGTTTTTGGGGAGAAGGTTATAATCTCCCGCCGTAAAAGAGGTAGGTTATGACACAGGGATACACACTCTCACTCGCGCACATCAACGATACCCATTCGAATTTTGAGCCCAGCCGCGTACAATTTTCCCTCAATCTAGGGCTTAAAGCCTTAGATATCACCAGTCACAGCGGTGGCTATGCACGTCTGGGGTATCAGATTAGTCAGGCACGTGACCGCGCCGCACAAAGCCAAATGCCATTTTTATTTTTGCATGGTGGCGACAGTTTCCAAGGCACGCTGTATTTCAGCCATTTTAAGGGTAAGGCCAACGCCCATCTGCTGAATTTACTCGCACCCGATGCCATGGTGATTGGTAATCACGATATTGATGAAGGCAATGCGCGGCTCGCCGAATTTGCTAAGCAAATCGATTTCCCGCTGCTAGCGGGCAATATGGACTTGAGCCAAGAGGATATTCGCAAGCCGGCTAACCTACGTACTGTGGCGAATATTCTGGCCTATGATGAAAATACTCAGCTTGCCAGCTACCTCGAAAAGCCTTTCTACGACAAAAAGCTCGCCGTCATCGGCATTACTCTGGATCAGATGAAAGACATCGCCAGACCCGATCCCGATACCCACTTTGTCGATGCGATTGCGACCACGGCGCGCACCGTCGAGCATCTGCATGCCAAAGGCATCAAGCACATTATTGTGCTGAGTCACTTAGGCTTAGATCAGGATAAAAGGCTTGCCGAACAAGTCGATGGCATCAGTCTTATCGTCGGCGGCCATACCCATACCTTGCAGGGCGATTTTAGCGCCTTGGGGTTAAGCAATATTCCCTATGGTGAAATGGTCAATGGCACTCCTATCGTGCATGCGGGGAAATATGCCGAAACCTTAGGCTTGGCCGAGATTGAATTTGATGCAGCGGGCCGCGCGATAAACCTAAAGGGTGGCAACTACTTTATGCTCGATAAACAGTTTATGTTGAGTTCGAGTGAGCAAGTGGATGACACCGACTATCAAGCGGTGCAGCAACGCTTTAATGAGCATCCCTATGTATTGTGGGATGATGCCGATGAAGATATTCATGGCGTGATCCACGATATCTATCGCCCCGCGATTGCCGAGATGGAAAACAAAGTCTTAGCCCTTGTACCTAAGAATCTAGTGCATACCAGACTGCCATCTAAGGCATTACCCCATGGCAGCGAAATCGCCCCTTGGGTGAGCCGCAGTATGTTCCAAGAGGCCAAGCTTGAAGATCCCCGCATCCACTTTGCCCTGCATAACGCGGGTGGAGTAAGGCAATCGGTCGCCCAAGGCAGGCTCACCCTCGCCGATGTGTTGGGGCAATTGCTGCCCTTCGAATTGCCATTAGTCAAATACGAAATCCAAGGCCAGTATTTATACCAAGCGCTGGAGTCGGCAATTAACGCCGCGACAAACAACAGTGTGCGCGGCACGGGTGCGGGCAGCTTCCCCTATACCTATGGATTACGTTATTACTACGATGGTAGACGCCCATTAGGGGAACGTTTGTTCAAGCTTGAAATGATGCAGCAGGACGGCTTATCACTCTGGTATCCAGTGCAGCCCGATGCGCTCTATGTGGGTGTTTCTACCTCCTATACCGCCGCGGGGAAAGAAGGTTATCACCCACTGTTACAGGCGCGCTGGCAGGAGTCGATTGAGACACTCACCCTACCACAGGCTTTTATTCGCTTCCTCAATCGGGCGCCCAACCCCAATTTAGCGGATTTGCTCTCCCCCCATGTGCATTACACCAGCCATGTAAAGCGCTCAGTGTAAGCGCCCTGTGTCAGGGATTTGCGTCAAAGCTCTATCCTCTTAATTAATCACAGTACTTAGCCGAAAGGTTAAGTACTGTGATTCACTCAATCCAGTACCAAAACGCACGCTTAACATCTACTAAAACAACCAGTCGCAATGGGGTAAACGTTCGGCAAACCACGCCTGCGCTTTGCCTTGATTCCCCTTGCGCCACGCGAGAAACACTGGCTGCGCCGGTCTTGGGATCTCAACCTTGCACGCGACTAATGCGCCAGAAGCGAGTTCTTCGCGGATCAAATGTTTGGGAAGATAACCCACCCCCAGTCCGAGTTGCTGCGCTTTAATCTTGGTCTGCATGTTCGGCACGCGAATAACTTGGCGACTATCAAACAACCCACTGGAGCGCTGCGCAAGCGCCGTTGAGCTGTCGGCCACCACCACGGAGGGAAATTGCAACAGGGCTTCGGTCGGGATGGGATGGTCAAACTGTGCCAAGGGATGGTGAGGCGCAAGGGCAAACACGAATTCAAGCATGCCGATTTCGACTAAGTGATATTGCCCCTTAGGTAACTCCCCCGTGACCCCAATGGCAATATCGGCGCGGCCCGAATACAGCGCATCCCAACCGCCACCCAATGACTCCTCGGTGATATTGATGGTCACCTGTTTACCTAACTCGGTAAATTCAGCAATCAGTTTAAGCAGTGGTAAATCGGGCACCACAGTATCTATGGCTAAGGTTAATGCCGACTCCCAGCCCGTTTCGAGTTGCCTAACCGCCTCCTCAAGCCTGGCTGTGGCGGCTAAAATCTCCCGCCCTTGGCGTAATACTAGCTGGCCAACTAAGGTCAATTCGGCACGCTGGCCCTTACGTTCAAATAATTTTACCCCTAAGTCGCTCTCTAATTTCTGCACTGTGTAGGTCAGCGCCGATGGCACCCGGAATAAGGATTCGGCTGCTGCCGAAAAACTACCTTTCTTATCAATAGTATCGAGTACTATCAAGCCATCTAGGCTCATCACAGGTAACATAGCCACCTCTTATTCAAATTTTTTGAAATAGACTTTGAAAATGTTCCGATTTTCTTTCCATCAGGTCAAGACTAGACTTTAAACCAATGGAGAGATTAACGCTAAGCCTCCACCGACTAACCCATTAACGACATAGTTAAAAAATTTGAATTAAGGAACATCCCATGAAAACACTTATCACAAAATTACTAACCTCTGCCCCAAGTTTCGCCCCATTGGCCCTGCGTATTCCTATCGGGATCATCCTCATGGCCCACGGCTCGCAAAAGCTCTTCGGCTGGTTTGGTGGCTACGGGCTAGAAGGCACAGGACAATGGATGGCCTCCATCGGCTTAACCCCTGGCTACTTAATGGCGCTGATGGCGGGCTCGAGCGAATTCTTTGGTGGCTTGCTGATCATTATCGGTTTACTGACTCGCCCAACAGCACTGGTATTGTCCTTTACTATGGTGGTCGCGATTTTCTCGGTCCACATTGGTAACGGTCTGTTCCTCAGCAATAACGGTTATGAATTTGGTTTAGCCCTGTTAGCCGCCACTGTGTCTCTGGCCGTGTCAGGTGCGGGTAAACTCAGTGCCGACAACCTGTTAGCTGCACGCTTAAAATAAGGAGGAAATGATGATCCGTATACGTAAAGCGCAGGACCGTGGGCAGGCAAATTTAGGCTGGTTAAAGAGCCAACATACCTTCTCGTTTGCAAGCTACTACGATCCGCAGCATATGGGCGTGTCTTCCCTACGAGTCATTAATGATGACAGAGTTGCGCCGGGCGCAGGGTTTGAAACCCATGGCCATAAAGATATGGAAATCATCAGTTATGTGATTTCAGGCACCATTGCCCATAAGGACAGCTTCGGTAATGTTAAGACCCTACCAGCGGGTGAGTTTCAGTTAATGTCTGCGGGTAAAGGGATTTATCACAGCGAGTTTAATGCATCAAACACTGAGTCTCTGCACTTTTTGCAGATCTGGATCCAACCAGACACCCTAGGCATTGATGCGTGTTATCAGCAAAAGGCCTTCGAGCAAACCTCGGCGCTGACCGCCGTGGTCACCCCAACGGGTGAAAATGGCACCTTGAAAGTACAGCAGGATGCGACCCTGTATCGCCTTATGCTGGCACCGCAAGAGCAAGTGAATATGCCGCAGCTTAAGCCACAGCGTCAGCTCTATGTGCAACTGGTGGAAGGCACGCTTAAGGTCAATGACCAAGTGCTCACCCCTGGGGATGGCGCACATATCACCGCCGAAGAAGTGGTTAGATTTAGCACCACTGACAGCCCAGTCACCGCACTGGTGTTTGACTTAGCCTGATGAATATTGTGATCAATAAAAAACCGCCAAGGAAACGAGGCGGTTTTTTATTACTCATCCTATGGCCAGAAAAGAGCTGCCTCTTCGAGCGCGAACCTATGATAAGGACATAATCAAACTAAAGTTTACTAACACCTGCGCCCTGTCGTTTTGTTGATCTTCGGCGGTCAGATAGCGACGTAGTTCATTACGGCGAATGCAATTAAAGCCCTGTTTCTCAAAGAAAGGGCGCGCCTGATAGGAAGCTTCAACAGTAAGCCGTTTAAGATTAAGGCTTTTGGCCTCTTCGAGTAGAGCCAAGTATAAATGTGTCGCTACACCTGCACGACCATATTCAGGATGAACAAACAGACAATCAACTTCGCCGACTAAGCAATCAAGCTCTTTATCGGGGCACAACCTTAAACTGATAAAGCCGACTAGCTTATCGTCTTCAAGTGCAACCCAAGTGGTGGTGTCTTCTAACTTAGCCAGCCAGTAAGCATCACTTCGCGCCTCACCTTGGTTTTGCGCCCAAGCTAAACGTTCGGTAAGCGAGTAATATTCCTGCGCGCCCTCCATCACACTGGCGTTAAATACCGCCGCCACCTGTGCCACGTCCACAGGAGAAAATAAGCGTATCTGCATTGGAGTCCACTCCTATGGGTTAATCATGACCAATGGGCACATAAGCAGTGTATTCCCATTCAGTTACAGTTTTTTAGTCATATAAAAACTCGGCAATACCTGGCCCAGTTTTTGTTGATAGCTGCGCTGCTGTTGGACAAATCCGAGTTTAATAAACAGCCCGCGGGAAAGATAAGACGCATCGGCACTCAATTGACTATACCCCTGCTCCCTCGCCCACAGTTCTAGCTGTCGATAAGCTCGCTCCCCCAGCCCCTGCCGTTGCCAATCGGGATGAATATAGAGGCTATCTATATATCCTCTATGGTGAAAATCCGTTTCGACATTGATAAAACCTGCACAAATCTTAGATAAGCCCACGGCATCTGTCACCAAAATAATCCATGCTTGGGAACGACTTAAGCGTAAATGCCAATGTTGACTCGAACGGGGTGCCTGCGACCAAGCCTTAAGTTGCGCGGCGTTATAACGCTCATGTTGTATTTGATGCACGCACTGATGAAAGAGTTCACTCACCGCACGCGCATAACGGCGTTGATAGGGGACGACTTCGACTGGCTTTTCGATTGAATTGGCAGCGGACACGAGTAATCAACCAAGAGTGTAAATAATCGCTATATTCTGCCGCGATTTAGATTCGAGCGATAGCATCAACGCGATAAGAAAAGCTTTGCCGCTGTAAACAAAACCGCCTCGAACAAGGCGAGGCGGTTTAGGAACTCATCGCAACATGAATGTTGCTAAGACACCGATTATTTCTTCTCGATTTGACCAACAAACAACAGCTTGTCGAAGGTGCGGTTTAAGGTTTTGCTGGTGAATTGATTCATCCACATTTGCTCAACCACGGCCACTTTGTCGCCTTTCTTGACTTCAGCTTCTGGGCCAGCGGCCCAAAACGTGTTGTCAGCTTCTTTAATTTGAACATAGGTGTAGCCGCCACCATTCATGGTATCAACCACAGTACCTTCATGAACGACGCCCTGTGCCCAAACACTTGACATACCTAACGCTAAAGTTGCTACAGCCGCTAATTTTACCAATTTTGCCATCATGCCTTTTGTTCCTTGTGTTTTACTAATATGCGGCATTAAAACATGCCATAGGTAATAAATCGCCAATCTCTATCACGAAATACAACACTTATCGCAAAAGTAGGATTTTTATCGCTCAGTAGGGAACTCATTTCAATAGCGGTTTTAACATGCCCTCAAGGCCGTTGAGTTTGACCTCATAAATCAGCGCTAACTGCTCACCTAACTTTCCCTTTGGAAAACCCTGTTGATGAAACCACACTAGATAGGGTTCGGGCAATTCGAGTAAGCGGCGACCGGCATATTTACCAAAAGGCATCACCTGATTTACGGCATCGATAAGCTGTTGTTGATCCATTGCATTACCACTTCAAACAAAAAACACACTCATAGGTGGATGCTACGCTATTGACGGAAAAATGCCTAAAGTTAACGAGTGATTTAATCATGAAGTCATACTGCAAGCTAAGTGACTTGTGATGCAAAACAATATGACTATTATCCTGCAAGTACCCGGCAAGCGCACTCAGGATAAGTCATCCACTTACCCTGAGTCAGGAAATAGAGATTAAGAATAGATTTTACGCATGTTCGGCCCAAGGTTGGCGCAGGGAGAATAGACAAAACCATAATCGCCGCAGAGTCGCTCCTCTTCGCCATGCACATTGATGCTGACACAGGTGCCGGGGGCGGCATGTTCATCAATATAAGTCATCACCCGCTCTAACATGATGCTGGCCAAGCCTAAATGACGATATTCAGGTAAAACAATAAAGTCCTCAATCGCCAAATGGTTAGCCTTATCGCCATACACGCAACTGGTCGCGATGATTGACGGCGAGTTTTTCTCTTGTTCCCCCGTCACCCGAATCGACACCCAATATAAAGGCTGTAACGGATGACCCTCCCCCATTTCCACACCGATAGAGGGATGCCCCGCAGCATCGCGTAGATTCAGCAGCTCATGAAATAAAGGTGCAGATTCGACCAACTCAAATTCAATAGGCATAAGCATTTTAATATCCATTTTGGCATCCCTTCACGAATGGTAGAAAAATCAAGGTGATTAGACGGCATAATAGGAAAATCCTAACTGAATTAGGTGGCAATTTGATGACATACAGAACAGAGACAAGACAACTTTCGACTGAAAATCATAAAGCAAACAACAAGGTTTCAATAATATTTAAGAATAAATATCTAAAATTATATTCACAAAAGAAATATAAGAATTAAGACTGAGGCAATCGTTGCACTCGACTCAAGTCGTCACGCTGACTTAAATACGCCCAAAAGAATAACAAAAACATTTTAAATCATACAATTAACCACAGATTAACCTTATTTACCTTTGCTCGATATAAGAGTCAAATAAACGGCACACGCCACTGTAACGTCAAATAATAATCGCTCGACATTTTATAAAAAAACGTCAAAAATCAGCTAATTGACCTCAATTAACATAGGGTTTACATTCATTTATGACAACAAGGTGCGGTAAAAGCTCGACACTTATAACAGCCGCCCAAGTGATACCCTAAGCATTGAGGAATTCGTCATGATAGTGTTAGTCGGCGGCGAAAAAGGCGGCAGCGGTAAGAGTTGCCTCGCACAAAATATCGCAGTATTTCTCACCACTGAATGTGGTGCCTCTGTCATCATGGTGGATTGCGATCCACAACGCACCACATCCGATTGGATCCAAGCCAGAAACAACAATCCAAAACTTGCTAGCATCAACTGTGTGCAACTTTATGGCAAAATCCGTAATGACTTGCTGAGTTTAGAGCAACACTACGACTTCATTCTCGTAGATTGTGGTGGACAGGATAACCTCGCATTAAGGGCGACCATGTCGGTGGCTTCGCATATCTTGATGCCGCTGCGACCAAAACGCCGCGACTTAAAAACCGTGAGCCATATGGATGATATCGTCGCCACCTGTAAGATGATTAACCCCAAATTACATGCCTCTTTCGTTATCACTCAATGCCCTAACCTGCCGAATCAAGCGAACCGTATTTTAGAGGCAAAAGAAGTCTGTAAAACATACGATATCAATGTGTTAGATGCGGTCACCTACAGCCGTAACATCTATGATGATAGCGAAGAATCGGGATTATCCGTGATGGAGATTGAGCCTAGCGGTAAGGCTGCCAACGAAATCCGCGCCATTGCCTGCGAAATGTTTCAGGTTGACTGCGCCGCCTCGTTAACGGCGTTACTCAGGCCAAACACCTCTATGGCCGCACCACGCAGTGCTATCAATCAACCTCAGCCAAATCACCTGAGAGGACAATATGGGACTCAGCGACCTCAAGAAAAACGCTATGCCATCTAGGGGTGGCGCGCAGCCCCTCTCCCTCGATGAGTTTATTGATGCCGCAACCCTTTATGCTATGGGAGAGACTCGCCTTCCGAGCACGGGCTCTGCCGTTGCGGTCGATTTAGTCAAAGAAGCCCAAGTCGAAGTCACGCTGGATTCTTCCAATGTAGTGACGTTACATCGACCACAAACGGCAACCAGACAGCTCGATGCGAGTATTGAAGAGGAGCGCCCACATTACCGAAAAGCGACGTTCTCCCTCAGTGAAGAGGCGATCAGCCATTTAGCCAAGCTCTCTGAAGAAAGTGACATATCCAAATCGAAATTGATCCGTTTTTTAATTGAACAACATTATGCCTTGCCCACCGCCTTGCGGCAGATGCGCGAGCAGCAAATAAAAAAATCTTAGTATCGCGCCATCTCCCAACCTTTTTCGGTGATCCAAGTTAATTCGATCACCGTTTTTTTTCGCCTCAAAACCCTACAAAAATTAAGACATAGTTTTTTATCAAGCCTATCCTTATTGTACAGTCGAGATGATTAATGCTACTTATTAGCATGTTAACACTTGTATCCGAGGGGTTATTCTTGTTAAAACCTTTGTCACTCCTACTTGTCGGACTGGGTTTCACGCTAGCAGCACCTGCCTTAGCGGAATTTTCCTTGGCACAAATTCCCCCCCTCACGAACAAAACGCCCATCACCTTAGTCGCCGAAAAAGGCTTTTGGACTGACTACCTAACGCAGGAAATGTTACCCAAGTTCACCGAAAAAACCGGCGTTAAAGTCAATGTGGTCAGTACCGAGCTGGAAGGCATGTTCGAACTACAGACCCATGCATTGCTGCAAGGTGAAGGAAAATATGATCTGCTAACCATGGAGGCCGGCTGGGCAAAAGAGTGGGCCGCCAATGGCTATACCGTCCCCCTATTAGAACTCGCAAAACTCTACGATCCCGACGGCGAGAAAGCGATGGAAAGCTATCTCGAACCATATTACCCATCCTTGCTGAATATTTTGTCCTATCACGGTGAGTTACACGCTATTCCCTACAACAACTACGTGATGGGGAGTCATTACCGCGCTGATTTATTTGAGAATAAAACCGAACAAACGCAGTTTCAGCAGCGCTTTGGTTATCCGCTAAAACCCGCGACTAACTTCGACCAATTGCAGGACCAAGCCGCGTTTTTTACCCGAAAAGCAGGTGAACTCCTCGCCGATAAACCGCTAAGTCATAACTTTTATGGTCTCGCGTTAATGTCTGGCAATAAGCCCCATATTAACGATGAATTTTCGAGCATCATTTGGAGCTTAGGGGGCGCTTGGATGTGGCCCGTCTACAATCCGCAAAAGCAGATCACCCACTTCGAAGTGCCTGCAATCAACCAAGAGGCGATAAAGGCGAGCGCTATCTATCGAAAACTGATGCCTTACGCCATTCCAGCAGATGATAAATTTGCCTTCAACGAAGCAGCCAATGCAATGGCAACGGGACAAGTGGCGATTTGGCCCTTTGCTTACAACAACCTATGGTCCGCCTCCTTTAAAGTCGAAGCGAACATACCAGGCGCTCGACTTGGCGTGGCCCAAGTGCCTGGCGGCATGCCCTATAACGGCGCCTACGCTTTTGCGGTGAGCTACGACAGTAAAAATCCACAAGCCGCCTATTGGTTACTCAAATACATGGGCACCTATGAAGCCCAATATGCCTATGCTCTAGGAGGCGGTAATCCCTGTCGCATGGATGTCGTCACAGCCCCCGAATTTAAACAAGCCTCAAAAAGAGCCATTGCCGGCGCCTTTGAGGCAAGCCACGTAGCAAACTTGTTTTGGTCAACTAAAGTATTGGAAGTAGGACACTTTACCACTACAGCTATGGGGCAGATTTATCCCGAGCTAAGCCATGCTTGCTATGCCGCAAGCCGACACGAAGCAAACAGTACCGATATTTTTATTGAGTTAAGTAACAAAATTAAATACCTGCAGAATACCTATGGGGAAGTGCCTGCAATTGATAAGAAAAACAAATGAACTCGAAACGGCTCACCAGTCTTAAACATAAAATCACGCTAGCCTTATATTTCATCCTAGGCATGGCGCTGCTCAATGGCATTATCGCCATCCTATTGTCACAACAGTTAAGAACCAAAATAGAGCAATTGGTCAACAGCGATGTCGTCAAAGTCACCACAGCGCTGCAATTGGCAAAAAACAGCGAAAGACTGCAAATTATCACCACCGAACTGAATCACTACGATACCGAGCAGCAGCGGCTCAGCTTACTGCAAGAGTTGACCCATCAATGGGAACAATTGCTGCAAGATACTAAAGTGCTGTTAAGTCTTGAAAATACGGCCAATATCCATGAGGCATTAAATAGGACAATTGACACTCAGCTGTATTTTCAGCAACAACTGCCCTTGCTCGACACCCTGACCGACAGCGCGTTACAGGCCAAATTACAGGCACAAAATATTCAGGCAAACCTCGCGGGAATGTCATCGGCCTTTTCCATTGAGATGCAGGCGCAGCTCGACTCAAGCCACGAGCTCAATAGCCAGCTTATCGCCCAAAAAAATCTCACGGGAATAACCCATAATCTCAATGAGCATCAAAAAATCTCTGATTATTTGCATCAGGGTGAACACCTGTTTGTGCTGCTGGATGAAGTTAAAAACACCCAAACCACCATAGGACTCAACCGCCTGCAACGGGATGCCATGCGTCTTTTCCTCAAAATGGAGGCCGTCGCAGCCTCGATACCGCAGGATAATACGCTGTATCTCAACTGGTTATCTCAAATAAAGCAAAATATGGTGGGTAATGACAACCTGTTTGAACTATCACGCAACGCCTTAAAAAGCACCCACATCGCTAATGCGCATTTTGGCTATCAAGCCAATGCCGCGCGGGAAATCGCCAGCTTCACCCAAGTGTTAGTCAACCATGTAGAAGATGAAATCCAAGTGGCAAGCACTAACCTCAAGAGCGACAGCACTGCCTTCGTGATCCTGATTTTTTGTGGTGGGATAGTGTATTGCTTCTTTATCTGGCTGATCAGCTGGCACTTTATCGCCAAGGGAATTATCAAACCTGTGATCGCCACACGGGATGCGATGAATGCCATCGCCAATGAAAAACTCGATACCGAAATGCCGATTACCGATAACTTAGAGCTGCAACAAATGGTCAGCTCGCTAGAGACCCTAAAAACCTACGCCGCGCAAGTCAAAGCAATGGCCGAAACCGATGGCTTAACGGGCTGTTATAACCGCCGTTATCTCGACAGCCAAATTAACAAGGAGTTGAATTACGCCAACGATCACAATATGCCACTCAGCATAGTGATGTTTGATATTGATAACTTTAAAGAATTTAATGACAAATATGGCCACGTCGTTGGCGATCAGTGTTTAAAGCAGGTCGTCAATGCTGCCAAATCGATTCTGCAACGCCCAACAGATATCCTTGCCCGCTACGGTGGGGAAGAATTTACCTTGTTACTGCCCTCGAGCCACTGTGAAGACGCTTATAGAATTGCCGAGCGACTGCGCGAAACCATCATGGAATTGGCCATTCCCCACCAAAGCTCATCCCACTCAGGCGTGGTGACCATCAGCTTAGGGGTCGCCTGCTGGCAACCGCCACAGTCACTCGATGCCAATAAAATCATCTCCGATGCGGACGAAGCCCTATATCAGGCCAAACAAGCCGGACGCAATCGCACCGAAGCACTACGACATCCAGAGTTTGGTAATTAATAACTCGCTGTATCGATTTATTTTTAGCCAAAGCATTGAGTTCGCCTCACTGAATCCCCATTAGCTAATATACCTAAGGAAAATATTGCACTGAGGAAGTCATGCTCGCCGTTTTCATTACCCTAATGCTTGGTCTCGGTGCAATCGCTTGGCTGGCGTCGAGCCGCTGGCGCAAGACGCTCCACCGTAAGCGCGTGATGGCCAGCGCCTTTCCTAAGGCTTGGCGAACGATTTTGAAAAAGAGATTGCCCTACTTCCACGCCTTACCCGCGGATCTTCAACTACAACTCAAGCGTCACATTCAAGTTTTTTTGGATGAGAAACGATTCGTTGGCTGCGACGATTTGCAAATAACCGATGAAATTCGCGTCACTATCGCCGCCCAAGCTTGCCTGCTTTTGCTAAATCGCAACACCGACTTTTACCCCAATCTTAGGCAGATATTGGTGTATCCCGATGCCTTTATTGTCGACAGCCAGCGCCAAGATCCCGCGGGTTTGATTTGGGAGCAACGAAATGTGCTGGCGGGGGAATCTTGGGAGCAGGGCCAAGTGATACTGTCGTGGAAGAACACCCTTGAGGGCGCAGCCAATCCCCATGATGGCAACAACGTAGTGATCCACGAGTTTGCCCATCAATTAGATCAAGAAGATGGTCACGCCAATGGCGCGCCGATTTTACAACACCGCCAAGATTACCTGTCGTGGTCGAGCGTATTCAGTCAGGCCTTTAATGAGTTAGTGCAAGCTGCCGCCCTTGGCCGCCCGTCACTGTTTAATTACTATGGTGCCACCAATCCTGCGGAGTTTTTTGCCGTAGTCACCGAGGTCTTTTTTGAAAAGCCAGAAGCGCTTAATCTTGAACATCCGGCACTTTATCGAGAGTTGAGCCATTTTTATCAACTCGATCCGATAAACTGGCATTGACCGAATCAACATAGCGATTAGCCTAATAACCATAACGATAAGGAATTTTCGATGACAATCTCCACTCGCGCCGAGCAGCGCGCCCATTCGACACGCACTCGCCAACGTCTTGCCCTGTTCAGCGCCAGCGTATTCATGCTTGGCGCCCTATGCTTTCATCCACAAACGGCCATTGCCAACGAACAAGCCGCAATAACGCTGACCGATGAGCAGGCGGCCGCCGAAGTGCTGAATAAATTGAATCAATATTCGAGCAGTGCCGATTGGGACAAGTATTTTGCCCTCTATCGTCTGGATGGTATTTTTATTGGAACCGATGCGACTGAGCGCTGGGGCATGGCCGAGTTTGAACGCTATTCGCGCCCAACCAAAGGTTGGCGCTACGATTTAACTCGCCGCCATTTAGTACAGCATGGTGATGTTATCCTGTTCGATGAACTGCTCAACAGCCCAAGTTATGGCGTGAGTCGCGGTACTGGCACCTTAATCAGGACCAATGGGGAATGGAAAATTGCCCAATATCATTTGAGCTTTCCCATCCCCAATGCAATCGCCAAACACATTACCGCTGAAATTAAAAACGCTCAGTAAGTCACTATTTTAGCGACACGGTAAAACATACATTGGCCAGCTGCGAGAAGTGGATAAAGGCTTGAAAATCCACTTCGCTAAAGCTTCGTTGTGAAGGCCCCCTATCGGCATAATAAAAACCGATCACTTTATTATCCACTAAGAGCGGCGCCATCAAAAAACCCGACTCAGGCAACTGAGTCTTAAGTTCTTTGCATTGTTCTAGCCATTTTTTGGCATTGGGGTTATCCACCCACTGGCATTCCTTGTGTTCCATCGCCTGCGGAAATAGCCCCTTCCTATCACTCAGCTCGATAATAAACTGCTGCTTCATTTCCTCGGCGTCTCGGCCGAGCATGATCCTCGGTTGCAGCTGTTTACGGCTCGGAGATAAGAGCAAAACTCCGCAGCGGTCCACACCAACTCCTTCTAAAATCCCCTCGAGCACGGTTTGCATGATTTGATTAAAATCGGCTTTGTTGATTGCAAAGGCGGTGAGTTCACGCAGCTTAGCCAATTGCACATTCAAGTTGGCCTCAAACACGGGCAACTCTACCTCAGGGACGCTGGGCTCAAGCTTATTGATGCGTTTAGGATCAGGCAGATAGTCAATCAACACCTTGGCGCCATAGGCTTCGGCTAATTTATGGGTCGCCTTGGTGCAGCGCTGCATTCTCAGGGTTAATTCTTTCTCATCCAGCCCAGTAAAATGCGCGGCTTGGCTGATACGCTTATCCAACTCGGTTTTATCTATCACCTCTTGGGAGAGAATTTCACAAAGCTTATCGGCAAGAAAAATAGAGCGAATTTCAGGGCGTTGATCGTCAGGATAATTCACTGCTTGGATCAATAACTCCCCTAAGCCCCAGTGGCGCGCAATACTCTGCGTCAGCTGCGAAAATGAGGTGCCCAAAGCTTCACGAATGACGCTACGCTCTTCGGCCGGGGTTTCACTGGCACTGAGTTGGTTGTCTAAGATTTCGGTAAACTCGCCGCCGATACTCCAAAATGCACTCTCACCAATGTGGTAAAGCAAAGACGCAATAAAGGCTTCTTCCTGAATATCCTCATCGTAATCACTGAGCATCATCCGCGCTAACATGGCGGCTTGAAATGCCTTCGCCATTAATTTAATGAGGCGTTGATAAACTGCGGGGGCGAGATTCTTACTCTCTAAAAGGCTCGATAATAGCTGGGCCGTGATGCAGATATTACGCACAGCATCAAACCCTAGCACTATCGCTGCTCGGCTCACGGTCGAAATTTGGGTACTACCCTTATGGTAAATCGCGCTATTGGCAACCCGTAAGATGCGGGATGTGAGGGCGTTATCGTGCATCACGCTTCGCCCGAGTAAGGCGAGAGACGACACGTCATCCTTGGCAAGCTTTTCTAACGTTTGGACGGTGGAACAGAGCGCTGGCATTTCCAATTCACTGATCCGTTTTGTCCAATAATCGACCCCTTTATTAGTATTATTGTTAGGTTTCAACCCAGCATGACCTCAATGATGTGAACTTATTGTTTTTAGTATAGATAGGCTTAAAAAAATTCGCCTAGCATCTGGCTCACAATTCGACTTTTGATTTTAAAATCCACGATATAGCAAGCCAGAGGTATAAAAAAGCCCAAGCTTTCACTTGGGCGTCACGCCGGTTATGCCTGCAAATGTAATTTAAACACTTGCAGCACTTTATCAATGTCCTGACGCGAGACATCTTTATGGGTCACAAAGCGCAGAGTACGGCTAGGGCTGATGAGGATCCCCGCCTCACGGCAACGCTTAGCTAGGGCTTTCTCATCGACATGGGGCGCGAGGTTTGCAAACACCATATTGGTTTGTACGGCGGCCAAATCGATTTCAAACTCACTCAACTGACTCAATTGCTGGGCAAGATACGCCGCATTTTCATGGTCTTCGCCTAATCGCTCAACCTGCTCTGTGAGTGCTAATTTACCCGCCGCCGCTAAAATCCCCGCCTGACGCATACCACCGCCCAGCATTTTACGCCAGCGCGTGGCCTTTTTAATTAAGCGCTCATCGCCTAGGAGCAGTGAGCCAACAGGCGCACACAATCCCTTGGACAAACAGATGGAGACAGAATCAAAATGCCCCGCAATATCGGCAATCCCAATCCCCTGCGCCACGGCAGCATTAGCAACCCGAGCACCATCTAAGTGAATTTTTAAACCACGCTGAAATGCCAGCGCCTGCGCATTAGCTAGGTAAGTCTGGGGTAATACTTTACCCCCGATAGTGTTTTCTAGGCTCAATAAGCGCGTGCGCGCGAAGTGAATATCATCGGGTTTAATCGCCGCTTCAATATCGGTCAGGGCGATAGTGCCGTCCAGTTGATTGGTCAACGGTTGCGGCTGAATGCTGCCGAGTACCGCCGCGCCGCCGCCCTCAAATTTATAGTTATGGGCCTGCTGGCCGCAGAGGTATTCATCCCCACGCTCACAATGGACCATCAGTGCAAGCAAATTGGCCTGAGTGCCAGATGCCGTAAACAGCGCACTCTCAAAGCCGAACATCTCGGCGGCCATGTCTTGCAAGCTGTTAACGGTCGGATCATCACCATAAACATCATCACCCACTTCAGCCCTTGACATGGCTAAGCGCATCGCCTCTGTTGGCTGGGTCACGGTATCACTGCGTAAATCTATCATCTTGCCCTCGACTTCTTCTGCCTATCCCCGACGCGGATATTCATCGCGTAAGTGCGACTCTAGCCTCAAAGGAAAAATTTGTATAGTTTGCCTTTATGTCTGCCGATAAAATCAACAAGGAGCCGATGTTATCTATGCTGATGCAATTGATTTGCATCAAATAACGGGCAAAACTTGGCGTTAGGCCGATAAAAAGATAGAATACCCGACTAAGATGCTCATGCTAATGCAATGCAAATCTCTTAGTGGTTTTAACTATCCAAGATAAAATACAAGGTGATTTGTGGTGAATATATCCGTAATGCAATGGATTAAATTAACGTGTTTAGCGCTGAGCTTAAGCCAGATGTTACCCGCGTATGCATGGCAAGATACAGATCAAGACGGTGTTCCCGATATTAAGGATGCCTGTCCTAACACACCAGCAAACACCACAGTGATGGCCAATGGCTGTGTTTACCAAGCCGAAGTAAAATCCAGCAGTATTCAATGTGATCTCAATGACCCCAGTACTTATTCAGCCGCTGATTGTCATAATATTGAGACCGCGATTGTGTATTTTGAGTTTGCTATCGCCGAAGTAGATTTATCGCAATGGAAAGCTTTAGCCTTAGTGAAAGCTTTTTTAGACGCGAATACTGAGACTCGATTAACTTTAGTGGGACATACGGATATTGTCGGTACACCAGAGTTTAATTATCAGTTATCACTACGACGGGCTCAAAATGTGAAACGTATTTTGGTTGAAGACTACGGCTTCAATCCAAATCGCTTTACCGTTGTCGGTAAAGGTATATCTGAACCGGTTGCGGATAATCATTCCAGCGAAGGTCGCAGATTAAATCGACGAGTACAATTTATCGTCAATAATAACTAGTTTTGTTAGCGTATTTTTAGGGAGTAATTTAATGGATAACCTCGAAGGTTTATTAAAGCAGGCGCCAGATTTAGTCATGACCTATGGCTTAAAAATCTTATTTGCCCTCATTATTTTCTTCGTCGGTAAATATTTTTCTGGCGTCGCACAAAAGTTAGTGCGCAAGTTGCTTAACAGTCGCAAGATTGACCCAACTGTGGTGTCTTTTGTGGCTAACTTAGCTTGGGCAGTGGTGTTTGTGTTCACCATTATCGCCACCTTAGGCCAAATTGGCGTACAAACAGCCTCTCTAGTCGCTGTTATCGGTGCCGCAGGTTTAGCCGTAGGTTTAGCACTGCAAGGTTCTCTGTCTAACTTTGCCTCAGGCGTATTAATGGTGCTATTCCGCCCATGCCGCGTAGGTGATTATATTGAAGCAGCAGGTATTGCCGGTACTGTTGATGAAATCACCATTTTCTCAACCAAATTACGCACCCCTGATAATAAAGTAATTGTGGCGCCAAACTCTTCAATCATGAATGGCACTATCACAAACTACTCAGCCTCTGAAAATCGTCGCATCGATTTAGTGATTGGCGTGTCTTATTCTGCGGATATCGCTCAAACCAAAAAAGTATTAACAGAGATTTTAGATAACAACCAATACGTACTGAAAGAGCCTGGTTACACTGTAGGCCTTTCTGAATTGGCGAATTCTTCAATCAACTTTGTGGTTCGTCCTTGGGTTAAAACCGCCGATTACTGGACAGCGCGTTTCCAAATTTTAGAACAGATCAAAAATGCACTCGATGCAGCAAACATTGAAATTCCATTCCCACAAATGGATATTCATGTGAAGCAATTGCCAGAGAGCAAATAATCAGCAAGCATATTAAAAGGCCGGTAATTACCGGCCTTTTTTATGGTGATAGTTTAGGTTTTGTCGTACCTTAAGCCTATGTGCACAACATACCTGAGTACGGGAGAGAAAATGCAAAAGTATGTTTCGTTTCTAGCCGCTGGCTGTGTTTTTAGTTTAATGGTTCTCAGCCCCACCGCTATCGCCAATGATAAACCCCAAGTGATGATGGGCGACAAGACTGTCACTCTCGCAGGGAAATTACCTAAGCTTGAGCAAATGGCGCCACGATTTAAAGTTGTCGACGAACAATTTACGCCTATTAGTTTAAGTGACTTTAAAGGCAAAACTGTACTGATCAGCGCCGTACCTAGTTTAGATACTGGTGTCTGTGCGCTGCAAACAAAGCGCTTTAACAGTGAAGTCAGTCACTTCTCCGATGATGTTGTCATGCTGACCATCAGTACAGATTTGCCCTTCGCTCAAAAACGTTTCTGTAAGGTCGAGAATGTCGACAAAATCAAAGTCCTCTCCGACTCAGTGTGGCGTGATTTTGGCGAGAAATATGGCTTATTGATTGAGGATTACGGCTTACTCGCTCGAGCCATCTTTATTATTGATGCCGAAGGTCAGCTTAAGTACCAGGAGCTAGTCCCCAATATTTCCGAACATCCCAATTACGACGCCGCGCTTGAAGCGTTAAAAACCATTCAAGCACAGCAGTAAGCATAAAAATGGGGCATTTAATGCCCCATTTTTATTAGTGCGTATGTTGGTCGCCATTGGCTTGATAATCGAAAGTCGGCATAGACCAATGGTAACGCAGTGCTAACATTCGCAAGCTAAAGCCCAGCGTTAAACAGACCACTAGGTTTATCCACTCCGCCAATTGATAGGCGTTGAGCGTGATATATAAGCCTGCGGTAAAGAGTGAAATCACCGCATAGAGTTCTTTCTTAAAAATCAAAGGCACTTGGTTACAGAGAATATCGCGGATCACCCCACCAAATACCCCAGTGACGAGTCCCATCACCACAGCAATCGTTGGACTAAACCCTAACATTAGCGTTTTTTGTGCGCCAACAATCGAGAATACGGCTAAACCCAAGGCATCAATTGCCAAAAATAATTTAGACAGGTAACGCATCACTGGCGCAATCGCAACCGTTAACAAAGAGGCAAATGCAATCGCGATCAGATAATGGACATTTTCGACCCAAATCAAAGGGTAATTTCCAAGCAGCATGTCTCTTAGGGTGCCACCACCAATCGCCGTCGCGCAGCCAATAATAACCACGCCGAATAAGTCCATCTGTTTACGGCCAGCCGCTAATGCCCCAGTCATGGCCTCGGCCAAAATTCCAATCAGCCATAATAATCCGATAAATTGCGCTTCTTGCATTTAAACTACTTATTACCCATGCATAAAGAACGGATTTTGCCTGATAATCCACGGACTGGATAATGAGATTATTTAAATTTTGTCATTAGAATATTTAATCTATTGGTAGTATTTGTGCATTAGTCATTTCTACTTTTCAATATCACGTAACGCTACAACCCTTCAATAACAATACATTAACCAAGAACGAGCTATTCCCCGTTTTCCATTAAGCTTATTTTTTGATAAGTTTTAATAAAGCAAAATCAATTAAAATATATAAATTTGCAGAAAACTCATCTTAACGTCAATCAAGCCTAAATTTTGGCCACAAAAAAGCGGCCAAAAGGCCGCTTTTTTAGACTAAAAGTAAATTATTTGTTTTCAGGCTTTGGCGGGAAATTCGCCATCACGCTGCCTACCGCTTCGTTGATCAGCTGTACTCTTTCCGAAGGAGTATTTTTATCACGGATAGTATCAGCTACTGAGCCACGCCAAATTAACTTAGCTGTTTTATTATCAACTAAATCAATGATCAGGGTGCCAACTTCGTATTCTCTGACTGTGGTCTGGGTTTGCATGTTACCGCCCCAGCCCCAACCTGGGCCATAGTAAGGGTTATAGCCAAAATTGGTATTGAAGGTATCGACATTAATCTTCTTATCGATTTTGGTCAGATAGTTCACTAATACATCGGCATCTTTCGCATCGACCAAGGTCATGCCCTTAGATGAAAGCTGAGAGTTCACCGCATCTCGCACGCGCTGATCCATTAAACCATCGAGGTGATAACCCGAAGCATCGGTCTTTTGTGCGACCCACGCATAGGTCTTGTACTGAGTAAAATTGGCGCTAGGGTCAAAATCCCAACCCGACTTCAGCGAACTACAGGCACTCAGTGCCAGTACGGCTAAACCTACAATTATATTTTTCATGATGATTTCCTTGGTCGTTCTTATCGAACACAAATAAGCCGAAAATAAATTTAGCTTACAGAGCAATGGACGGTTCTACAACTCAATATGATGAAAAAGCAGTGTGTTATTCAGCTTGACTTCAGCAATCACTTTAAATGATAATGATTATCACTTAAAGCGATTAAGGGATAAATAACATGTACTGGTTCATTAGCGCATTGATTGTGGCATCGGCGATTTTCTGGTTCGCACCGCAAAAAGTCTCAGCCGATCCCCATAACAGTAAGCTCACACCTCATCTCCCCATGATGCTGCTGTTTTTACCTTTAGTCGTATTGAGTTGGCTCGTCTTTGAGACTGTGTCGAACGGGGTGAATTACACCACGGTTGCCGCCTTTGGGTTTGTTGCCACCGCTTGCTTAATCGCCCTGCCTAAATTGCATCGTTTTATCATGCCCTGCGCCCTACTAACCGCATTGGCATTAATCGCTATGGTATTGCAGCATCTCTAAGTCTGCTTTTTAAACATGCTACTTCCCTGCAAAGAGCTAGCATTGACCTTCGGCCACTTTCAGTCTCTGTCAGTGGCCTTTTTTTACCTCCCCGAAAGACGTTGAGTTTGGTAAACTTAAGCGGCATATATTCAGATAAAAGATGACTTATGAGAGTAGATCCCAACGTTTCCTTAGTGTACAGCACAGATAAGGGCCGCATTACTGCCGAGCCAGAAGCCAAAGCTATCCCAGCATCCGATGGGATCGTACGTATCCACAGAGATAGCAAAGGCCGCAAAGGTAAAGGTGTCTCGGTCATTTCAGGCCTAGGGCTTGATGAAGCGGGCTTAAAAGCACTGGCACAAACCCTTAAAAAACAATGTGGTTGTGGTGGCACAGTCAAAGATTTCACTATCGAAGTGCAAACCGACAATCGTGAGCAACTAAAACTACTGCTCGAAAAACAAAACTACAAAGTCAAATTAGCCGGCGGTTGATACGCCACCAGCCTAAGCCGCTGGATTTAATCTATTGGTCAACGCCTGTGGGCTGAACGGAGCATTTAATGGAGAGTTTGCAGAACCATTTTTTAATCGCCATGCCGTCGCTCGATGACACTTTTTTTGAGCGCACCGTCATCTATCTATGTGAGCACGATGAAAAAGGCGCCATGGGGCTCGTGATTAATAAACCGCTGGGCATTGAAGTAAACTCATTGCTCGAGCAGATGGATTTACCGGCTGAGCAAGTGTCGACCGATCTGGCACTGGGCGCGCAGGTGTTAATGGGTGGCCCCGTTTCGCAAGATAGAGGCTTTGTCCTGCATACATCCCAGCCTTATTGGGCCAACAGTACAGAATTAAGCTCTGGCCTCATGCTCACCACCTCAAGGGATGTATTAACGGCGATTGGCAGCGAACGCTCGCCAGAAAAATTTATTGTGGCATTAGGTTATGCGGGTTGGAGCAAAAACCAGCTGGAGCAAGAACTGGCCGATAACTCATGGCTGACTATCCCTGCCGATCAGACCTTGCTCTTCGATATCAAGCACGAGGAACGATGGCAACAAGCGAGCCGCGCGCTCGGATTTGATGCTTGGCAATTGTCATCACAGGCGGGCCACGCCTAGCCGATTTTATTGTGACGAGTGAATATACAGATGAACGCAAAAACCGTTTTAGGTTTTGATTTTGGGACAAAAAGTATTGGTGTCGCCATAGGGCAACAAATCACCGCCAGCGCCACACCACTGCTATCCCTTAAAGCCGTCGATGGAATCCCCAATTGGGATGAAATCGGCAAACTCATTAAAGAGTGGCAACCCGATTTAGTCGTCGTAGGTTTACCACTTAATATGGATGGCACAGAGCAGGAAATGACCCACAGGGCGAGAAAGTTCGCCAACCGACTGAACGCTAAGTTTGGGGTCAAAATTGTCACTCAGGATGAAAGACTGACCACCACAGATGCAAAAGCTCGGCTATTTGAACTCGGCGGCTTTAAAGCCCTCACCAAAGGTCAAGTCGATGCAGTGTCAGCCGTATTGATTGTCGAAAGCTATTTTGAAAATCATTTCGGTGAATAATAAATCATAAAAACAAAAGGATAGCCTAAGCTATCCTTTTTTATTTCTGCACTTATAAACCTTACAGGTAAGGTTTAACCAAGTTAGCCATCATGCTGATATGGTCATCATTATCGTTCAGTGCCGGAATGTAACGGAACTTCTCCCCGCCAGCATTAGCAAAGATATGGCCATTCTCACCCACGATCTCTTCTAAGGTCTCTAAGCAATCTGCACTAAACGCTGGGCACACAATCGCCACGTCACGTACACCTTCGCTTGGTAACGCCTGCATGGTTGCATCCGTATAAGGTTGTAACCATTTAGCCTTACCAAAGCGAGATTGGAAAGTCATCACAAACTCATCCGCTGTAAGCCCTAATTGCTCGGCCACCAGACGGGTGGTCTTCATGCAAAAGCAATAATAAGGATCGCCTAAGTGCAGATTACGCTCCGGCATACCATGGTAAGAAAGCACTAACTTTTGCGGCTTACCCTGTTGCTCAAAGTCGGCACGAATTGAGTTCACCAATGCGGTAATAAAGTCGGGGTTATCATGATACGTGTGAATAAAATGCAACGATGGTAGATAGCGCCACTGGGTTAATTCCCTTGCAATAGCGTCAAAAGCCGAGCCGGTTGTCGGCGCCGCATATTGCGGATAGAGCGGTAACACCACCAGCTTATCAATCCCCTGTTGATGCATCGTTTGTAAGGTGCTCGCCACAGAAGGATTGCCATAACGCATGGCTAAATGTACTGATACTTGATGTCCATCGGCCGTTAATTTTTCTGATAATTTAGCGGTTTGGCGCAAGCTGATATCCATCAGTGGTGAACCCGCTTCAGTCCAGACCTTCTGATAGAGCGCCGCAGACTTGGCTGGGCGAACGCGCAGCACTATGCCATGTAAAATTAGCATCCACAGGAGTTTTGGAATTTCGACCACCCGAGGGTCGGATAAAAACTCCGCAAGGTAACGCCTCACCGCCGATGCCGTTGGCGCATCGGGTGTGCCAAGGTTAAGTAGCAACACACCCACTTTGCCACGCTTTGCGTGACCCATCTCTTTTGATAATCCTGAAAACCTAGCCAAAGTAGCCTCTTAACATAAGTAAAATGAATAAATTGGGCATTAAAGCACTGATTCTATTGCCTGCTTAAGCTCGGCACTATCGGGTTTCACCTTAGAATTAAACTGCTGCACAGTATTGCCATCGCCACTGACGACATACTTGTAGAAATTCCACTTAGGCGAGCCAGCTTTATCTCCTAAGTATTTGAATACACTGTTAGCATCGCTGCCTCGCACGGGCGATGTCGCGAGCATAGTGAAGGTAACACCATAGTTGATGTAGCACACCTTAGCCGTGTCTTTTTCATCATTTTCTTCTTGAAAAAAGTCATCGGAAGGGAAACCAATCACCACTAAGCCTTTGTCTTTGTATTCTTTATGAAGCGCTTCGAGGGCCTTAAATTGCGGAGTGTAACCACAGTTACTCGCGGTGTTGACCAGTAACACTGGCTTGCCCTGAGTCAATTCACACAGATTAATCTTCTCATCCGAGTGCAATTTACGCACTTCAACATCAAGATAACTCGGGCAAGTTGCCGCAAATGCGCTAGTGCTTAACAGGCTAGCAAAGATAACTAAGGGGAGTTTTATCATAATGTCCTTCTCATTGGGCGCGCCAAGATTGGCTAACTCGTTATTTTCTATTACGTCACTCACTAATATAGAGATCATATTGAATAAAAAAATAAAAGCTACAGCGAGTTATCGATTGGCTTAAGCGATAAAAAAAGCAGCTCAAGGGAGCTGCTTTAACATCACCGCAGACAGGATTAATCCATATCCAAGGTCACGCCTTCCATAAAGCTTGAACTGGTAGGCTCTTTATTTTGCAGTTTGATCATTAAACGTAAGTCGTTTGGCGAGTCAGCATGGTGAAGCGCATCGGCATAGCTGATTTCCCCATCGATATAGAGTTGCAGCAAGGCTTGGTCGAAGGTCTGCATGCCCTGTTCATTCGATTTGGCCATGGTCTCTTTGAGCAAATGCAGCTCGTTTTTAGCAATCAAACTCGCGACACGTGGCGTATTGATTAAGACTTCAATCGCCGCCCGTCGTCCTGTGCCATCGACTTTAGGCACCAGTTGCTGCGCCACAATGCCGCGCAGGTTGAGTGACAAGTCGAATAGCAACTGCTGGTGTTTACTCTCAGGCACTAAGTGCATGATCCGATCTAACGCTTGGTTAGCGTTGTTCGCGTGCAGTGTCGCCATACAGAGGTGACCCGTTTCGGCGAAAGAAAGCGCAAACTCCATCGTTTCTTGAGTACGGATCTCACCAATCAAAATCACATCGGGCGCCTGACGCAGCGAACTCTTCAGCGCCGCATCAAAAGATTCTGTATCTATACCCACTTCACGTTGAGTGATGATGCTTTTGCGATGGTCGTGCACAAATTCCACCGGGTCTTCAATGGTGAGGATGTGACCACGGGCATGGGCATTACGATAACCTACTAACGCCGCCAAGGAGGTTGACTTACCGGTTCCCGTTCCCCCAACCATGATGATAAGACCACGTTTACTCATCACCAGATCTTTTAAAATCGGTGGCAGTTTTAAGTCTTCTACCTCAGGGATCTTGGTTTCAATCCGGCGCATTACGCATCCCGGAGATTCACGCTGCCAGAATGCGCTGACGCGGAAACGACCTAAATCCTTAACCGCAAAAGCAAAGTTACACTCGCGAGTCGTGTGAAACTCCTTCTTTTGCGCTTCAGTCATTACGGACTCGACAAAATCCAAAGACTGCGCGGGCGTAAAGGCACTCTCGGCTAACGGGCGTAACTCACCATCGATTTTGGCGCTCGGCGGAAAACCTGCGGTAATAAACAAGTCCGAGGCTTTACGCTCCACCATGACTTTTAAAAACGGACGGACATCCATCATAAATCCTTAAAACGTCGCTTGTTTGTTTGAGCTCTTCGCCATGGCATCCTCACGGGTGATGAGACCACGGTTCACTAAGTTTTGCAGACACTGTTCGAGCGTTTGCATGCCATGGGCCATCCCCGTTTGAATGGCTGAGTACATCTGCGCCACTTTATCTTCACGGATAAGGTTACGAATAGCGGGAGTACCCATCATGATTTCGTGGGCAGCCACACGGCCGCCACCGATTTTCTTAATCAGGGTTTGCGAAATAACCGCCTGTAATGATTCAGATAACATGGTACGCACCATGTCCTTTTCACCAGCAGGGAAAACGTCAACCACACGGTCGATGGTCTTAGCCGCCGAGGTGGTGTGCAAGGTACCAAAGACTAAGTGACCCGTTTCGGCCGCCGTCATCGCCAGACGAATGGTTTCGAGGTCGCGCATCTCACCCACGAGGATAACGTCAGGGTCTTCACGCAGTGCACTACGCAGCGCCGCGTTAAAGCTGTGGGTATGACGATGCACTTCCCGTTGGTTAATCAAACATTGCTTATTCTGGTGAACGAATTCGATAGGATCTTCAATGGTTAAGATATGGTCGTGGCGGTTCTCATTGATGTAATCCACCATGGCCGCAAGTGTGGTACTCTTACCCGAACCTGTAGGTCCAGTAACAAGCACTAAGCCGCGGGGAAAGCTGGAAATTTTCTTAAAAATCTCTGGCGCCCCTAACTGTTCGAGCGACAAAATTTCGCTGGGAATGGTACGAAACACCGCCGCAGCGCCGCGGGATTGGTTAAAGGCGTTCACACGGAAACGCGCTAAATTAGGGACTTCGAACGAAAAGTCGATTTCTAAATGCTCTTCAAAGTCCTTACGCTGTTTATCATTCATAATGTCGTACACAAGGCTGTGTACACCCTGATGATCGAGCGCGGGCAGGTTAATTTTTCTCACTTCACCGTCGACACGGATCATGGGAGATATCCCTGCAGAGAGGTGTAGATCCGAGG
Source organism: Shewanella sp. BC20 (assembly GCF_003129585.1). Classification (NCBI taxonomy): domain Bacteria; kingdom Pseudomonadati; phylum Pseudomonadota; class Gammaproteobacteria; order Alteromonadales; family Shewanellaceae; genus Shewanella; species Shewanella sp. BC20. The sequence continues at coordinate 5,699 of NZ_NHRI01000006.1, read as the reverse complement.
CTTTGTGTTTTACACTAAAGGCTAATAACTCAGTGATTTCCATAGTTTGGGATATCCTTGCAACCAGATAATTACATCATGACAACAATAGCAGACAGACTCGCAGTCGCCCAGTGCAGGATCGCGCAAGCGGCGCAAAAATGCGCACGCCTACCTCACAGTATTCGCTTACTTGCCGTCAGTAAGACTAAACCCATTGAAGATATTATAGCAGCCTATGATGCGGGCCAGCGTTGCTTTGGCGAGAACTATGTTCAAGAAGGTGTGACAAAGATTGAGACGCTAAAGGGCACACACCCTGATATTGAATGGCATTTTATTGGGCCACTGCAATCCAATAAAACTGCCTTAGTCGCCCAGCACTTCGACTGGATGCACACCCTCTCGCGGGAGAAAATTGCCCAGCGTCTCAATGAACAGCGCCCAGCACACCTTGCGCCGCTCAATGTGTGTATTCAAATCAATATCAGTGATGAATACACTAAATCCGGTATCGATGCCGAGCAAATGCTACCGCTGGCCCATAGCATCAGCCAATTACCCCATTTACAACTGCGGGGTTTAATGGCAATTCCCAGCGCCACCAATGACACTGCGCAGCAAAGCCGCGAACTCAGCGAGCTTAAACAGTTATTCGATACGCTAAAGCAGCATTATCCCGCTGTCGATACGCTTTCTATGGGCATGAGTAATGATTTAGACATCGCTATTGAGTGCGGATCAACCATGGTGCGTATCGGCAGCGCAATTTTTGGTGAACGGGATTATGGCGCAAAAGAGACGACCCGCAATTAGTCGTTACGGGTTAATCCATCTGTACGATTGATGCTAAGGGAAATCACAGAGATAGCCAAAGGCGAGTCAGCAATATCGGCTTTAGCCTTGTTTTTAGAGGCTAAAGCCCAAATACTGTTAGAGAACATTAAATAGAAATTTTTATCCGGCCTAATAACGCTAATTCAATGATATTAATGCTGAATGTTATCCACTCAGCCTAGGCCAGACATTATGGGGTACACATGAGTCAACAAAAAATCTGCTTTATCGGTGCGGGCAATATGACCCGCAGTATTATCAGCGGCTTAATTCGTAGCGGTTATCCTGCTGCACTAGTGCAAGCCACCAACCCTAGCCAAGGTAAACTCGATGCCCTCGCCGCCGACTTTGGTGTGCGTGTATCCCAAGACAATGTTAGCGCCGCCCAAGATGCCGATGTCATCGTATTATCCGTTAAGCCACAGTTGATGGAACAAGTCTGCCAAGCACTGCAAGGCATTGATATGTCTAACAAGCTGGTCATTACCATTGCAGCGGGGATTAAAGCAGAGCGCTACAACCAGTATTTAGCACAGCCCATCACACTAGTTCGCACTATGCCAAACACCCCAATGCAAATCGGTGTCGGTATGACGGGACTCTACGCCCCGCAGCACCTCTCTGATGCCCAACAAGCCATTACCGAACGCTTGATGTCTAGCGGTGGTGAAATTGTGTGGGTGAATGAGGAATCTGACATTAATCAAGTCATTGCCCTTGCGGGTAGTTCTCCGGCCTATTTCTTCCTGCTGATGGAATCTATGATTGATGCCGGCAAGCAAATGGGCATGGATGAAGCCAAAGCCAGAAGCTTAGTACAGCAAGCGGCCCTCGGTGCTGCTATGATGGCAAAGCAAAATCCCGAGCTTACGTTGGGTAATTTACGGGAGAATGTCACCTCGAAGGGCGGCACAACGGCGCAAGCCATCGCCACATTCGAAGCGGCGGATCTTCGTGGTGTGGTCAAAAATGCTATGGAAAACTGCATCAAACGTGCAGAGGAAATGGCTAACACTTTTTGATCTAGCAATTGCTGGATGACTCACTTTTAACGCGGGCGTTTTTAATCGGACTCATATAGGCAGAAATCTCGATGAATGCATTAACCTTTTTAATCAGCACACTCTTCGATTTGTATTTGATGGTGGTGATATTACGGATCTGGCTCCCCTTGGCCCGTGCCGATTTTTATAATCCCTTCAGCCAGTTTGTGGTCAAAGCCACTCACCCGTTGATCGCGCCTATGCGTCGATTAATTCCTTCAATGGGAAGATTCGATACTTCTTCATTTGTACTCGCCCTATTAGTCGTGATGGCCAAAGTACTGCTGTTAAGCCTTATCGCCGGTGGTGGCATTGATATCGTGCTGTTCTTTGTGTTTGCGCTTGTCACTGTAATCAAACAGGCGGGCGTTTTGCTCTTCTGGATGCTGCTCATTCGCGCCATCTTAAGCTGGTTCAATCAAGGCTATAACCCCATTGTGATGATCATGGGTCAACTGACAGAGCCCATTTTGGCACCAGTGCGCCGTATCATTCCGCCCATTGGTGGTTTAGATTTGTCGGTGATGTTGGTGATTATTGGCATGAACTTTATCAACATGCTATTGGCGCAATACGTACCATTTTGGGCCGTGATTTAATGAGCGCAGTCATTATGCAGCAAGGCGACTTGCTGCTTAATTTGTATATTCAACCAAAAGCGAGTCGCGATCAGATAGTCGGGCTACACGGTGATGAGTTAAAAGTCGCCATTACCGCCCCGCCTATCGATGGCAAGGCCAATGCCCATTTAAGCAAGTATTTAGCCAAGGCCTTTAAAGTCCCGAAAAGCGATGTTCACATCCTTAAGGGCGAATTAGGACGTCATAAGCAAGTACGGATTAGCGCGCCCAAAAACGTTCCGGCAGAAATCGCGACATTGCTCGAATAAACGCACCGTTGGAAGTCTCCTTCCCGCGACCTATACTCAAGTAATCCCTCATATGAAGGTACAACATCATGTTACGTAATCTCCTTATTATGCTCGCCTTGACCGCAAGCCTGTGTGGCGTCGCTAATGCCGAGCAAAAAGAAACCGTCGGTAATTTCGACATTCATTACATGGCGCTGGGCAGCACCTTTTTAACCCCGAGCATAGCAAAATCCTATGGCATCGAACGCAGTAGCTACAGAGGCATCATTAACATTGCCGTATTAGATATGAGTGAAGAAGGCTCGCCCGCAGTGCCCGTTGAAATCACTGGCGTGGCCAATAACCTACTCGATGCGCGTATCGATTTGAAATTTAGAGAGATCCGTGAGGGTAAGGCTATTTACTACATCGCCGAAGTTCCTTACCGCGACGATCAAGAGATCAATTTCAACATCGCCATCAAACACGGCAACCAACTCAACACCAATCTGCAGTTTAAGCAAAAATTCTACGTCGAATAATCTCAACCTCATAAGGCAGGGCGATACCAAGTATCGCCCTGCCTTTTTCTGTCCTTTACCGCTCAGCTTGGGTATCATTGCCGCATACAGTCCAATGACATCGCTCAATGTTCACTCTCAGTGACACACAGACAAGAGCGCCCAATCCAATAGGTATTCCATGCAACAAATCGTCCTCGCCAGTGGCAATAAAGGTAAACTTGCCGAATTCGATCAAATGCTCGCCGCCTATGGCGTAAAAGTGCTGCCACAAAGCCAATTTAACGTTAGCGAAGTGGCCGAAACGGGCACCACCTTTGTCGAAAACGCCATTATCAAAGCCAGACATGCAGCGCAAATTACTGGACTTGCCGCCATTGCCGATGACTCGGGATTAGAAGTCGATTTACTCCAAGGCGCGCCGGGCATCTACTCTGCGCGCTATGCGGGGGAAAATGCCAAGGATCAAGACAATGTGTTAAAGCTCTTAGACACATTAAAGGATAATCCTGCGCCGCGTACGGCCAGATTCCAATGTGTTTTAGTCTATATGCGCCATGCCAAGGACCCAACGCCCATCATTTGCCAAGCCTCTTGGGAAGGCCAAATCGATTTCGTGCAACGGGGTGACAACGGCCATGGTTACGATCCGATTTTTATTCCAGAACACCATGATTGCAGCGCAGCCCAAATGAGCAGTGACGAGAAAAATGCCTTGAGTCACCGTGGTAAAGCTTTAGTGCAACTGATTGCTGCCATGCAGGAAAAAGGCGTATTTACCGACGGGAACGCCCAATAATGTCAGTGAATGTGTCACCTCAGTTAACCCTGCCGCCGTTGAGCTTGTACATCCATATCCCCTGGTGTGTACAAAAATGTCCTTACTGCGACTTTAACTCCCATGGACAAAATGGCGAATTACCCCAGCAGGCCTATGTGGATGCGCTGCTAGCTGACTTACGCCAAGACTTGCACTTAGTACAAGGCCGTAAGCTACACACTATTTTTATTGGTGGTGGAACACCGTCTCTGTTTGATGCCAATCAAATCAAACGGATATTGGATGGTGCCAATGCACTAATTCCCTTTAGTGACGATATTGAAATCACCATGGAGGCCAACCCAGGCACCCTAGAGCACGATGACTTTAGTGCCTACCGCGCCGCAGGGGTCACCCGGTTATCCATTGGAGTACAGAGTTTCTCTAAGGATAAGCTCAATCTGCTGGGGCGGATCCACGATCAAAACGAAGCCCAAACCGCCGCCCAAAAAGCCAGCCAAGCGGGTTATTTAAGTTTTAACTTGGATTTGATGCACGGACTTCCGAATCAAAGTTTTGCTGAGGCCATGGCGGATATCGATACCGCGGCGGCGCTCAATCCGCCGCATTTGTCTTGGTATCAACTGACGATTGAGCCCAATACCCTGTTCCACTCAAAACCGCCGCAACTACCCGACGATGAAGATCTCTGGCAGATCTACGAACAAGGGCAACAAAAGTTAGCGGCACTCGGTTATGAGCAGTATGAAATCTCGGCCTATGCCAAACCCGGCTATCAATGCAGGCATAACCTTAACTATTGGCAGTTTGGCGATTATTTAGGCATAGGCTGCGGTGCCCATGGCAAAGTGACCTTGCCCGAAGAAAATCGCATTATCCGCACGGTCAAAATCAAACACCCTAAGGGTTATTTAGCTGCCGACAACTATCACTTCGAGCAGAGTGAGGTCGCCGAAGAAGATCGCGCCCTCGAATACTTGATGAATCGTCTGCGCTTAATGACGCCTATTCCTAAGCAAGAGTTTGAAGACAGAACTGGTTTACACCGAGATACGTTGAAAGAGGGAATGGAAAAGGCCAAACAACGGGGTTTACTGACCGAATCGGCTGAACATTGGCAATTAACCAGTAAAGGTCACATGTTTGTGAACGATTTACTGACACAATTTTGTTAATTCACTAGGGCGTGTTGACGTTTCGAGATTAGATTTTGTTCGTTCTGGCAAGCACGTGCTCGCGAAACGAGGAATGATGTGTAGTTATTCTACTCAAATGACGAGTGACAAAGAGAACGAGCTTGCTAGACGAACCCTTCGGGCAGCGTTTGGCTGGCGTTTCTGCTGCGTTATCGTCCGTTTATGTAGAATAACTACACTGCACGGACTTTGCCTTGCATAAAAGCCAGCCACATAGCTGCAAAAATAACCCTGAAACGTCAACACGCCCTAATTAAATTCCCCATGTAAAGAATCCACCTTCTGAAGAAGGTGGCTTTGTTTTAACCCCCTAAAAGGTGGCCTTTATTCAAGAGCAAGTTGACCCTGCTCTTGCCTCTCTACTCTCTCTTGATGCCTAACGTATCTACGGATTATTTCCTCGTTAATTCCAATCGAATCGACGAAGTATCCTCTCTGCCAAAAATGATTTCCCCAAAGTTTATTCTTACGTAGGTAAGGAAATTTACTGAA
>NZ_NHRI01000047.1:0-317 GCF_003129585.1 Shewanella sp. BC20 | reverse complement strand
TGGACTCGCCTTAGACTTGAATATTCAAGACACTTAAAAAGTGTTTTAAGAACTCAATTTTTTTCGTATTAACACAACGACAGACATCATTGTATTAATTACTATCAGCTTTCCAAATTGTTAAAGAACAATGCATACCGGCATGCGGTGCATTTCGCTCTCCCTCCTCTTTCGAGAAGTTCAACAAGCCATCTGTGTGAACACTCAACAAACATCGAGTTAGTCGTATAGGTAAGGAGGTGATCCAGCCCCAGGTTCCCCTAGGGCTACCTTGTTACGACTTCACCCCAGTCATGAACCACAAAGTGGTGAGCGCC
>NZ_NHRI01000046.1:0-338 GCF_003129585.1 Shewanella sp. BC20 | reverse complement strand
TACGGTTTCAGGTTCTAATTCACTCCCCTCACAGGGGTTCTTTTCGCCTTTCCCTCACGGTACTGGTTCACTATCGGTCAGTCAGGAGTATTTAGCCTTGGAGGATGGTCCCCCCATATTCAAACAGGATATCACGTGTCCCGCCTTACTCGTTTTCATCAAAGGTTAGTTTTCGTGTACGGGGCTATCACCCTGTGCCGCTGGACTTTCCAGACCATTCCACTAACCCCCCTCTGACTTAAGGGCTAATCCCCGTTCGCTCGCCGCTACTAGGGGAATCTCGGTTGATTTCTTTTCCTAAGGGTACTTAGATGTTTCAGTTCCCCTCGTTTGCCTCA
>NZ_NHRI01000005.1:0-209793 GCF_003129585.1 Shewanella sp. BC20 | reverse complement strand
CCATGTTTCTCGTTTCCTCTTACTTGTGGTGAATAAGAAGGTCTCTTTTAACATGGGCGTTATTCAGGCTATAGCCTTAAGGGACAATCACCACCGCCAGAGGCGGTGGTTTTGGGATGACAATAAAAAACCGCCCGAAGGCGGTTTTAATACAATAAGAAGCGCTACTCGTAAGCTAAGCCAACTGCCAAGCTGCAGTCGCAAAGGCAAACTTAGCCTTTAATCAGCTCACTGATGGTCAGCACGCCATGGGTGGTCGCGCCAGCACCCCAGAGTGCAGAAGCCGAATCTTCGAAGGCCGCCGCTAAATCCACGTGTAACCACTTGGCTTCTGGCGAAACGAAACGCCACAGGAAGCCCGCCGCATTAGAAGCGCCGCCAGCACCACCGCCTTTTACAGGGCGGCTGTTTGCGGTGTCAGCATAGGCCGATGGACACATGTCTTTGTGCCAAGGGTCCAGTGGCAATGGCCATACACGCTCGGCCACTGTCGAGGCTTTTTGCTGCGCCAGTTGTAACACTTCGGTCTGTGGCGAGAAAATCGCGTTGTAGTTAGAGCCCACCGCCATCACAGCTGCGCCAGTTAAGGTTGCCGCGTCGATAATAAAAGGAGCACCCGTCGCAGAAGCCGCTTGCAGGCCATCGGCCAGCACTAAGCGTCCTTCGGCATCGGTGTTAACCACTTCAACTGTCACGCCATTTTTGTAGGTGAGGATATCCCCCAGCTTATAGGCACGGCCGCTGATCAGGTTTTCAGCGCAGCAGAGGAATAACTTAACGCGTTTGTTCAGACCCGATTTAATCGCTAAACCTAAAGCGGCCGTCACGGTGGCGGCGCCGCCCATATCGCACTTCATACCCAGCATGCCTTCAGAGGCTTTAATGCTGTAACCGCCAGAGTCGAAGGTAATCCCTTTACCCACTAAGGCAACAGATACAGGGGCATCGGCTGACAGCGGGTTAAAGTCTAGCTCTAACATCGCTGGTGGACGCTCACTGCCACGGCCTACGGCATGGATCCCAATCCACTGCTCTTCTAATAATGCTTCGCCTTCAATAATACGGTAGCTCACCTTAGCGCCACCGAGTTCGGCTAACCATTTGGCTGCTTGCTGCGCCAGTTTCACCGGAGACAGATTTTCAGGAGTATCGTTGATCAGTTGGCGGGCAAATGTCGCCACTTCTAAACGACGTTGTAACTCGGCTTGTACAGCTTCATCGCCGCACCATTGGATCTTGTAACCGGGTTTGGCTGTGGCAAAACCTTGGGCGAATACCCATTGGCTATTCAGATCCCAAAGAGATCCAGCTAAGGCAACAGTGCTGATCCCTTGATTACGTAACTTACGCGCCGCCATTTGAATTTGGCGCAGCTCGTCACCACCACCTAAGTGGACTAATGCGCCTTCGGCATTGAAGGTCACATCGGCTTTGCCCCAATGGGCGGCAGGGGTATCTTTGGTTAACTCAACTCTCATCACTTCAGTCACTTTAAGTTCACTCATGAGGGGTCCTTATTTTAATTTGTTCTTGCGCTTATACCCATGCAACTTGAGGTGAGAGGTCCTGCATCCTCAGGCTTTTGGAGTATACAAAGTACAACGGGGTTGGCGGCAGTTTACTGCCAGCGGCCAAGGACTGAAAGCCATCGGCGTAAGTTACCGAGGTAAAATCTGTAAACATTTGCGAAATTTGTTAGTCTTGGGCGCAAAAATCACTCGCTACAGGTTATAGCATGCACTTTAGTCCAGCACTGAAATCGGGAAAATTGCTCCAGCGCTACAAACGTTTTCTCGCCGATGTTCAACTCGAAGACGGCACTGAAATCACCCTGCATTGCCCCAATACTGGTTCAATGCGTAACTGCCTGTTCCCCGGTGAAACCGTATGGTTTTCGACTTCTAACAATCCTAAACGTAAATATGCCCATACATGGGAGTTAATGACCACGCCAACGGGTGGCCTTATCGGCATTCATTCGGGGAATGCCAACGCCCTAGTCGAGGAGGCGCTTAATAAAGGTGTCATCACCGAACTCACAGGCTACGACAGCTTAAGCCGCGAAGTGAAGTACGGCGATGAAAACAGCCGCATCGATATCTTGCTTCAGGCAGCTCAAAAACCCGCCTGTTATATTGAAGTCAAAAGTTGTACTTTGCTTGAGGATGGCCAAGGTTATTTCCCCGATGCTGTGAGTCTTCGCGGCCAAAAACATCTGCGGGAATTAATGCACATGGCCAGCCTTGGCCATAGAGCCGTCTTGCTATTTGTGGTGCAACACACAGACATCCACAGCGTGGCCCCCGCGGCACATATCGACCCAGAATATGCTAACCTGTTGAAAAAGGCTGTTTTATCAGGAGTAGAAGTCTTAGCTTATCGCTGTGAGATTTCTGCGAGTGAGATACATCTAGCCCACGCTTGTCCAGTCCGAGTATGATGTTAAGATTCAGTAAAATGCATTTTCATTTCAATTAGCGAAGGCAATCAAAAAATTCTGCCAAGGTGAAATGAAAAATTTGCCTCAATGTGAAGATTCTGATATAGATAGCGGCCGTTCTTAAGGACGCCCTACAACGCAAATGATGACAGGAGATGCGTTATGCCTGAAGGCACCAAAAAACTTGGCGTACTCGCTATCGCAGGTGTAAGTCCCTACCAGGAAAAGCCGGGTGAGGAGTATATGAACGCTAAGCAACTGGGTCACTTCAAGATCATTCTTGAAGCTTGGCGCAATCAGTTGCGTGAGGAAGTCGACCGTACTCTGAGTCACATGCAGGACGAAGCAGCAAACTTTCCTGATCCTGTAGACCGTGCAGCGCAAGAGGAAGAGTTCAGTCTCGAACTGCGTGCCCGTGACAGAGAACGTAAACTGATCAAGAAGATCGAGAAAACCCTACAAAAAATCGAAGAAGACGATTTTGGCTTCTGTGAAACCTGCGGTATCGAAATCGGTATTCGCCGTCTCGAAGCGCGTCCAACGGCCGATCAATGTATCGACTGTAAAACGCTTGCAGAGATCAAAGAGAAGCAAATGGCGGGTTAATCGGCCATCTCGGGCGGGGATTTCCCCGCCTACTTGTTTGTGCGTCTTGCATTAACATCCTCTCGTTTCACTTCGCTTTTTTGTTCGTATCCCCCTAAAATACAGCCACTTTGACTGGTTATTCCTGCACATTCCTATGATGGCGACTCACTCTTCCAACACTTCTGCTTTGCAACCCTATGTTGGCCGTTTTGCCCCTTCGCCCTCGGGCGCGCTGCATTTTGGCTCACTGATCGCCGCCCTTGGCAGTTATCTGCGGGCGCGCTCATTAGGGGGAAAGTGGTTAATTCGCGTTGAAGATATTGATCCACCGCGGGAAGTTGCGGGCGCAGCCGATGATATTTTACGTACCTTAGAAGCCTACGGTTTCGAATGGGATAACACTGTGCTGTACCAGAGTGCGCGCACCGAGGCCTATCAAGCCAAGCTCGACGAGTTACTCGCCGAAGATAATGCCTACTTTTGCCAGTGTAGTCGTAAACAGATCCAAGCCATGGGCGGGATTTACGATGGTCGCTGCCATCAGTTAGCCACACCACATCAATCGGGTGCAATCCGCATTGTCAATCGACAACAAGTCGCCGAATTTAGCGATAACCTGATGGGAAAAGTCGTCGTGGACCATGCCTTTGCCGCCGAAGATTTTATTATCAAACGCAGCGATGGCCTGTACGCCTATCAACTGGCCGTGGTGTTGGATGATGCCTATCAAGGCATTACCGAAGTGGTACGGGGCTATGATTTAATCGAAGCAAGTTGTCGCCAATTGAGCCTGTATCAAACCTTTGGCCTAAGCGCGCCGCTGTGGTTGCACTTACCCTTAGCCTGTTTGACACCGGGATTTAAGCTGTCGAAACAAAACCATGCGCAGGCTATCGATAAACAGCATCCACAGGCGAGCCTTAATGCCGCCCTCACCTTTTTAGGCCAAGCGCCAGTGGAGCCGACAACGGCGCCGCAAATGCTGGCCCAAGCGGTGGCGCAGTTTCAACTGTCGGCCATTCCGAAGCAGCGGGAAATCTTGATAGCACCTTAACCCCGTGGGGCGAGTTGCGGCCAAAAAGCATCATTTTAGCAGTGCTAAGTCGTGGCATAGCTCAAAAATCGCGATATACCCATCGGTGCTCAATTGGTATATCATAGCCGCCAGATTTTTAATCACATAACAGATACATTCCGAGGTGTCCCATTTTTCGCCGTATCAGCCAATTCTGCAAGCAGCTATTTGAAGACGCGCCTAAAACGACCGCTCCGACTCCAGCTCAGATTGAACCCCAAACGCCAGAACTCACTTCAGGCGGCTTAAGCTTGTCGCTCGTGCCTCGGGATGCGCATTCGATTTCCCGTAAGCAGATCAGCGAAAACGCACTTAAAGTATTATACCGATTGAATAAATCAGGTTTTCAGGCCTATTTAGTCGGTGGGGGCGTACGGGATTTACTCCTCGGACTCGAACCGAAAGATTTCGACGTTGTGACCAATGCGACGCCGGAAGAAATTAAAAAGCTGTTTCGCAATTGCCGCGTAGTCGGACGCCGGTTCCGCCTCGCCCATATTGTGTTTGGCCGCGATGTGATTGAAGTTGCCACCTTCCGTGGCCACCACGGCGACAGCAATGAAAAGATTTCCAAAGCCAATGCCGAAGGGCGTTTGCTCAGGGATAACGTGTATGGCGAAATCGATGAAGACGCAGAGCGCCGCGATTTTACCGTCAACGCCCTTTACTACGATATCAGCGACTACTCTATCCGCAGCTATGGCGGCGGTATGGAAGATCTTAAGGCTGGCACCTTAAGGCTGATTGGCGATCCCGAAACCCGTTACCGTGAAGATCCAGTGCGTATGCTCAGGGCTGTGCGTTTTGCCACTAAGCTCAGCATGGCGATTGATGAAGTGACCGCTAAACCTATCAAACAGTTAGCGCCACTGCTCAAGGATATTCCAGCCGCCCGCATGTATGAAGAAGTGCTCAAACTCTTCTTCGCCGGCAAAGCCATGGCCAACTTTGAGATGATGCAGGAATATAAGCTGTTCGCGCCGCTCTTCCCGCAAGTCGATGCCCAATTAAAAGATGCGCCTAAGGGCCCTGCGATGAAGATGGTGCAAGCCATCATGAAGAGCACGGACGCGCGTGTGAACGAAGATAAACCTGTTACCCCGTCCTTCTTCTATGCGGCGATCCTCTGGTATCCACTGCGCCAACGCGCCGAAGATATCGCGGTCGAGAGCGGCCTGACCTTATACGATGCGTTTTTTGCCGCCATGGGTGATGTGATTGAGCAGCAATGCCAAACTATCAGCATTCCGCGTCGGTTTAGCACGCCTGCCAAAGACATTTGGCAATTGCAATTACGTTTCGATCGCAGCCAAGGCACTCGCGCCTTTAAACTACTAGAGCACCCTAAATTTAGAGCGGCCTACGACTTGCTGTTACTGCGCGGTGAAGTCGAAGGTGGCAATGTCGCCAAGAGTGCTGCTTGGTGGCAACAATTTGTTGAAGCGGATGAGACCGAGCGTTTGAATATCGCCCGCAGTGGTAACAAAGCGGCGGGTAACCGTAACCGCAATTCACCACAGCGCCGTCGCCGTCGCCCGAGTGCCGCGAAAGCCAAAGCCGCCGAATAATGACTCAGGTTTTTGTCGCCCTCGGGGCTAATCTTGAAGATCCTAAAGCTCAGTTGGACAATGCCGTTGCGGCCTTGTCCGCCTTGGCTGAAAATCAAAGTCTTAAGTTATCGCCCTATTACGGCTCCGCCCCCATGGGGGACGTAGTGCAACCCGACTATATCAATGCCGTTGCCAGCTTTGAGACCTCTCTGGCGCCCATCGCCCTGTTAGATGCACTGCAAGAGATTGAAAACACTCAGGGCCGCGTCCGTAAAGAACGTTGGGGCCCCAGAACCTTAGATCTCGACTTACTCTTATATGGCGATACCATTATCGATGAGCCCAGACTCAAAGTGCCGCACTACGGCATGAAGGAGCGTAGTTTTGTGCTAGTGCCCTTGGCAGCCATTGCACCCGATTTAGTGTTGCCCTGTAAAACGCCGCTACGCAGCCTTATCAGTGAAAAATTCTTGGCCGAGTTACAACTACTGGGCAATGATCATTGAAGTCAGTCCCCAGTTAGCTTATAACACCACTTCCATTTGGTTTGAAGATCACCCATATGTCTAAAGTTACTAGCTCAACCCTGTTGAAATACAAACAGGAAGGTAGAAAATTCACCGCTCTGACAGCCTATGATGCCAGCTTTGCCAGTGCGTTCGACGGCGAAGGCATCGATGTGCTACTGGTCGGCGATTCTTTGGGAATGGTTCTGCAAGGCCACGATGATACGCTGCCTGTCACGACAGCCGAAATCGCCTACCACACCCGTTGTGTGCGTCGCGGTATCGAGCGTTCACTGCTGATCGCCGACATGCCATTTATGAGTTACGCCACGCCAGAACAAGCCATGGAAAACGCCACTGCACTGATGCAGGCGGGTGCCAATATGGTGAAGCTGGAAGGCGGTCACTGGTTACTCGAAACCGTGACTAAACTGACCGAGCGCGGTATTCCTGTCTGCGCCCACTTGGGCCTTACCCCGCAATCGGTACACGTTTTTGGTGGCTTTAAAGTACAAGGCCGCGATGCTGAAAATGCCCAGCGCATTCTCGATGAAGCCAAAGCCTTAGAAGCCGCTGGCGCACAACTCTTAGTGGTTGAATGTATTCCGGAATCTCTCGCCACCGCCATCACTCAAGCATTAACTATCCCAGTGATCGGCATCGGCGCTGGCGCCACCACAGATGGTCAGATCCTAGTGATGCACGATGTGCTCGGTATTTCGAGTGGTTATATTCCACGTTTTTCAAAGAACTACCTCAAGCAAACGGGTGAAATCCGCTCGGCGGTACGTGCTTATATTGAAGAAGTGGCCAATGGCACCTTCCCAAGTTCAGAGCACACATTTAGCTAAGAGTCAGAGCACAGGTTCAACTAATTTCAAGTTTTAGCAAGGTAAGAGTTAATGATCACTAGCGCCCATATCGATGATATTCGTACTCAAGTGCGGGCATGGCGTGCCCAGGGCGAGACCGTCGCCTTTGTGCCGACCATGGGCAATCTCCATCAGGGACACATCACCTTAGTGAAAGAAGCAGCGAAGAAGTGCGACCATGTGGTCGTATCAATCTTCGTGAATCCCATGCAGTTTGGACAGAACGAAGATCTCGATGCCTACCCGCGCACCTTAGAGGCCGATAGCCAAGCGCTGACCGCTGCGGGTGCCGAGCTGCTGTTCACCCCAACGCCAGCGATTATTTATCCCAAAGGCTTGGCGCAGCAAACCTATGTCGAAGTACCGGGAATTTCCGATGTACTCTGCGGCGCCAGTCGTCCCGGTCATTTCCGCGGCGTGGCAACTATCGTCTGCAAACTGTTCAACATAGTGCAGCCCGATGTCGCTTTCTTTGGTAATAAGGATTATCAACAACTGTTAGTGATCCGCACTATGGTTGAAGACTTGTCACTGCCGATTGAAATTATTGGTGTAGATACCATTCGTGAAGCCTCGGGCTTAGCCATGAGTTCACGCAATGGCTACCTGACGGCGGAAGAAAAAGCTGCTGCGCCGGCGTTGAAAAAAGCCATCGATGCCATGGCGCAAGGCATCAAACAAGGCGTGAGTATCGAACAAGTCACAGAGGAAGCCAAAGCGAGCCTTATCGCCGCAGGCTTCACGCCTGATTACTTGGAAGTTCGTCATGCAACCACACTGGCGAATGCCGAGCCACAGGATCAAGCACTAGTTATTTTGGCCGCCGCTTACTTAGGTAAGGCGCGTCTTATTGATAATCTACGCTTCGATCGCTAAGGGTTTTAAGCATGAGAAAAAGGAGCTTAGGCTCCTTTTTTGTTTGTGCGGTTCTGCGCAGACGCGTCTCAATCTATTGAGTGTCAAAAAAATTCCATCGTCAAAAAACTGGTTTTATTCTTTGAGTTACGCCATAGTATTCACGGTTGTTAATGCTAAGTAACAAGTATTTCTACCCCTCGGATATATAGCTGCTAGAGTTTAAAGAGCACGCAGACTCGGCTTTAATCTGGCACAGTAGCAATACGTATTTTATTCATCATCGCGGATACAAAGGATCTGTCGTCGAATGACAAGACTCATAGTGACTCTTATTTGCGTGCTACTTCCTACAACTGCACTTGCAAATACCGTCTATAAATGTCGCAAGGACGATAAGGTCGTCTTTAGCCAAACCGCCTGCCCGCAGGAATATAGCCAACATAAGATTGAGTATCAGCTAGGGATCACCACGGAAACCGATTCAGACAAACGTGAGACGCCTGTCGACCCGCTGCAATCCTTGCTCAATAGCCAAACGATTTCTAAGGAAAAATTGCTGCAACTGCTCGATGCCGAGCTTTATAGGCTAAAGCAGGAAAACAGCTATTTCGAAATCCTAAGGGCCAGTGAATTACAAAAACTAGAGCGGCAGCGTTACTGGCAACATAAGGAAAAGGATGACCCTGAATACATCAGCCAGCTCAATAAAATTAACGACCATTTTAATGGCTTAACCTCAAATAACACTCAGGCAATACAACAGTTATCCGACAGGAAAACACAAATTTCCGCCGAAACCGAACCTGAGGAAGCGAAAGAAAAACCTTAGCTTTCGAGTCTAGAGAGAACAGAAACAACCTTAATCCCCAAGCATCATATAATCGCTTTCACTTTCAGCTCTAGGAATGACAATTGACATATAACAAGCGACCAAGGCTTAACAGATAAGATGTGAATTCCTTTATTGTTAAAGTACTGCCTTTCTAAAAACTTCACAAAATAGTGTCATTCTCTGAGTTTCCCAATCTCTTAAACATAATAAACATAGCTGTTTCAATTAGATAAACACATTCAGCAATCACTAAATAGCCTGATACACCAATATAGAAGATGACAGTTTAAGGAATAAAAAATCCCTCCTAAGGCAGTCTTAGGAGGGATTTATCTGTGAGCAGAGAACTATCGCGCTTAAGCCTGGCCGGTAAGTTTCGCGATTTGCTTATCCTGCACACGGGATAAACTGATTAGCGCGACAATGGCACCTATCAAGGCTAAAAACATATCCGATTGGGTATCCCACACATAACCTTGAGTGCCTAAGAAAGCCTCGGCGCCTTCGCCCGTCGCGGCGGCCACCCACCATTCAATCAGTTCGTAGAAGGCACTAAAGGCCAACACAAAGCAGGTGACTAAAAAGGCACACCATGCACCAGGTTTAACGGCTTGATTACGTAGCATAATTTCACGAGCTAACATGGCAGGAATAAAACCTTGGGCGAAATGCCCGACCTTGTCGTAGTTGTTACGTTCTGTGCCCATCCACTGGGCAATCGTATCGAACAGTGGCACTTCGGCATAGGTATAGTGCGCGCCAACAAACAACACACAGCAATGCACCAGCACCAAAAAATACACTAAGGGCGTCAGCGGAAAACCCTTACGGGTAAAAAAGAGCAAGGGCACGGCCACTAATGCGGGCAAGGCTTCGAGCCACCAAGTAAATGGATCTGCGGGTTTTATCGCCGACCATATTAAAACTGAGAGGTAAATACCGCACCAAATGATTTTGTTATTCAATGTTCCTTCCTCTTATGCGATATTGTTCTAATTCTAGAATATTAACTTTAGCCATCTAGCCCTCCAC
The DNA here is from genome assembly GCF_003129585.1 of Shewanella sp. BC20. NCBI lineage: Bacteria > Pseudomonadati > Pseudomonadota > Gammaproteobacteria > Alteromonadales > Shewanellaceae > Shewanella > Shewanella sp. BC20. The sequence goes on along the minus strand of NZ_NHRI01000005.1, from coordinate 200,040 downwards.
AGTGAGCAAAAAAAGTGCTACTTTGGAAGGCCAAGGCTGTCAGCATATCACACAGAACTATTTCAATTAATTAGAGGGTACCCATATCATGGCGAAACATTCGCTGGACAAGGATAAGATCAAGATCCTGTTGTTGGAAGGCGTCCACCAATCTGCGGTCGATGTATTTGAACGTGCTGGATACACCAATATCGAGTATCACAAAGCCTCCTTAGGTGATGAAGCCCTGCTCGAGTCCATCAAAGATGCTCACTTTGTTGGTATTCGTTCCCGTACCCAATTAACGGCTGATGTATTGAAGCGTGCCGAAAAACTGATTGCGATTGGTTGTTTCTGTATCGGTACTAACCAAGTGGATCTGGCGACTGCCGAATTACTCGGTATCCCCGTCTTTAACGCACCGTTTTCCAATACCCGCAGCGTGGCTGAACTGGTATTAGGCGAAATCATCATGCTGATGCGCGGCATTCCTGAACGTAATGCCATCGCCCACCGTGGTGGCTGGATGAAAACGGCCGCCGGCAGTTACGAAGTCCGTGGCAAAACCTTAGGTGTGATAGGTTATGGCCATATTGGTACTCAGCTCGGGATCCTGGCTGAAACCTTAGGCATGCGCGTGGTGTTTTTCGATATCGAAGACAAACTGCCATTAGGCAATGCCCAACAAATCCATTCGATGGAACAATTACTGGCACAATCCGATGTGATCAGTTTGCACGTCCCTGAGACAGCGCAAACCAAAGATATGATCAGCACCGCGGAATTTGCCGCCATGCGTAAAGGCAGTATCTTTATCAATGCCTCACGCGGCACTGTGGTTGATATCGATGCACTAACTGTTGCCCTTAAAGAACGTCACCTTGCAGGCGCGGCAATCGACGTATTCCCAGTCGAGCCACAATCGAATGATGATGAATTTATCAGCCCATTACGTGGCTTAGACAATGTGCTGTTGACCCCGCACGTGGGTGGCAGCACTGCCGAAGCCCAGGAAAACATCGGTATCGAAGTGGCTGGTAAGTTAGCCAAATACTCAGACAACGGTTCGACCGTTTCCGCGGTTAACTTCCCTGAAGTGTCGCTGCCAATGCACAAAGGCATTTCGCGCTTACTGCACATTCACCAAAACCGTCCTGGCGTGCTGATCAAAATCAACAAAGCTTTCTCTGAAAAAGGCATCAACATTGCCGCTCAGTATCTGCAAACCACAGCTGAAATCGGTTATGTGGTAATGGAAGTCGATACTCACCAAGCCGAGGAAGCACTGGTCGAACTTAAGGCCATTGAAGGCACACTGCGCACCCGCGTATTGTTCTAAGGCTTTACGCACTCAGCTTGAGTGTATTTATAAGGCGCACATTTCATTCAAGATATGTGCGCCTTATGCTTTTGAGCGCCGCTTAATTCCGCTACAATCTAGCCTCTTGCATCGTCTTCATTTTCAGGATCTCCGCTATGACTATTGCAGTTTCGACACCCACTTGGGATCTGGACGCCTCAATGCCTCCACTTATGCTCGCCAACCTATCCCACCTCGGCCTCATCAAAGTGGTCGGCGAACAGGGTCGCAGTTTTATCCATGGTCAAGTCACCACGGATATCAGCTCACTCGAAGCCAACCAATGGCGCTGGGGCGCACATTGCGATCCTAAGGGTAAGATGCTCGCCAGCTTCCGCACCTTCGCCATCCAAGATGCGCTGTTGATGCTGATGCCAAAGGACACCCTTGAGCTCGACCTGCCACAGCTGCAAAAATATGCCGTATTTAGCAAGGCAACCCTGACAAATGCGACGGCTGAGTGGACATTACTCGGTGTGGCGGGCGAACAGGCAGTACCGTTTGTGACGCAACACTTCGGTGAAATCACTGAAGAACTCACACTGGTTGAACATGGCGCCATCCTAAAGGATGCGGACCGTTTTATTCTGGTGCTGCAGCCAGAAGCGGCAACGGCCTTAGTGGGCGAGCACACAGTGTTTGATGCAAGCGCTTGGCAAGCCTTAGAAATCGCAGCGGGCTACCCTAATCTAGCCCCAAGCCATGCTAACCAATATGTGCCGCAGATGTGTAACCTGCAGGCCATTAATGGCATTAGCTTCAACAAGGGCTGCTATATGGGCCAAGAAACCGTTGCCCGCACTAAATACCGTGGTGGTAACAAGCGCGCACTCTATATTCTTCAGGGCACCACAGCATTAACGATTAATTTAGAAAGCGTTATCGAGATTGCATTAGAAGATGGCTACCGCAAGGGCGGACAAATTATTGAGTTCGTGCAGCGTGGCAATCAAGTGTTACTGACCGCCGTTCTCGCTAACGATACCGCAAATGATGCCAAGCTGCGTTTCGCTGATGACGAGCAATCCAGCTTAGGGATCCAAGCTCTGCCCTACTCGCTCGAAGAGGAATAGTTGGCCGCGAGCTAACAAAGAGTTGCTATTGAAAAAGGCGCCCTAGGCGCCTTTTTTGTTTAATGCTCGATGTAAGTATCTCGAATAGCCACGACTTCCGGCAGAATTTGCTTAAACTCCTCCACCAGCTTAGGGTCAAAGTGTTTTCCCGCTTGGCTTTCGAGCAACTCGACCGTGGCTTCAATTGTCCACGGCTCCTTGTAAGGACGGCGCGAAGTCAAGGCATCGAAGACGTCCGCTATCGCCACAATTCGGCCTTCAATCGGAATATTTTCCCCAGACAAACCATTAGGATAACCCGAACCATCCCACTTTTCGTGGTGAGTTAAGGCGATGCGCCGCGCCATTTGCAGCAGTGGATCGCCATGTTCGCCAATGATCTCAGCGCCAATGGCGGCATGTTGTTGCATGATTTCCCACTCATCGGCATCAAGCTTACCGGGCTTTTTCAGCACCGCATCGGGAGTGCCGATTTTCCCGATGTCGTGCATCGGCGCAGCGTTATATAACAGCTCGCAGAAGGTGCTAGGCAAGCCTAGTTTCACGGCCAACATCCGTGCATAGTGGCTCATACGCACAACATGCAGGCCTGTCTCGTTGTCTTTGTATTCGGCGGCGCGGCCTAAGCGGCGGATAATTTCGAAGCGGGTTTCTTCTAACTCTTGGGTACGCTCTTTAACCTGTTGCTCTAGTAGGCGCTTTTGATCGTACAGCGCTAGATGGGTTCGCACCCGCGCTTTTACCACGGGGGCACTCACAGGCTTAGTAATGTAATCGACGGCGCCTAACTCAAACCCTTGGGTCTCGTCGGCCACCTCAGACAAGGCGGTCACAAAAATCACTGGAATATGGCAAGTTAGGGGTTCCTGCTTAAGCAACTTACACACTTCATAGCCATTCATGCCGGGCATCATTACGTCGAGTAAAATCAAATCTGGCAGGGTTTTGGCAACAAGGGCGAGTGCTCTTGGCCCATCAATCGCCACCTTGACCTTATAATCCTCACCGAGGATACCCACTAAAATATCAATATTCTCCGGTGTATCATCGACGACCAATATCGTTGCCTTATCCATCAACACTTTCACCTTATCCTGTGGCTTTATTTATGGTCAACTACCGCACCTCATTGACCGGTTGTCACGCTAATTCCGCAAGCACGTCATCTATCAAATCCACGGCTTCATCAAATTGGTATTGATTAATCATAGTCAGCGCAGGACTGAGCTGCTGCCATAACTTGCTACTCACTTGGGGTTTTAATGCATCAATTTGTGTCACCGCATCGGAATCGGCATCCTCCAAGCTTTGACGCAATTGGTTTAAGGCACTCACCAGCGCCTCCTGGGACAGATGCTCCGCTGTCGAGGGCGCGGATTCCTCAAACTGTGGTTTGACTCGCTCAATGGCATCACAAATCGACGCCACTAAGGTTTGGATTTGGTCTAACTCAGTTTGATATTCGCTCTTCTCACTAAGATGCAGTTCTAGTTGACGCGCTAATTCCACCAGCTTGCTAGAACTTAAGTTCCCCGCGAGTCCCTTCAAGGTATGCGCCATCCGCACGGCATCGTCACGCTTGTCGTTGGCGAGCGCTTTATTAATCAACTCAACCACATTACGTTGACTGGTCACAAAACGATCGAATATCCGCTGATAGAGGCGGGTTGAGTTTTGAACTAACTGTAACCCCCTATCGATATCTAATTCTGGATGTTCAGGCCATTTTACGACGGACTTTGAATCCAGATTGATAGGTTTAACGGGGATTTCAACCAATTGATTAAGAGAAACATCTTCGGTCGGTAGCACACCGCCACCTAAGTATTTAAGCAGGGTTTGATACAGCAAGTTGACCTCTATCGGCTTAGCGATATGGTCATTCATCCCTGCTTTTAAACACATTTCCTTATCACCCGCCATCGCATTAGCCGTCATCGCAATCACGGGTAACTCGTTAAGTTCTGGCCGTTTTCTAATCGCCTGAGTGGCCTGATAACCGTCCATCACTGGCATCTGGCAATCCATCAATACCAAATCGAAACTCTGCTGCGCCAGCTTATCGAGCGCTATCTGACCGTTAGTCGCGATGGATAAGATAATCCCCACTTGCTCTAAAAACTCAGTGGCTACCTCAAGGTTCATCTCATTATCCTCCACCAAGAGGATACGTTTGCCCTTAAGCGGCTGAAGGAGTTTAGGATCTATGCTCTCACTATTACGTCTGACAGGCAGAACGCCAGCTCGGCCAAGGGAATTCATAATGCCATCGAGTAACCGCGAGGCGCTGATGGGTTTACTGATATAGCCCGCTAAGCCCAACGCTTCGATTTGGCTTAAGAACTCTTGGGTCGCATGGGCCGACACCATCAAGATCCGCGGCGCCTTCTTCGCCTGTTGTTTGATTTGCTTAGCCGTTTCGAGCCCATCGAGATTCGGCATCTTCCAGTCTATCAGGGCGACGGCATATTCCTGCTGGCTACAACGCGTTACAGCCTCTTCACCGGAGCGCACCGTATCCACCCTAAAGCCCATGCTCTCTAATGTGGTGCGCATAATGTCACGGGCGGTGGCATTATCATCGGCAACCAGAATTGACATACCTTCTAGTTCTTGCGCAACCATCAGCTTTTGACCGCTAGAAATCTGCAACTTAACGGTAAAGTAGAAGGTACTACCGTGGCCGAATTGACTCTCAACCCCAATGGTGCCACCCATCAGCTCGACTAACTGCTTACAAATCGCCAGCCCTAAGCCTGTGCCGCCATATTTACGGGTTGTCGAGGTGTCGGCCTGACTGAAGGATTTAAACAGTTTGGCCTGCTGCTCGGCGGTTAAGCCGATGCCGCTGTCGCGCACACTAAAGCGCAGCACCACATCATCATTTTGCTGCTCAACCAAGTTAAGCGATAACAACACTTCGCCCCGCTCAGTAAACTTAATCGCGTTGTTCATCAAGTTGATAAGCACTTGTCCTAGGCGCAGCGAATCACCAAATAAGTGCCTAGGCACATTCGGCGCTACCGCAAACAGCAGTTCAAGCTGTTTATGGGCCGCCTTCTCGGAGAACATATCGCTGAGATCTTCCAGCATGGTATCGAGCTGGAAGGGAACCGATTCGATATCTAACTTACCGGCTTCAATTTTGGAGAAGTCGAGGATGTCGTTAATGATGGAGAGCAAGGATTTTGAGGCGCGCTCAATTTTCTCCACATAATTTTTCTGCTTCTTATCGAGCTCGGTCTGCAAACAAAGCTGCGACATACCGATAATCGCATTCATAGGTGTACGGATTTCGTGGGACATGTTGGCCAAGAAGTCACCCTTAGCTTTACTCGCCGCATCGGCCTCCTCTTTAGCGACTAACAGCTCGTTAGATAAGAGTTTTAACTCGGTCATATCGACCATACTGACCACGGCCGATTCGAACTGTTTCTGGCTATTGAACAGCGCCGACACATTGACCGTCATCCACAGCGGCTCACCATTGGGGCGAATAAAGCTGCGCTCGCCACGATAATGGTCGACTCGACCTTCGGCTAACTCCTTAAATTGCGCCTTAGCCGCTTCTTTATCCTGTAGGCTTAAGACCTCGAAAATCGACATGCCACAGAGGGACTCACGGGATTGGCCCATGTCTTCACAATATTGGTCGTTACAGTCGAGGATCACCCCTTTGGCATCGACGTTCACAATACCTATGGTAGAACCATCGAATAGCGCCTTAAAGTGCGCTTCGCTGACCGCAAGCTCTTCTTCCATGGCTTTGCGTTCAGTAATATCCATCACATAGCCATTCCAGATAATGGCACCGTCGTCGCCGATATGGCCGCTCGCCCCGGCCTCCATCCAACGAACGCTGCCATTAGGGTGGCGATAACGGAACTCGCGTACCCATTGCAATTTGTCCTCACTCTTGCCCGCTAAGGCGCGCACAACTTCGGGGCGTTCTTCTTCAAAAATCCGCTCGGCGATAATATTAAAGTCGTTCAGTAAGTCTTCGCGGTGTAGCCCTAACATATGGAACGCTGCGCCGGAGAGGAAGGTAAAAGTGCGATCCGCAGGGGAAACCCAACGTAATTGGTACACGGTACAAGGGATGGATTCGGTGATGTTGGTTAGCTGCTGACGCGAACTCTCCAACTCAACCAATGCCAGCTTGCTCTCGGTAATATCATCGATACTGCCGTCGAACCACAGTGGGAAGCCCTCATCGGTGTAACTCGCCTTACCCTTTTCATGTACCCAGCGCACGCTGCCATCGCGGTGGCGAATGCGGTATTCCACCTCAAAGGTTTCCTGCTGCGCCAGCGCCCTATCGATATGCTGATGGCAGAGCTCACGATCTTCTTCCAAGATCAGCGAGGCGAAGGTTCGTTGGCGGCTCTCAATAAACTGGCTTGCGGCATAACCTGTAATCTCGGCAATATTTTCACTGATATATTCCATCACCCACACATCGCCGATGCGAGTACGGTAGACGGCGCCGGGAATATTGGTCACCAGGCCGCGGAACCTTAATTCGCTGTCACGGATTTTTTGCTCCACCGCTAACTTCTGGGTCATATCCCGAATCGATGCAGCCACTTGGCGGCGGCCTTCATGATCGGCAGGTAAAATACTTAAGGCGATTTCAGCGACAAACTCCCCGCCATCGGCTTTGAGCGCCCTCACATGTCGCGCATTGGCCATAGGGCGATCGCGGCCTTCGCGTAAAAATTGCAGGCGGTCGCGGGCATGGTTGCTGCGCATAGTTTCGGGCAAAAGCGACTCAACCTGTAACCCCAACATGCTGTTAGCATCGTAACCAAAGAGGAGCTGACAACGAGTGTTACTGAAGACAATAACTCCCATTTGATCCACGATTAACATGGCCTCAGGCGCCGCTTCGAGCACAGCATTAGACCAAGCGGCGGCGGAGAACTGCTCCGTCACATCGGTAAATAACATCTCCACCGACATCAGCTCGCCCGTTTCCGAAACCAAGGGTTGCATAAAGAGATCGAGCATACGTGGATGGCCATTGGCATCCTGCAATTCCACTTGGTGGGAGGGAACGTTTTGTCCCTTCAGGGCCAAGTCTGTGTATTCCCAATTCTTTTCATTTAAGGGATTGGCGGTAAAGAGTCGTTGGTACTTACGCTTGAGCAGCTCGGGCGACATACCTAAGACCTTAGTAACGCCCTCACTCACCTGCGCCAATTGCCCTGAAGGGGCGAGCGAGCAGTAGAAGGACTTATCGCTCATGCCATCAATCAGCCGAGCGAAGCGGTTACCCCGGGAGTCTAAAATCGCCTGTTCACGCTCGGCGAGGAGTTCCGCCATCTGATTAAAGGTGCTGCTTAAGGTGACTATTTCACTGACGGCTCCGTTAGGGATCGCTAACTGTTGGGCCTTCCCCTGACCGAAGGCCAAAATGCCCGATTCCAACGCCTCAAGCGGCCGAGTCAAACGTTTAGCGGCGATATAACAGGTCAATATCAATAACAGCGTGAGCAAGCTGAGGTTAAGTACCACGGCAGCCACATCATCTAATAGCGTCGTAAACAGTTGATGCTCGGGCACCATGACAATGACGCGCCATTTGAGCTTAGCGACCGAAGCCACACTGGCGAGGTAGACAATATTCTTGTCATCCACAAACCGGGCTTGGCCATTCACACCCTTATCCAATAGCGCCCAAAAGTCACTATTGCGGCGGGTGTTTCTATCGAGCCATTCGGCTGAGGTCACGGCGAGCACTTTCTCTTTATCGTTATGGAAAATAAGCCGCCCTTGATCATCCAGCACCACTAACTCACTTGGCTGAACCCCTAATTGCTCGGGCAACTTATCGAGGGCTAAGTCGACCGTCGCCACGCCAAAGTAATCGTTTTCAGGACCAAAAGGGACGGAATAGGTCACCATCAAGGTGTTACCCGCACCTTCGTCAAAGTAGGCTTTAGACCAATAGCCCCCCGGTTGATTAATGGCCTTAGACCACCAATCCCAAGAGCCGTCAGTGTAGTCATAACCTTCGGCGCCAATATCTAGATAATGGAAACTGTCACCATCGCGGTAAACATAGGGGGAAAAGAGTTTTTTATCGGGGAAGGTATAAGGTTTAAAGGCGACGGCGGAGCCGTAGAAATCGGGGTTACGTTCGAGGCGATTAGTGAGCACTCGTTTGATTTTCTCACTATTATTGATGCCCTCCTTATTGGAGATGAAACCAATAAAATCCGCAACACCTTGTGTATTGGCCTGCGCGTGCTCAAGCAGTAGCTGTAAGCGATAGGCGGAATGATTCGACTCCTGTGCTAAGGAGTCGTATAGCTTGCGTTCGGCAGACAGGTAATTAAACCAAGAATTAATGCCATAAACGGCTGCCATGATTAAGATCAGTGGCAGTGCGATATGGGATAGGATCTTGCTGCGAAAGGTGCGGAGTTTACTTCTGTCCATGGCGTCGCCTCAAAGTTCTCGTCTCAATGTGCTATTTTTTCGAACAGCATCTATTAAAGTAAACGAAGAACCCTGCGGCGACAATCTCAAAGTTAAAATAATGTGAAGTAATATATTGTTTTCACAACATTAATAAATTGGGTCTAATGTACGGTTTGCGAATGTCCGAACAAAATAGCTTTGGGTTTCGGCAATAATGACGTGCCTTAATCCAATAATCGCAATCAGGTTAGGTATCGCCATTAAACCGTTTACCGTATCGGCCAATAACCAGATCACATCCAGCTTGATAAAAGCCCCCACGGCAATCAAACCTAAAAATAGCACTTGGTAAGCTCGCAGCCCACGCTCGCCCACTAAGTAATACCAGCAGCGCTCGCCATAGTAGTGCCAGCCTAAAATCGTGGTAAACGCAAAGCAGACTAAGGCGATGGTCACTAAATACTGACCAACGACCGCCGAGCCGCCTAGGCTGAAGGCCGCGCTGGTCATGGCAGCGCCAGCTGTATCACCGCTCCAAACGCCAGTGATAATCAGTACCAGCCCTGTCATAGTGCAGATGATGATGGTATCGAAAAAAGTGCCCGTCATGCTGACTAAGCCCTGCTCGACCGGCTCATTGGTTTTCGCCGCCGCGGCAGCGATGGGCGCGCTACCGAGGCCAGATTCGTTGGAAAACACCCCGCGGGCAATCCCCATTTGAATCGCCTGCGCTACAGTTGCGCCTAAGAATCCCCCCACCGCCGAGACAGGCGTAAAGGCCGACTCCACCACTAATTGCAAGGCGGGTAAAATCGATTCGGCAAAACTCACTAAAATCCATACACAAGCCAGCACATAACCAATCGACATCGCAGGTACTAACTTTTGCGCCACGTTGGAAATCCGCTTCACCCCACCTAAGGTCACCGCCGCGACTAACAGGGTAAGCACCAATGCCGTGGCCCAAGTGGGCACCTCAAAGGCAATGGTCAGGGCATCGCTAATCGCATTCACTTGGGCGAAAGTACCAATCCCGAAAAACGCCACTCCCACACCAAACAGGGCAAACAACTTTGCCATCCAATGCATGCCCAAACCCCGCTCGATGTAATACATAGGGCCGCCCGCAATTTGTCCGCGCGCATCGGTAGTGCGGTATTTTACCGCCAACATACATTCGGCATATTTGGTCGCCATGCCAAAGAAGGCCGCCAGCCACATCCAAAATAATGCCCCAGGGCCGCCCATCTTAATCGCGGTTGCCACCCCGACAATATTGCCCGTACCAATGGTGGCGGAGAGTGCCGTGCACAGGGCGGCGAAGGAAGAAAGATCCCCATGCCCTTTGGCGGGTTTAAATAATAAGCCGAGGGCCATTGGCAGACGAAACACTTGGATAAGCCGCAAACGCAAGGTGAGATAGATGCCCGTACCGACGAGTAAACACAGGGTAACGGGTCCCCAAACGATACCGTTCAGGCTGCTGAGTAAAGCTTGAAAACTCATGATATTCCTCAATTATTAAACAACTAAATTAATAAAGGAGGAGGAAAAGAAATGGCTGTGACACACCGCTGCCAGCCTAAAGAAAGACTATCACCCAACCAATAAAGGCAGGGAAAGAGTCCAAAAGACAAACGACAGGGACCGTGCAGTCATCCTCTCCTCTGTCCTTTTGCCTGAGCGTTTCGCAGAATGCATCCATCGACGCACCTACTTTCGCCTTCGGCGCCACCTATTATCGCGACTTAACGCAATCGGTAGTCTCTCCAGAGGCTCGTCCAGTAACAGTCCACGCCTTGCGGCACCTGAAAGAGTGCTTTGGTTCGGGAAAGATCCCAAAACAAAGTTGCCTCGTCGGTGTGGGGTTAATTCCCCACTCTCCTGCTACCTTCATCCGAACGGATTGTTAAATCGATAGTCCGCTATCGATTTAACAGGGCGCACAGCATGCAACAAACACAAAAATAGCTCAAGCCCATTTGCTCACAGAATGGGGTTCTAAAACCACAATTGCAGAAAATTTAAACAGCATAAAACCTAAGTCTGAATCCATGCAAAGTGAACCTTAAGGACCAAATAGCAGTATCTATCAGAAGATAAAATGTTTTATCTTTAGTCGGGCGTCTAGGTTGGGGAAATCCCTAGTGGAAGGATAAATGTCAGAAGTAGCCAAACTTATCCAAGTGAGTAAAAGTTTTCGCGACGGCGAGCAGCGCCATACCGTACTGCAAGCCGTCGATTTAACCTTGCATCGCGGTGAGACCATCGCACTCACGGGCCCCAGCGGCAGCGGTAAAAGCACACTGCTAAATTTGATCGCAGGCTTTGAAACGCCAGACAGCGGCCAGATAGTGTTGAATCATCAATCCACCCAAGATTGGCAAGACAAACACTGGAGCGAGTTCAGACGCAACCATTTGGGCGTGGTGTTTCAACAATTTAATCTGCTGACGCCGCTCAATGTGAGAAACAACATAGGTTTTTCACTCAACCTCAATGGCACCAGTTGGAATCCTTGGTGCGATTATCTCGTCGACAAATTGGGGCTGGCTTCGCTGCTCAATCGGCAGGTCGAGGCACTTTCAGGCGGGCAACAGCAAAGGGTCGCTATCGCCAGAGCCTTAGCCCACAACCCGAGTTTACTGCTTGCTGACGAACCCACGGGCAACCTCGATGATGAATCGGGTAAACAGGTGATGTCACTGCTGTGCGAACTGGCCAAAGAAAGCCAAACCAGCATATTAATGGTCACCCACAGTGAAGAATGCGCCGCTTTTATGCACAAACGCTGGCATCTTTCCCACGCCGCTGTGTCAATCTCCGGTTAACTAGATGATGAGTCCAGCATTAACCCCTAAGGCAAATCACAGCCAAACCAGAAACCGCCCATGGCTGCGGATCTATTGGGTATTAAAGGTCTTTCTCGCCCATTATCGCCACGCGCCGCTGCAAGCGGGCGCGATTTTGCTTGGGCTTGCCCTCGCCGTGACTTTACTTATCGGGGTTAAAGCCACCAATGATAATGCCATTCGTAGCTACAGTGAGGCCACAGAACTCTTGAGCCAGCGAGCCGATGTGCTCTTAAGCGCGCCGATTGGCCAAGAAACCCTAGACGAATCCGTGTATTTCAGCCTGCGCCAAGCGGGCATAAGCCAAAGCCTTGCGGTTGTCAGCGGTAGAGTGGCGGGCCTGAACGGCCAGTTCTGGCAAATTGAAGGCAGCGATATCGTCGCCGCACTGACAGCGAGCCTAAGCTCAAAAGAAGGGCAAAAGCACAACGCCAGCACAAAGCAAGCAGCCAATCCTAGAATGTCGATGGGAGCGCTGCCGCTCGCCGATTTAATGAGTGGTGAGCCGATAGTGGTTATGAGTCAGAGCCTTGCCAATAAGATCGCGCCCAATGGCCAACTCGCCCTCGCGCCCGCTTCTTATGCGCCAGACAAGCTTAAGGTCATCAGTATCGATGATAGCTGGGGGCTGGGCAGTGCGATTCTGACCGATATTTCCCTCGCCCAAACGTTACTCGGGATGCAAGGTAAACTCAGCTATATCGCCCTATTCAGTGAAAGAGATAAGCTCCCCGCCTTAAAGCAGCAGCTCGAAACCTTAGGTATTACGCCGCTTCGCGCCAGTTACAGTCAACAGGATCAAGGCCAAGCCTTGATGGCGCTTACCCGCAGTTTTCATTTAAACCTCAATGCGATGAGCATGTTAGCCTTTGTGGTCGGACTGTTTATTGCCTATAACGGTGTGCGTTACAGCCTGATGAAACGCCAACGTCTATTAATCCAATTACTGCAACAGGGCTTAGCACGGCGCGAAGTTATGCTTGCCCTGCTTGGCGAGTTACTGCTGTTGGTGGTGTTGGGCTCGTTAATGGGATTTATCTTAGGATTACAGCTGAGTCACTGGTTGCAACCTATGGTCGCTATGACCTTAGAGCAGCTCTACGGCGCCCACTTGTTGCCGGGGATTTGGCAATGGCGTTGGTTGGCCGAAGCGATAACCCTCACCTTAGTCGCCGCCCTAGCCGCCTGTTTACCCTTGTATTTTGACTTAACCCGCCAATCCCTTGCCCAAGGCGCTAATCGTTATCAACAAACGCAGGCCCACAACAAAACCCATGGCGGGCAGTTTATCTTAGCCTGCAGCCTGCTCGCGCTCGCCGCAATACTCATGCCCTTCAGCCAAAGCTATAACACCAGTTTGGTATTGTTGGGCATGGTTGCCGTTGCGATTCCATTGTTATTACCGCAAGTATTGCATTGGGGTGTTAGCTTACTTTTGCCATTGACTCGCCCCGGACTTAAGCACTATCTCCTCGCCGAAACCCGCGAGCTTATCGCACCATTGTCCCTCGCCATGATGGCGATACTGCTGGCACTGAGCGCCAATGTGTCGATGAATACCTTAGTCGGTAGCTTCGAGCAAACCTTAAGAAGCTGGTTAGAAACCCGCTTGCATGCCGATTTGTACCTGCGCCCCAGCGCCAACCATATGGCCGAAGTGCGTGATAAATTGAGCCAAGATCCTCGCCTGAGCGGCCTGTATCAGCAATGGCAAGTGGAGGCCGAAGTGTCACTCCAAGGGGCGGCGCAAACGATTCCCGTCAACCTGATTAGCCGCGATGATGCATCGATTCAACACACCAGTACACTCAAAGAAAGCTTGCCGGATCTCTGGCAAACCTACTTTGAAGGGCGCTACGTGTTAGTCAGCGAACCCATGGCTATTAAGTATCAGCTGCAACTCGGCGATAGTTTGGCGTTAAATGTGCTAGACAAAACCGCCAATAATCCCGTGGTGATCGCGGGGATTTATTATGACCATGGCAATACCCGTAATGAGCTCATCATCAGCCATGAGCTATGGCAACGGGCGCAGCTACCCGTGTTACCCATTAGCCTTGCGGCCAGTTTCCACTCTATCGAGCCAGAAGAGCAAACCACAGCGACTCAGCGCAAACTCAGCGAGGCTGAGCTAGATGAACTGCAAGGGCAATTGGCCGTCACATTGGGCTTAGCGCAGGCGCAAATTTACAGCCAAGCCAAGATCAAGGCTCAGGCCATTGCCATGTTTAAACGCACCTTCTCAATCACCTTAGTGCTCAATAGCTTAACTTTATTGGTGGCGGCCATAGGGCTATTTAGCGCCTGCTTGATGTTAACTCAATCTCGGCAAGCGCCATTGGCGAGGCTGTATTCCCTCGGGGTGAGTCGTAACAAATTGCGGACTATGGTGTTCAGCCAAATGCTGCTAGTCGTGGTCATCACTTGCCTGATGGCTATGCCCACAGGTGCGCTGCTCGGCTATTTATTGATTGATAAAATCACCCTGCAGGCCTTCGGCTGGACAATCAAGATGATCTGGGATTGGTTTGCCTATGGAAAAGCCATCCTCATTGCCCTAGTGACCTGCACCTTAGCCGTACTCTTACCGCTTTACTGGCAAACCCGCAGGCCCTTAATCGCCAGTTTGCAGCAGGAAACCCTATGAGCCCACGCGTACCTCAAACCAAGGCTTGGCACCTTAATTCATTAGCGTGTGCAACACGATTTAAGATCGGCACAACCGCAGGCTTTATTATGAAGAGTGCCATAGGTGGCTTACTGCTTGCGACAATAAGCGGCTGCGATAATGCGCCTTCAACGGCCGAACCTCAATCCATGGGGTCTTTACTGGGGCAAGCAAGCGCAGATAGCCAAAGCTTTGCCAAGGTGACGCCAGGAAACCACTTTCAATTTCCTCAAGATCACCTCGCCCATCAGGATTTTCGTCAGGAATGGTGGTATCTCACAGCTAATTTAACCACTGAGAATGGTGAGCAACTTGGCGCCCAATGGACGCAATTTAGAGTAGCGCTAAAACCTAAGCACACTGAACCGCAAAACGTGGAAGCGACGCCTAAGACAACTTGGGCGACGGAGCAGCTTTATTTTGCCCATAGCGCACTCACCTCCAGTACTTCTCACCTCGCCCATGAAAAATGGTCGCGGGCGCATCCATCACTTGCAGGGGTAAGCGCAGATCCCTACCAAATTCGCCTCGATAACTGGCAATGGCGCAGTCAATCGAATGAGTTATTCCCTGCAACCTTGAGCGTTGCAACCGACGACTTTAGTTATCAACTCGAGCTTAACAGCCAAGCGCCACTGCAATATCAAGGGGATAAGGGTTACAGCATTAAGAGTCGCGACGGCAAAGTCGCCTCTTACTACTACAGCCAACCCTTTATCACGATTCATGGCGAAATCACCCGCCATATCAAGATTAATGGCCAAGTGGAAAACCGCGCCGAGAAAGTCACAGGCCAAGGCTGGCTAGATAGAGAATGGAGCTCGCAGTTTTTAAATAAGAGCCAGCAGGGCTGGGATTGGTTTGCCCTTAGGTTAGATGATGGTTCGGCGTTGATGCTATTTCAGCTCAGGGAACAATCCTCCGATAAAGCGCAATCGGCCTTTTACAGCGCCAGACGAATGTTTGCCGATGGTACCGGACGCAACATCAATTCCCGCGACACCCCAGATGGGATAAAAATGACGCCACTCGAGTGGCAAACCACCAGCACGGGGAAATACCCGATCCGCTGGCAAGTACAAATCCCAAGCGAGCAAATCGACATCCGCATTTCCCCCTTAAATCCCAATAGTGCCATGGCGTTATCCACCTCCTATTGGGAAGGCCCAATTGAGCTTAAAGGCAGCCATAGCGGCACAGGTTATATGGAGCTGACGGGCTATTAATCTCCACAACAGACTTAGCTCAAATGTGATCTCCATATCAAATACAGCGACTTAACACGCATTATTCTCATACTATCGATTGCAAATGCTGTTGAATTTTCACTCAGTGATTGCATTTCGATGAAAATCCCAATAAATTAATATGACAACGTTGTCAAATAGTTAAAACAACAAGATAGCCATCGTAATCACGGACGATTCTATTCAGTTCAATAACACAGGGAGGGGGGATGAGCACTTTACGTAAAGGGTTTACCCTGATTGAACTGATGATCGCCGTCGCCATTATTGGCATTCTTGCCGCCATTGCGATTCCTTCGTTTAATGAGTACTTAAAACAAGGTCGACGCTTCGATGCGCAGCAATATCTCGTCAGTAGCGCCCAAGCGCTAGAGCGCCATTATTCCCGCAATGGTCTGTATCCCGCTTCGCAGAGTTTAACCAACAGTGCCTACTACAGTTTCAGCTACACGCCCACGGCGGATAAATTAGGTTTTAGCCTCAAGGCCGTCCCCACCAGTCGTCAGTCGGATTCCTGCGGCACCTTAAGCCTCGACCATAAAGGTGTACGCGCTCCCGCAACCCATTGCTGGACCCACTAAGATGGCAAAGCGCACTAAAGCTGGGTTCACCTTAGTCGAATTGCTGGTCGCTATTGCCATCATAGGCATCTTGGCGAGCATCGCCCTGCCTTCCTATCGGAATTTGATCGCCAGAGAAAGCCTCACCAGCACGGCGAATGAACTGATCTCCAGTTATAAATTCGCCCGTGGCGAAGCCATCAAGCGCAATCAGGCGGTGACACTCGAAGCGACAGAAGATGGACGCTGGCTAGTTATCAGCAATCAGGAACAACTTAAGGTCTTTAGCCCATCTAACCGCGGCGTCAGCATCGATGGCTTTAACACCCTCAATATCAATGCGACAGGCAACACCACTAAAACCCAGATGAGCCTCGAAAACACCCAAGGCGAAACGCTCAATCTATGCATATTGCCAAGCGGGCAAAGTTATTTACAGGAGGCGGTATGCGCATAAAGGTGCTGAGTGAGAAACAACAAGGATTTACCATGACCGAAGTGCTGATTTCGTTAGTGGTTTCGGTCACTTCGCTACTGGCGCTCGGCAAAGCTCAGCTATCTTCATTGCAGCATGCGACCAATAGCTTCCAGTATACGGTCGCCACCATTCAAGCGCAGAATGCCATTGAAAGGATCTGGCCGAGGATCTGCGATATTCAGCGCCAACCCGCACGCTTTGAGGATGTCAATTTTAGGGCCAGCCTCAGCCAAGATATGCCCAGCGGTTACACCTTAGTGTTACCGAACACTTATCAAGACACTATGCCCATCACTGTGACTTGGCAGGACGGCCGCATTGAGGACAATAACAGTGTGAGCCTCAACGCCAGCTTTCCGCACTTATGTCAGGTGTAGCTATGTCCTTAAGCACGAAAAAACAGCAAGCGGGCTTTAGCTTATCAGAGCTAATGATCGCTATGGTGCTTGGGCTGATTATTATGCTGGCCGTGGTCAACTTTTTCGCCCCGCTCAAGGCCACGGTTGAAGAAAGTAAACGCCTCGAAAACGCTGCCGATGCGCTGAGATACGCCACCCTTAGCCTCAGCAAGAGCGTCAAACGTGCATCAAATATCGTATCCCTCAGCGCGAATGAGTTAGTGCTCGCAGTTGCAGCATCCCCAGCCCAACCGAGTTTAACTTGCCTAGGAACCAGCAAAACCAGTGATTACAACGAAACCTACCGTTTTGACGCCCCCAATTTGAGCTGCGACGACGGCGATGGCGCTCAGGTGTTACTCACAGGGCTAGAATCGACCCGTTTTGCACTGAATGGCGAACTGGTGACTGTAGTACTCAAGCCCGAAAAACTCCCCGCGCAATATGGCCAAGGGATCCAGCTCGATATCGCCCTGCGTAAGCCCCTATGGCAACAAGCCCTCAACAGCCAACAGAACCCATAAAGCAAGGAAGCCATAATGGACAATCTAAGACCAGCTCTAGGCAATAAGGAACACGGTGCGGTACTGCTTATCGTCTTAGTCTTCAGTCTGTTAGCGAGTTTGCTGGTGGTCACGTCGCTCAGGGATAATCTCGTGCAAGAGCGACTGAGCGGTAACTTTCAAAAACAGGTCAATGCACAGCTACTCGCCGAACAGGGAATGCACGAGAGTTACAACCAACTTAAGACTCAGCTGCAGCGCGCGCCCAATCAAGGCCTGCAAACCCTTTATGAGCAACTCCCCGCCGAAGCCGATGGCAGTCTCGAAGGCAGCAGCTATGCCCTCGAAAACGGCCAAATCGCCGGGGCCGATCTTAGCCTCGACAGTCGTGGCAATCATCTAGAGGGTGAGGCCAAACTCAACGCCCAGTTCACACTGCAGGGCAGTCACGGAAATACGATTTTCAATGATGCGATTGTGTCCTGCGAAAGCTTAAACCTTACCGGCAGCAGTAGCATCGATGGCTACGATTCCCGCAAAGGCGCCTATGGCGACAGCATCAGTAATGGCCAAGGTGGCAGTGAGCTTAATCAACACGGCAAAGGCAATGTCACCACCATTGAGCCCAATGCCAATATTACGCTCACGGGCAACGCGCCAATTTACGGCGATGTTAGCGCCACGGGCAGCGTCACCCTCACCGGCTCGTCGGATATCCACGGCAGCATTCAAGCCAATAATGATGTCACCCTAGGCACAGGGACCATAAGCGGGAATGTCGCGGCGGGCAATAACTTTAACTTGGCCAATAGCGGCACGGTGGAAGGTTCGGTCAAAGCCAATAATAATGCCGCCACGGCGCCCAAAGCCCAAGTGAATGGCACACTGCAATATGGCGGCGACGGTAACTTTCATCAGGACAGCCAGATTGGCAACTTAGTCAACGCACGCCCTAATGTGCCGCCCGTGCCGACAAAATCCTGTGACCCATTAGATATTGGCGCTGTGATGGGCGGCTTTAAGATGCCAAATAACGGCGCGCGCAGAATTGATTCCAACGCTAATGTCACTATCACGCCATCGGGGTCGAGTAAGACCGAACTTGGCTGGAAAGGTGATTATTTCCCGAGCCTAACTCCCACGTCAGAAAACATCTTCGGCAGTGACACCCCGGTATTTAACCTCGACAGCTTAGTCATGAGTGCCGATGGGGTGCTCAATATCAGTGGCGGCGATGTCACCCTGATAGTCAAAGGTGACTTTAAGATGAGTGGCTCGAATCAGCTGAATATTGCCCCAGGTTCCAGCCTTACGCTGTTTGTGGGCGGTGAAGTCGCCTTTACGGCGGGGACAAACAACGGTAACAATATTAAGGGACAAACCCTAACCGACAGTAACAAGCCACCACTGTCTATTTTTTCTGGCTCGGATAAGGATGTCACCGTCAGCGGTAATGTGCCAATTTATGCCGCGCTCTACGCCCCCAAATCTAAGGTCCATCTCCCTGGCGGCCCTGAGATTTTCGGCTCGGTTAGGGGCAAATCCATCACAGCAACGGGTAATGGAAAAATCCACTATGACAACGCATTAGGTGCCGCCGACTTAGGTGAGGACAATGCTAAACCCGCGGTCATCCTGCTCAAACAATGGCAATATTTATAGGCTAAATCCCCCCGCAGAACTCACTTGCAGTCTCCCTCTCCAAAGGGATAGGAATTGTGTAAATTTCAAACTGAGAGTTAGATCACGCGCAAAACTTTGATCCCGATCGACTATCCCCTCCAATACCTCTTGTGAGGTATACCCACATTTTTTATCAGGTCTAGACTCGCAGTTATCCACATTTAGTTGTAGCGATTTGTTGCTGGAACAACTGAGTGAATCTCAAGATAAAGGTTACCGCTATGAGTCAGGAATACCATGTCACCAGCCTCGTGGTACATGCCGCCCCTAATGCCTTGCAACAGGTTGAGACCGATATTGCTGCGTTAAAAGGCTGCGATATCCACGCCATTTCACCCGAGGGCAAGTTTGTTATTACCCTCGAAGGGAATAGCCAAAAAGCCATTCTAGACAATGTTGAAGCCATCAATGCCCTGTCCGGCGTGTTATCCGCCAGTTTGATTTACCACCAAGTAGAACCCCTAGAACAAGAACTGTTAGAAAAAAAGAGTGAGGAAACACTATGAGCATTAGCCGCCGCGAGTTTCTCAAGGCTAACGCAGCGGTTGCCGCTGCCACGGCCGTTGGCGTCACGCTTCCCGTGAAAATGGTCGAAGCCGCCGAGTCAGATAGCATTAAGTGGGATAAAGCCCCCTGCCGTTTTTGCGGTGTGGGTTGTAGCGTATTAGTCGGTACCAAAGCCGGTAAAGTCGTCGCGACTAAGGGCGATCCCGAAAGCCCTGTTAACCGTGGTTTGAACTGTATTAAGGGTTACTTCCTGTCGAAAATCATGTACGGCAAGGACAGATTAACCACGCCGCTGCTGCGGATGAAAGACGGCAAATACCACAAAGAAGGCGAGTTTACCCCAGTAAGCTGGGATGTTGCCTTCGATACTATGGCCGCTAAGTGGAAAAACAGCATCGCCACTAAGGGCCCAACCGCAGTCGGTATGTTCGGTTCTGGCCAATGGACCATCTGGGAAGGTTATGCCGCCTCTAAATTACATAAGGCCGGATTCTTAACCAACAATATCGACCCTAACGCCCGCCACTGTATGGCATCGGCCGTAGGTGGCTTTATGCGTACCTTCGGTATCGACGAGCCTATGGGTTGTTACGATGACTTAGAAGCCGCCGACCAATTTGTGCTCTGGGGCGCTAACATGGCCGAGATGCACCCGATCCTGTGGGCACGCTTATCCGACCGTCGTTTAAGCCACAAAGACTGCCGCGTACATGTGCTATCCACCTTCGAGAACCGCAGTTTCGACTTAGCAGACAACCCTATGGTGTTCCGTCCACAGTCAGACTTAGTGATCCTCAACTTTATCGCGAACTACATCATCCAACACAAAGCCGTGAATACCGACTTTGTGACTAAACATACTAAGTTTGCCCTTGGTGTGGATGATATCGGTTATGGTCTGCGTCCAGATCATCCGTTAGAGAAGAAAGCCAAAAACCCAGGCAATGGTAAATCCAGCCCTATCAGCTTCGACGAATACGCTAAGTTCGTCAGCACTTATACGCTGGAATATGCGGCGAAAATGAGTGGTGTAGAGCCTGAAAAATTAGAAAACTTAGCTAAGGCCTATGCCGATCCTAAGGTCAAAGTCATGAGTCTGTGGACCATGGGGATCAACCAGCACGTACGTGGCGTATGGGCAAACAACATGCTCTACAACATCCACTTACTCACAGGCAAAATCGCCACCCCAGGTAACAGCCCATTCTCATTAACGGGTCAGCCATCGGCCTGTGGTACCGCCCGTGAAGTCGGCACCTTCGCCCATCGCTTACCCGCAGATATGGTAGTGGCCAACGATAAACACCGCGCCATCACAGAAAAAGTGTGGCAGGTACCAGAAGGCACCATTCCGCCAAAACCTGGCTTCCATGCCGTGCTGCAAAGCCGCATGCTCAAAGACGGTAAACTCAACTGCTATTGGACCATGTGTACCAACAATATGCAGGCGGGTCCGAATATCAACGATGAAATTTACCCCGGTTTCCGTAACCCAGAAAACTTTATCGTGGTATCCGATCCATACCCAACCGTTACCGCCATGGCCGCCGACTTAATTCTGCCCACCGCCATGTGGGTTGAAAAAGAAGGAGCCTATGGTAACGCCGAGCGCCGCACCCATATGTGGCATCAACAGGTCAAAGCGCCAGAAGGGGCTAAGTCAGATCTCTGGCAATTAGTCGAGTTCTCAAAACGCTTTAAAGTGTCTGAAGTGTGGCCTGCTGAGCTTATCGCCAAGCAACCTGAATACGCTGACAAAACGCTTTATGAAGTGCTGTTTGCCAACGGCGTCATCAACAAGTTCCCGACCACAGATTGTAAGGGCGACTTAAACGATGAAAGCGCGCACTTTGGCTTCTATCTACAGAAAGGCATTTTCGAAGAATACGCTGCCTTCGGTCGCGGCCATGGCCATGACTTAGCCGACTTCGACCGTTACCACGAAACCCGCGGCCTACGCTGGCCTGTGGTTGAGGGCAAAGAAACCCTGCGCCGCTTCGTTGAAGGTAGCGATCCTTATGTGAAGGCGGGTGAAGGCTATAAGTTCTACGGCAAACCCGATGGCAAAGCGGTGATTTTCGCCCTGCCCTACGAGCCTGCGGCAGAAGAGCCAAATGAAGAATACGATCTGTGGATGTCTACCGGCCGTGTACTCGAACACTGGCATACAGGTTCTATGACCGCCCGTGTACCTGAGCTGTACCGCGCTTACCCCGATGCACAAATCTTTATGCATCCTGAAGACGCTAAGGCCCGTGGTCTACAACGTGGTGATGAAGTGCTAGTCGCATCCCCCCGTGGTGAGGTCAAAACCCGTGTCGAAACCAAAGGCCGTAACAAACCGCCACGCGGCGTGGTGTTTATGCCCTTCTTCGATGCGCGTCAGTTAGTTAACAAGTTGATTCTGGATGCAACCGATCCACTGTCAAAAGAAACTGACTTTAAGAAGTGTCCCGTTAAAGTGATGAAGGCCTAAGCCTCATTTGATAGCGATAAGCGTATTTGAAAGCGATTAAGGAGTGCTAAGGTGAGCCAGCAAGTGAAGAGTCCATTCACAGTCAAGCAAGTCAACCGTCGTCAGTTTTTGGCAACGACGGCTAAGGCTGGCTGCGTGATGGGGCTCGTGGGATTAGGCTTGACGGCCACGGCAAAAAGCCAAGGCCAACTCGCCCCCCATGCTTGCAGACCGCCGGGCGCCCTTGAAGAAAGCGATTTTCTCTCCGCCTGTGTGCGTTGCGGTTTGTGTGTCGAGGCTTGTCCCTACGACACCCTATCACTGGCACGCTGGTTTGATGGCGCCGCCACTGGCACGCCATTCTTTACCGCAAGACGCATTCCCTGCGAAATGTGTGAGGATATTCCCTGCATCAAAGCCTGCCCTTCGGGCGCGCTTGATCCTCAACTTGAGCAAATTAGCGATGCTAAGATGGGTGTTGCGGTACTGATAGATGAGAAAAACTGCCTAAACTTTAAGGGATTACGTTGTGATGTTTGTTATCGGGTTTGTCCGTTAATCGACAATGCCATCACCTTAGAACGCCAACGCAATCAACATAGCGATCACCACGCCATGTTTTTACCCACAGTCAACAGCGATACCTGCACGGGTTGCGGTAAATGCGAGCATGCCTGCGTGCTCGACACGGCCGCGATTAAGGTGTTACCGACCGCTCTGGCGCTCGGTAAAGCGGCGGCGCATGACACTTATATCAACACCGAGGAAACCACCTTAGAGATGTTGAATAAGGGGCTAACGCTATGAGTAACAAGTCTATGAATAACCAGACAATGAACTCAAAAGCCCGCATGCAAGGCGAGCATGCCGCAGCCATTGCAGAACTCGGTTGGTTTGGCGCACACAAATATTTGCTACTACGCCGCGCGGTGCAATTCGGCTTATTAGGCTTATTTGCACTTGGGCCATTACTGGGAATTTGGCTATTTAAGGGTAATTTATCGGCCAGTTTACTGCTCGATACCATTCCCTTTGCCGATCCGCTCGTGAGCTTACAAATGCTCATTAGTGGGCATATTCCCGAACTTAGCCTACTGATAGGCGCCGCCTTGGTCATACTGTTTTATGCCCTCAGCGGTGGCCGGGTGTTTTGCAGTTGGGTGTGTCCGGTCAATCTGGTTACCGATGCAGCAAGCTGGCTCAGACGTAAATTGAACCTCCCTCGCACCAGCGAGTTACCGCGCAATTTACGTTATTACCTGCTGGCTCTCGTGCTGTTATTGCCACTGCTCACGGGCAACTTGATTTGGGAATGGGTTAACCCTGTGCCCTTAGTCTATCGCGCCGTGTTATTTGGCAGTCTCAGTGGTTTATGGATCTTAGCGGCGATATTTCTGCTGGATCTGTTTATCGCCGAGCGCGCTTGGTGTGGTCACCTGTGTCCAACAGGCGCCCTGTTTGGCTTAATCGGCAAATGGAGCCCGGTCAAGATCGTTGCCAGCAAAGCCAGTGCCTGTGATAACTGCATGGACTGCTTTAGTGTTTGCCCTGAACGCCAAGTATTAAAGCCGGCGTTAAAAGGGCAAAACCCGGTGATCACTAGCCCAGACTGCACCCAATGCGGCCGCTGTATCGATGTCTGCGCACAACGCGTATTTCGCTATCAAACACGCTTTACGGCCACTCAGGCTCAACTTAGTAAAGGCGATTCGACCGATTGTCAGTCGCCATCAACCACTTCACCAATTCGTCAACACATTGCCCCCAAGGCGGAGAATGACCAATGAAAAAAATACTCACCTTAGCTGCGATTGTATTAGCCATCGGCGGCTGCTCAGGCCAACAAGCAGACACACAAACCACACCCGTAAGCATTAAATCCCTTGCTGGCGATAGCACGGTAACGGATATTCGCCCAGCCGATGCAATGCCCGTCTACCCAAGCCGTGGCAAGGCGTTAGAGCGCAGCTTTACCGACCAACCGCCACTCATTCCCCATAAGGATGATTACAAAATCACCTTGGATAAGAATGGCTGTTTAACTTGCCACAGCTGGGATAAAGCCCCACGGATGAAGGCCACGCCAGTGGCGAAGTCCCACGTAATCGACGATAAAGGCACGCTCAATGGCCATAACTATTTCTGCACCCAGTGCCACGTTGCGCAGGCAGAAAACAAGGCGCCTTTAGTCGAGAACAAGTTCTCAAATCAATAACACAGCACTTCCCTGCCCACAAAAGCCACTGCTAACCCAGTGGCTTTTTTATTTTCAGCAATAAAATCTCAGCGCTAAGCTTTGCCCGTATTGTGTTCAAAGTACTGTGTTAATAGCGCAGCTCAGACTGAAGATTAAAACGCAGAGAATGAAAGACAGAGCGTTAAACGGCCGTGCACAATGAAGGTAGGAGAGCAGAGAAAGAAAACGGGTGGGAAGAGAGCGCAAACTATTGAAAAGTAAAAACCCAGCCTAGGCTGGGTTTACTTGTTGTTTTGCTTTATGCAAATCACCCGCTGGAGCTGTTAATCTGGTTTGCACCGCTTTAGCTGTTTGCACATTCTTTGCTTCAGGCATAGCCGCCTGCCACAAAGCACCGACCCATAAACTTGATGTGGATTTCATTGGTTATTCCCCTGTTCTGTTAACGAGCTCAAAGTAATACTTAGGCCATCATCAGTAAAATGAATTAACGCCATACAATGGATTCCATTTAAGCATGAACATCCCAATCAAGACCTTGCAATGTTTTCTGACCTTAGTCGAAACGGAAAACTTCACCCGTGCCGCGGAAAAATGCTTTATCACCCAGCCCACGCTGAGCAAGATCATCCAAAGGCTCGAAGAGAGTTTAGGCGAGACGCTGCTTATCCGTAACAATCAGAAGGTCGAGCTGACCCAAGCAGGGCAACTGTTTGAACACAGCGCGCGGGAAATACTCGGGCAATGGCATAGATTGCAGGAGGACATGAGCAACTTAAGCGGACTTAAAACAGGACGGTTAAGATTAGGTGTCTGCCCTATGATGAGCAGTCTAATTATCGGGCTACTGACCAGTTACCGAAAACGTTATCCCGGCGTTGAGCTGCAAATGTATGAATACGGCGGATTTGGTTGTGAACAGGCACTGCTGAATAACAGCTTAGACATCGCCTTTACCGCACTGCCAACCACCCATGAGACCGAGCTGGTGAATCAACCGCTCACTAAGTATCCCCTGCTAGCTTGCTTACCCGATGGGCATCCGCTCGCCAGTCAATCTCACCTCAGCTGGCAGGATTTTGAACCCTATCCCTTTATTCTCTATAACGAAGATTTTTCCTTGGCGAAGCTAATCAATCGCCTGAGTCGTAAGGCGGGAGTGCAACTGAATATCGCGTTTCGAAGCGGCCAATGGGATTTTCTCGCCGCCATGGTCGAGGCCGATATGGGCCTAGCGATTTTACCCGAACCTATTTGCCAAAAACTCAGCACCAGCAAGCTAGTGTTTAGACCTATGCAACCGGCGATGACCTGGGATTTAGCCCTCATCTGGCGGCAAAATCTACCTTTAACCCCTGCGGCCAATGCGTTACTGGAACTGAGTAAACAGAAAGCACTGCGTTAAACAGCTCCTTCAAGGCTTGGGCTTAGACTAAGCCTTAGACTGGGCTTGAACTAAGCCTTAGGCTGCAACACTCAAGCTATGTGTATCCTTAAATTTCACCCATAAAAAAACCGCTGCAAGCCTTGGCTTAGCAGCGGTTTCTATTTAGAGGAAGTTAAGAATTACTTCTTAGCTTCAGCAGCTTTACGCTCTTTAACTTGCTCAACAACTTTGTCCGCAACGCTGTTTGGACATGGGCTGTAGTGTGAGAACTCCATAGAGAACTGACCACGGCCTGAAGTCATTGTACGCAGAGTACCGATGTAACCGAACATTTCTGATAACGGAACGTCAGCCTTAACGCGAACACCAGTTACACCAGCAACTTGGTCTTTGATCATACCGCGACGACGGTTTAAGTCACCGATTACGTCACCTACGTTGTCTTCTGGGCTGAACACGTCAACTTTCATGATTGGCTCAAGCAGTTGTGGTTTAGCTTTAGCAATAGACTGACGGAATGCCGCTTTAGCAGCGATTTCGAACGCGATTGCTGAAGAGTCAACTGCGTGGTAAGCACCGTCAGTCAGTTCGAACTCAACGTCTAACACTGGGAAGCCAGCGATAGTACCAGTGTTCATCATGCTCGCGAAGCCTTTCTCAACTGCTGGCCAGTATTCCTTAGGAACGTTACCACCAACAACTGAAGACTTGAACACGAAGCCAGAGTTTGGCTCACCTGGGCGGATGATGTATTCGATCTTACCGAATTGACCAGAACCACCAGATTGTTTCTTGTGGGTGTATTGGTCTTCAACCATTTGAGTAATGGTTTCACGGTATGCTACTTGTGGTTCACCCACGATCAGCTCAACACCGTAAGTACGCTTCAGGATGTCCACTTTAATGTCTAAGTGCAGTTCACCCATACCTTTAAGGATGGTTTCACCTGAATCTTCGTCAGTTTCTACGCGGAATGATGGATCTTCTGCGATCATCTTACCGATAGCGATAGCCATCTTCTCGCTGCCGCCTTTATCTTTTGGCGCTACTGCGATAGAGATAACTGGCTCTGGGAACACCATGGCTTCCAGAGTACATGGGTGTTTAACATCACACAGAGTGTGACCAGTTTGTACGTTCTTCATACCCACGATAGCGATAATGTCACCAGCTTCTGCTGATTCAATTTCGATACGATCGTTTGCATACATTTCGCACATACGGCCGATACGCTCAGTCTTACCAGTTGCACTGTTAAGAATGGTGTCACCTTTCTTCAGGCGGCCAGCATAGATACGTACGAAAGTCAGGGCGCCGAAACGGTCGTCCATGATCTTGAACGCTAATGCTTTTAATGACTCGTCAGCAGAAACGATAGCGTATTCGCCAGTTTCGTTACCTTCTTCGTCAGTTAAAGGTTGTGGATCAACTTCGTCTGGTGCTGGCAAGTAGTCAACAACAGCGTCTAGAACCAGTTGCATACCTTTGTTCTTGAACGCAGAACCACAGAATGTTGGGAAGAATGCCATAGTACGAGTACCCTTACGGATACAACGCTTCAGGTCTTCAATAGATGGCTCTTCGCCTTCCATGTAAGCTTCTAACAGGTCGTCATCTTGCTCAACAGCAGATTCGATCAGCATTTCACGGTATTCTTCAACTTGGTCAACCATGTCTGCTGGAACGTCAGTTACAGTGAAGTTTTCTGGAATACCAGAATCATCCCACACGTAAGCTTTACGAGTTAACAGGTCAACAACACCAGTGAACTCATCTTCGATACCGATTGGCAGAACCATAACCAGTGGGTTAGCAGCTAAAACGTCTTTAGTTTGCTTAACAACACGTAAGAAGTCAGCACCCATACGGTCTAACTTGTTTACGAAGATGATACGAGCAACTTCAGATTCGTTAGCATAACGCCAGTTAGTTTCTGATTGAGGCTCAACACCACCAGAACCACAGAATACAGCGATACCGCCGTCAAGAACCTTCAGAGAACGGTAAACTTCAACTGTGAAGTCAACGTGTCCTGGGGTGTCAATAACGTTGAAACGGTGGTCTTTCCAGAAACAGCTTACAGCAGCTGATTGAATGGTAATACCGCGCTCAGCTTCCTGAACCATGAAGTCTGTTGTTGATTCACCGTCGTGAACTTCACCTAACTTATGGATTTTACCGGTTAGCTTAAGAATACGCTCGGTGGTCGTGGTTTTACCCGCGTCAACGTGAGCGAAGATACCAATGTTTCTGTATTTGGATAATTCGGTCATGATTCAACTTTAATGATTAGTTTAAGAAGTAGACGGAGTATGCGACAAACCACCGACACACCGCACATCAGATTATTTTAGGCGCATATTGTAAATTGGAACCCCGCTGCGCGCAAATGGCTCTTGCAATTTTTCACGATAAAGTCGCGGAAAAAATTAAAAAAAAATCAGAAAAATATGTGAAAACAATTAAATAAAAATTTTTAGTTCGTTTATCAATCAATTACTAAAAACCTTAAAAATAAGCGTGTTTTTACTGATATTGATGTTTTTCCATGCTTTAACGGTTCATTAATCGCAAAAACCCAACCCTCAGACGGTGCGCCTATGGGCAATACTCCCGTTAAAATCGGTTCGATGACGCAGGTTTTCTAGGATAAATAGCCGATTTCTGAATAAAATCCGCTATGTACTGAGGAATACCGTCTATTCGGCACGCACTAGAGGTGCGTCTCATCCACACAAATTTGGTCCCGTCCCAACGCTTTTGCCTGATATAGCGCCTTATCTGCCCGTTCAAAACATGACTGCATGGGCTCATTGACCGCAAGTTTGGCAATCCCAAAACTACAGGTAAGCCGCACATCACCACTGAAATGATAATCTTTGATGGCGTGAGCTATCCGCTGACACAATGATTTAACGGCATCGAGCGATGTTTGATGGCAGAGGATCACAAACTCTTCCCCGCCCCAGCGCGCCACCACATCGCTTTCGCGCACGCAGTGCTGCAACACCGAGGACAACTCCATCAAAATTTTATCCCCAATCGCATGGCCTAAGGTGTCATTGATCTCTTTAAAAAAATCGATATCTAACATCACCAAGCAAATAGCGCCATCCATGGAGACAGCGGCGCGATGTTCGTGAACAAACTGGCGGTTAAAATAATGTCGATTATAAAGTTTAGTCAGCGGATCATGGGTGGATAAAAACTCAAGCTCGGCATTACTCTGCTCTAATTGCAAACGTAAAACCTCAAGTTGCTGGTTTTTATCGGTTAAACGGCGGTTGTAACGACTGATAGTATAAGTACGGATTGCAAGTAAGAAGATCACCAACAAGGTTGCAGCAATCACTTGATAAATAAGTAAATAATTCGTCTCATCTATGATCGCAATATTATTCCATTTTTGATAAATCCTAATCCGCTCAAGCTCGTCAACATTATCTAGGACTTGATTAATAATCGGCAGCAGCCCCTCATGACCTAAGCCCACCCCCACACGCAGTTCATCTTCTGGCCCGCCCCATCCCGCAATTTTAAGATGGTTAAATCCCGTTTGCTGAATATAGGCGTTTACCGAAAACATTGACCCAACAAAAAGATCGACTCTTTTATCTAAAACGGCTTCAAGTCCTGCAGGCTCACTCGCAACCGTTATGGTGCGGACGCTGGGGTAGTAATGCTGAATATATTCTGCCAAACGATACCCCTTAGGCACAGCGAGTGTGCGCGAGCCTATATTTTCAAATCCTTGTAAAAAGGGTTGATCCTTAAGGGAAACGAGTACATTGGGAGAGCGAAAATATACATGACTAAAATGCAGGAACTGCTCCCGGGAAACCGTTTTATTCAGTAATGGAGTTAAATCACAACGCCCTGATTGCAAAAAACTTAGGGTTTCGGTCCATGAGGAGGTAGGAACCAAACTGAATTTTAGTGATGAATGTGATTCAAGATAACGAATATAGTCCGATGAAATCCCAACATGCTTCCCTTCACGGATGGCTTCATAGGGTAGCCAATTGGGATCGACGCAATAGCGAACTAATTGAGTACTATTAAGTGAATCATCGGCTTTTAAATTACTTGCGGCCAAACGATTTGCACTCACAGATAAAGGTGAGCATATACAGAGGAAAATAATCCAGAATCTGTAACCCATGTAACGTCTCAAAGACCCGCAGTCATTTGCCTAGTTAAGGTAAAAAAATTGTATACGTGATATTAAGATAATACCAATACACCAAACTTATACGTGTAAATAATCCAAGACTCGAACTTTGGCTCTAGGGCGCAAAAAAATACCCGCCGATTGGCGGGTATTTCGATTCTGTTATCGCTTAAGCAAGATTAATCTTCAACTGGCGACACCACGAAGAGTAAGTCACCTTGCGATACTTGCTGACCATTGCTGTTCAGAATACGCTCGATGCGGTACTTCTTATCTTCAGGGTACAACACAGCGCCTTGACGGTTGAAGCCGGCTAAGTTGACCTGAGAGAACATCTTCATCGCTTCAGTTAACGCAAGCGTCTGGTCTGCAGTCACAATATCGCCTTCTTTCACGAAGTCAGGTTCGCCAGGGGCTGGAGAGGTATAGAAGATACCTGCGCCTTGGGCTAATACTTTCAGTTCATTACTTTCACCGACACGCAGTGACTCAGTCTCTACACCCACGGTTTCGGCAGCGGCTTCCATTTCAGCGATCAGTGCTGGAATGTCGAGCTCAGCCATGAAACGTGGCAGGTAGTTAGTGTCGTATACGCCTTCTTTGAAGGTGCCATCGCTTAGGATCAGTTTCAGCAATGGAATGTTAGTCGCGATACCTTTAAGCACTACGCTGTCTAAGTAAGCGTGCAGTTTCGCGATAACGTCTTCACGGTTTTCACCGCGCATAATCACCTGAGCGATCAAGCTGTCGTAGTATGGCGATACTTCTTTACCCGCTGCGGCAATCGAGATGATTTCCACATCTGGATGATCTGGGAATACACATTCGGTGATCTTGCCAGGATTTGGGATCAGTTGGAGTACACCATGGCTGTCCAGTGCTGCTTTTTCTGCAGTCACACGCACTTCCATCGCATAACCGATTTCTTTCGGCTCTAGGTTCTCGATTGAACGGCCCGCAGCAATATCAAACTGCGCGCTCACAATATCGATACCAGAAGTCGCTTCAGTTACTGGATGCTCAACCTGCAGACGGGTGTTCATTTCCATGAAGTACACTTCGTTCGCATCTAGGTTATAGATGAACTCAACTGTACCTGCGCCCATGTAATCGGTCGCATCACCTAAAGCACGGGTGTAATCCAGCACTTGTTTCTTCAGTTCTTCTGGCAGCATAGTTGAGCCAGACTCTTCAACCACTTTTTGGTTGTTACGTTGTACAGAACAGTCGCGTAAACCCAGAACCTTAGCGTTGCCAAACTTGTCACGCAGTAACTGCACTTCGATGTGACGTAGTGATGTTACATATTTCTCTAAGTACAAGTCGCCGTTACCAAAGGCCGCAGCCGCTTCGGTAGAGGTCTTTTGGAATAAACCAATCATATCTTCAGGACGTTTAACGACCTGGATACCTTTACCGCCACCACCTTGTACCGCTTTGAGCAGCACTGGGTAACCAATTTCATTGGCCACGTTCACCGCTTGCTCAGCGTTCGTCAAAATACCGTGAGAACCTGGTACTACTGGTACGTTTTGGCTTTGTGACGTCTTAATCGCGTTCGACTTGTTACCCATAGTCGTCATTGAATGCACACTAGGACCAACGAAGTTAACCCCATTGTTCACACACAATGCCGCAAATTGTGGGCTTTCAGACAGGAAGCCGATACCTGGGTGCAGTGCATCAACTTGCTCGTATTCGGCCACTTTGAGTACT
The DNA here is from genome assembly GCF_003129585.1 of Shewanella sp. BC20. Classification (NCBI taxonomy): domain Bacteria; kingdom Pseudomonadati; phylum Pseudomonadota; class Gammaproteobacteria; order Alteromonadales; family Shewanellaceae; genus Shewanella; species Shewanella sp. BC20. Next base: position 168,380 of record NZ_NHRI01000005.1, on the reverse strand, counting down.
GAGTAAGCATTCAGGTAACTTTCGTCAGAGGTGTTACCCCCTAAGCAGACTAACTTGTCTGAGTCTTTCAGCATATCCGCAGGTACGGCGGTCATGTCAGGATCTGACGCCACTAATACTACGTTGATATCGTTATCGTGGGCCTTACGGATCAACTTAACAGCGGTACAACCACGGGCATGAACCAATACTTTGTTAATTGGTTTCATTAACTTACGTGGATCGTTTTGGACAATCACTTCTTCTTCAACAGGCGCTTCAACAACCAGTGTTGATAGGGCGTTGATGATCACGTCATTGATCTTCGCCGTTGGCATTGGCATCAGCGGATCGATGCTCGCCAATTGGTTATCTAAGGTTTCGCTGAATGGGTTGTGGACTAAGCCCGCCATTGCACCTGGTACTTTCGACAAGTAGTTAGACAGTGTCGAAGTCGAAGGCAAGTAAGCTGGAACCACCATTTGACCTGCGAATGGCATGTTAGTACCAGACAGGTAATAGGTTTGCACTAATGGGTGAGTCACGAAACTCGCCTGCGCACCACCGGTACAGTCACCAAAACCGAACATCAGTACTGGCAATTCGTTATCACGGATGAAACGAGTGATACGGTCGTTCACAACAGCCATAGAGAACAGTGCCGCAGCACCTTCTTTAGTCTGCATACCGCCTGAGCTGATAAAGCAAACAACAGGTAGCTTACGCTTAGCACACTCGATCAGCAGCGCAGAGAATTTCTCAGCACTCGCCATATCGAAGGCACCCGCTTGGAATGCAGTGTTAGACACAGCCACACCCACACGGACTTTTTGACCTTTTTCTTTAAAGTCAGCAATACCTGTGATCAGACCGCAAGGACGAATGCCTTTGTCTAACGCATCTTCGATTGAGAGACGGAAACCAGGGAAGTTAAGCAAGTTGGCCGACATTTTGTCGCCATTGATCTCTTCAAAATGAGTGAAGAATTGCTTAATCACATTTTCCCACGTCATCTTGCCGGTACGTTTTTCGTCACGTAATACTTTTTGGATCAGTAAGTCCTGATAACCCATGGTCAAGCGGTTCCAGAAGTCCTTACGACGACCGATACGCACAGGGTTAATCGCGCCAGTGTACTTGCTGTTATCGCTTTCACTGTCGAAGTATTCAGGCAGTAAACGCTCGAAGAAGTAAGTCAGGATAACGAATAAACTGTCGTTAAGTTGTGGGAAGCCCACACTCTTCCACTGCTCTACACGCACCAATAAGTCAGCACGGTTAGATTGGCCCATAAAGTACTTAAGCCACTTGTAGAATTTCGCCTTGTCGTTAGCGGTATCCTGAGTCGACAGCGCATGGTCAATTGACTTGTGCAGCAGGTTGTTCACTGAGTTACGCGACAGGCTCTTAGACATCATGGCTTCTTTCGCGATAGACGCTAAGCTGCCCACAACGTTGTCGTACAGTGAGTTAAAGATCAGGATGTTATGACATTGCCAAATGAAGTCTTCACGCAGTTCGTCGTTCACAACCACATCGAGCACAGTCAGTTGATTCAGTTCAGGCCACTTGGCTTGAGTCACTGATTTTGGCAGATTTTCAAGGTGCTGGATTAAGCCCTTGAAGTTGTTTGCCGCGTTGCTCTTCCAGCGGTGATATAAAGACCAACCGATGTTAAATAACAACGCCTTACGTGCTTTTTTGTAGTTCTCTTTTGGTTCACCCAAAATCAAACGAGTCAGCATGTTACGCTCGGTAGACACTTCATCACGCTTAGCAATAAAGTTCGCCCACAACTTGTTTAGATCTTCATCGTAAACCAGCTTATCAGGGCTTGATAACCAAGCTTGGAATACACGGTCTTGCTCTTGCTGGATACGAGCTAACAAGTCACCTTCAGGCACGCTAACACGTGACAAACGTCCGTATTGCTCCTGAGAGATTGAATGAATGCGGCTACGCAGCGTTAAATAACGCAGGTAACGGTAGGCACTACCAAACAGGTTGTGATGGTTGGTCGGGCTAGTTGCCACGGCCAACTCGGCGTTTAACTCTAACGCCATCAGGTTTTTAGATGGGTTAAGGAAACGCGCTAAACTGCGGTCATAGTGCTCACGTAAATCTTTAGATTCACGCACAAAGTTGATCGCTGCACGTTCAACAGCTTCGATACTGCTGATGATAGCGCGGCGTAAATTGTGCTGACGCTCGTCACGGTCACCAGGAGAGAAATCGATAATGCCATCGATACAACCCGCGGTGTAAAGCTCTTCTGGAGACACGCCCACAGACTTAGCACATTCCTGCCATGACAGGTTGTACTTACGCGCAATACTCTGCAGACCTTGCGGCTGAATCGTGTTGAAAATACCATCGCGCAGCGATAACAGAATGTTGGCCGCCGCTAATGGAATCGCGCCACCCGAGTAACCCGCACCGATAACGATACCGACTGTTGGCACGTCAACGTTGGCACTCTCAGCGATCGCCTTAGAAATAGAATGGGCTTGATTTTGGCTGTTGGCCACTTCGCCCGCATCGGCCCCTGGGGTGTCGATGAGGTAAACGATAGGCATAGACAATTCGGCGAAATGACGAATCGCTTTACAGGCCGCATAGTGATGCTCAGGCATCCACGCGCCGTTAGCCGTAGTACGCTCTTGGGCAATAAAACCGATACGACGAGTGCGTGAACCGAAATTCAGCTCGACCTCAGCGCTGTAGAAAGAACCCAAGTGAGTTTCGGTAATCAAGCGACCTTTTAGGTCAGCAATGATACGTTTTGCACCAGGACGACCTTTATCTTGGGTCGGCTGGATCACTTTTGCGACGTAACCATCGACATCTAACGATGCCAAGTCTTTTAAATTTGCCTGAATGGCGTCATCGTTTAAAAGACCTTTAATTTCATCTGATAAGCTCTGTTTACTGTGTTTAGGAAACAGAGAAAAATCTTTTGCCAAATGCTCGGCTTGTAAAAAAAGCGGATCGGGCGTTTGGGCTTGAGTCATGTGTGTGGGCTGATTATTGCTGGTCATCAAAAGATCCTCTGCTTTAGCCTCTGAAAATTTTTAGCCAATAAATATAACTTTGTTATCCCGCCAAATGCCATTAAACTGCATAAGACGCTATGTTCCAAATATGAGACAGTGGGAAAAACATGCCAGATTTAAACGGTATGATGCTATTTGCAGCCGTAGTTAGAGCGAAGGGATTCTCCCAAGCTGCACGTGAAACCGGCCACCCAAAATCCACCATAAGTCGCAAAATCGCGCAGCTCGAAGAAGAACTTGGCGTGCGATTATTACAACGCGACACCCGCAACTTAAGCCTTACTCAAGTCGGGGCCCTCTTTTATCAACACTGTGATTCCATTCGCAATGAGGTGGAAGCGGCCAAGGCTGTTATCGAGAGTACCCATGATGATGTGTCAGGATCATTACGGATAGCTATTCCAGTCTCTTTTAGCCAAGAATTAATCGCTAACCTCTGTAGCGGATTCATGCGTTTATATCCCAATGTGGAATTAGATGTCCAGTTTACCGACAACGATATCGGTTTAGTGGGTGAAGGATATGACATAGCTATCAAATATGGGCCACTACAATCCTCTGATCTTGTTGCAAGATTACTGTTCGAGCGCCAGCCCATTCTCGTGGCAAGCCCAGCCTATTTAAAAGCCCGAGGCACGCCTGCTACACCCAAGGAATTAAGTGAACACAGTGGTATCTTACTCGGGACATCACGTTCAGCGCCCATTTGGCCCCTCGGTAAAGGCGCGCGTAAGACCATGGTGAATTTTCAACGTAAGGTTAGGGTTAATAGCCCTATTATGGTCAAGCAGTTAGCCCTCGATGACTTTGGCATTGCCATGCTATCCAACTCCGCATGCAAAACGGAATTAGCGAATGGTCAACTAGTTCCCATACTACAAGAATGGCCAATCGAACCCTTTAAGGTCTATGGGGTGTATTCCAGTCGTCGCCAATTAGCCACCAATATCAGTGCCTTCTTGGACTTTTTCGTCAAACGCTTTAGTAGCCAAGAAAGCCTGCAATCCTTGATGGGCTAAGCACTTTATCGCAGCGATATTCCCCTTTGCCTATATCGCCACTCCTTGATTCACATCCCTACGTTGAGTGACCATGCCGTTGAGATAACAAAAAAGCCTAGCGAATTGACTAGGCTTTTTGCGTTTAGGAATAAGGTACGACTGCTCAGACTAACTGGTAGCGCACTGAGTATAAGTCTATTGTGTCTGACCGAATTAAACATGAGCCATTAGCGATAAGCGCATCGACTATAAGTATTTTGTCCATATAACTTTACAGCTTATATGACGGCTATTTTACACAAATGCGCCGCTAACCACTTCTAAGGAATAATTTTTTCCTGTTTCAGCACTGCTTTCGTAATGGTTTGACGCAACCCTAAGCCCTCAGCGGTGGGCATATCCATATTTGTCGCGAAGAACCACACATTGTCATCCAGTTCGATCCAGCCAACCCACCAACCGATTTTCGGTTCAATTCTGACCGAATAGCCAGTTTTCGCCCGGATAATATAGTCGGCATTTGCCTCGGTCAGCATGGCTTGTTTCACGATGCGCTGACTACGCTCAGAAACGTGCAGCTTGTTGTGGTACAGCTTGCGTAAAAAAGCGATTTGCTGGGTAGCCGAAATGCGAATACCACCATCGAGCCAAAAGCTGTCTAAATTGCCCGAGATATCCTCATTGCCATAATCGAAGGCGTGCAGCATTTTACTCATACGTGCCTCACCAATTTGGCGGGCAAATTCTTGATAAACAGGCACAACCGAGTACTTCATCGCGGTGATTAAATCATGGTCACGATTCCACGCGGCGATATCTCGCGTCTGTCCATCCCATTTAAAGACTTGATGCTCATCCTTAACCACACCTAAGTCCAAGGCAATTAAACTGTTTGGGATCTTAAAAGTCGATGCCGGTAAAAATGCTTGGTTTGCCCGTTTAAGATCGTTGGTAAACCCCTGCTGTGTATTCTCGTTCCAGAGCACAACCACGCCTTGGGTTTTATGTTCGCTAAAGTGAGCATTCCAGCTCTTGTTCTCTTGCCACTCCTTTGCCACCGCAGGCATGCCAATCATCGTTGTCACCATCAACACAGCCGATAAGGCTAACGCACGCATAATGTCCCCTTGCCTAATGCAATAAATCCATAAAAATGAGGCGCTAAGAGTAGCACCGTCTTGGCGGGCTTTCCCTAGCAAACTGCTGACCAATTGTGGCAAAAATAAGGCAGGCGCTTATGCCGCGTTTCTCGCCACTCAACGCTGATTAACGCCCGCGCACCGACCTCAATATGCAAAACAGGAATAAGATCCTCGAATCACTCTAGGTAAACTCTTATACTCAAAACAATCATTGTGACTTTTTGGCATAAGTTACATCCTCTATAGGATGAAGCAAACCCAAACGCCTTAGGAACATCGCCCTTTTCCAGCAAAATAAGTGATTAAAATAAAAAGGAAACGCCAATGTTAAAGCCCAGCCTCGTTTTTATCCTCGCCAGCACAGTGGCGCAAACCGCAGGTGCAGTACAACTCCTAGGAGATGTGGAAGTGTCCCGCATTCCCACTGCAGAAAAAACCATGGCAGAAGTGGTCAACCGCTATCAAGCCTTGGACGAAGGCTTGGCGACTCAGCTTTCCGCACAGAAGAATGAACGCGATGCAACCCAACTTGCCGCTCGTCAGGGGCATAGACTGTGGCAACAGGCGGTGCGTGATGTGCAGTCAGGGCACTTTGACGACAGATCCCTCTACTGGGCTCGGCTCTCAATGTTAAATAGCATCAAGAGCAATAGCGCCAATTTCAAAATGGCCGATTGGCAACAAAATATTTTAGCCAGCGCCGTCGAAAAGGCATCACGCGGTTTTAGCGATATCCAATACGGCGACGATGTGCAGATAAAAATCTTCCTAACGGGATTCGACCCTTTCTTCCTCGATAAAGACATCAGCCAGAGCAATCCTTCAGGCTTGGTCGCCCTCGCCCTCGATGGTTTTAGGTTTGATATCAACGGCAAAAAAGCCCAAATCGAAACCGCGATGATCCCAGTGCGCTTCGAGGATTTTGACCAAGGCATTATCGAATCCTTACTCAGCCCGATTTATCGCGATCCTAAAACCCAGTTTGTCTTTACCGTCAGCATGGGCCGCAGCGACTTTGATATTGAACGCTTCCCAGGCCGTAACCGTAGTGCAGCAGCGCCCGATAACCAAAATCTATACACAGGCGGAAGCAAAACCGCGCCTGTCGCCCCCAAACTCAATGGTAAAGACTTTATCGGCCCTGAGTTTGTTGAGTTTTCACTGCCCGTCGCCGCCATGCAGGTCAAAGACGGCCAATGGAAAGTCAACGACAACCATACAGTGACCACACTAGCGCGCGGCGAATTTAATGCCAGCTCCCTAAGCGAGCTGCAAAATGAAACCTCGGTCGAAGGTTCTGGCGGTGGGTATCTCTCAAACGAGATTTCTTATCGCGCCATTGTGTTACAGCAAAAGTTCAACAGCCCTGCCAAGGTCGGCCATATCCACACTCCAAGGGTGAAGGGCTACGACAATGCCACTGAACAAGCCATCGTCGAGCAAGTGCGTACTATGGTGATGCAGGCAGCGAGCCTGTAACAGTCGCAATACTGGCATTGTCGGCAAGCGTTCGTTATGATGCGAACGCTTGCCAAAACGCTTGTCGAGCCACCTTGAATAAGGGTTTTGGACTCGTGAAATTCTAATAGATGCCTTGCGATAGTTAGAGATATTGTTTAATTGATGCTTTGCAAAATAAGAGTTAACGCCTAAGTCTATGTTTAACCCGAGATCCCTACTCAATAGCCTGCGCCGTAAAGCCATCTCATCCACGAGTATCACCTCAGCAACGGCGGCTAACTCGGCCACGTCACAACGCCAGCCAAAGCCGCTGACACCTCTGCAGCAACAAATCTTGGTACGCATCGAAGACTGTTACCAGCAGGCGGAAATCTACTTCAAGCGTCCATTTGCGCGGCCGCTAACCCAATTTACCCTGCGGGGACGGAGTGCGGGCACAGCCCATTTGCAACAGAATCGCCTGCGCTTTAATCCCGTATTGCTCAGGGAAAATAGCGAAGCCTTTTTAGCTGAAGTGGTGCCCCACGAAATAAGCCATTTGCTCTGTTTCCAACTCTTTGGCAAAACCAAGCCCCATGGCCGCGAGTGGCAATCCATCATGCTCAAGCTGTTTAAGGTGAGCCCCAATACCACCCACAGTTTCGATACTCAGTCGGTTAAAGGGAAAGACTTTGAGTACCGCTGTGCCTGCGGTCCGGTTAGGCTGAGCATCCGTCGCCATAATAAAGTATTGCGTGGTGAAACCCGTTATCTATGCAAACGCTGCCATACCCACCTCACCTTTATCGAAGCCGCCGAATAATCCGCCATACACCAAATCCTCCGCCCAAAGTACGAGCGATTTGCATAAGGCGCGGTATTTCCCTTACCATTCAGGCATAAGAGACGAGCCATAGGCTCGCGTAGTACAGATTACTTTTTGGGATAAATATTGAACAACACCAAGATAGCCTTAAGGTCTCGGCAAGCCTTGCTGTGCCTATTCAGTTGGCTGGCGGTTTCGACCTCAGTCCATGCCTCTCCTTCACACCCCAATAGTTTTAGTCAAGCCAAGGTCTTGTCCCAATCTTTATATCAAGGCAGCCGTCAGGGCACCTTGCCAGCGGTCAGTTTTTATTGTGGCTGTGATATCCAAATAAAGGGCAAATCCTGGAAGCCAGATCTCAACAGCTGCGGCTATCAAGTGCGTAAACAAGAGACCCGCGCCAACCGCATCGAATGGGAGCATATAGTCCCTGCATGGGAATTTGGCCATCAATTACAATGCTGGCAAAAGGGCGGCCGTAAAAACTGCGCCGATAACAGTCAAGAATTCAATAAAATGGAAGCGGACATGCACAATCTGGTGCCCGCGATTGGTGAAGTGAACGGCGATCGCAGCAACTTCCGTTTTAGCCAATGGAACGGTAAGGCCGACCAATATGGTCAATGCACTATGGTCATCGACTTTAAGAATCGCCAAGCCCAGCCGCCCGTCAATGCGCGTGGCAAGATTGCCCGTACTTACCTGTATATGCAGCAAACCTACGGCCTTAAAATCGCCTCGCAGCAATTAAAATTGTTCAAAGCATGGGATAAAAGCTATCCAGTTGATACTATTGAATGCAAACGCGATAACGCCATAGCGCAGATCCAAGGTAATCATAATCCCTTTGTGCAGAATGCCTGCAATGCGCCGCCACTGCGCCAACAATTAGCCGAATAAGGTCGACAATGAGAGTTCCAAGAATTTATCAACCTCAACCATTAGCCGTAAATCAACAGCTGAATTTAGATGAGGATGGCGCAGCCCATATTGGCAAAGTGTTGCGTATGGGCAGTGGCGAACACATTAGCCTGTTTAATGGCGATGGTCATGATTATCTTGCCGAAATTGTCGATGCGGGAAAAAAATCGGTCACGGTAAAAGTGCTCTCCAGTGAGGCTAATCCATCGGAATCGCCCCTCAACCTGCATTTAGGCCAAGTGATTTCCCGTGGCGATCGGATGGAGTTCACCATTCAAAAATCCGTTGAGCTAGGGGTGAATACCATTACACCACTGTTTTCTGACCGCTGCGGCGTCAAGCTCACGGGTGAGCGTCTCGAAAAGAAAATCCAGCAGTGGCAAAAGATTGTGATCAGCGCCTGTGAGCAATCTGGCCGTAGCCAAGTGCCCATCGTTCGCCCCGCCATGGAATTACAGGAATGGTGCAGCGAACCGACCAGCGCACTCAAACTCAACTTGCACCCAAGGGCGGCACACGGTATCAATGGCTTAGACTTATCCCATACCCGTGTACGCCTGCTGATCGGCCCCGAAGGGGGATTATCGGCGGAAGAAATCGCCATGACGGAAACCTACCAGTTTACCGATGTGTTACTCGGCCCCCGAGTGCTGCGCACCGAAACCGCCTCACTCACGGCGATTACCGCGCTGCAACTTAGATTTGGTGACTTAGGTTAAATCTAAAACGGTTAAACGTCAGCGGGTAACACTGGCTGGCGAATCGATTACTGGCTAATCCATAAATGCTTTTTGCCTGCGACGGCAATCAATAAGGAACAGATTAATGATAAAACTCGGCATAGTGATGGACCCCATCAGTGAGATCAACATTAAGAAAGACTCCAGTTTTGCCATGCTAATGGCGGCGCAGGAAAGGGGTTACCAACTGTTTTATATGGAAATGGCCGACCTCGCTATGGTCAACGGTGTTGCCATGGGCAATATGCGTCCATTAACGGTTATCAACGATGCCAATAAATGGTTCGAACTGGGCGAGGCCAAAGACACGCCGCTGAGCGAGCTGAACGTGGTGTTAATGCGTAAAGACCCGCCGTTCGATACCGAATTTATCTACGCCACTTACATGCTAGAGCGCGCCGAAGAGCAAGGCGTACTGATTGTGAATAAACCGCAAAGCTTGCGCGATGCCAACGAAAAACTATTCACCGCATGGTTTAGCGAATTTACGCCAGAAACCATAGTGACCCGCGATGCCAATCGCATCCGCGCGTTCCACCAAGCTAAGGGCGATATCATCCTCAAGCCATTAGACGGGATGGGTGGCACCTCGATTTTCCGCGTGAAGCAGGACGACCCTAACCTTGGGGTGATCATCGAAACCTTGACCCAATATGGCAACCAATACGCCATGGCGCAGGCTTTTATTCCTGAAATCACCAAGGGCGACAAGCGTATTCTGGTGGTGGACGGTGAGCCCGTGCCCTACGCCTTAGCGCGTATTCCGAAAAAAGGCGAAACCCGCGGTAACTTGGCCGCAGGCGGCAGCGGTGTTGCCCAGCCGTTATCGGACTCAGATTGGAAAATCGCCCGTGCCATTGGCCCTGAGCTGAAAAAACGCGGCCTGATTTTTGTGGGTCTGGATGTGATTGGTGACAAGCTGACCGAGATTAACGTCACTAGCCCAACCTGTATCCGTGAAATCCAAGCGGCATTCGATGTGGACATTACTGGCATGCTGTTCGATGCCATCGAAGCCCGTCTTGCCCAGTAAGCTTGTACACCTACAAGATAATATTATTCATTGAAGGCGCCCACAGAGCGCCTACGACTTCTAGGGATCTGATATGAGTTTCACCAAAGCGCCACTGTTATTGCTTGGTATGAGTTTATGGCTCTCCACCTCCGCACTGGCAGTTGAAGCAGGAGCGAATGAGACTGGCCCAGTAAAAGCCCCCTCACGCCCGAAAAATATTGTGATCATGATTGGCGACGGCATGGGGCCTTCCTATACCAGTGCCTATCGTTATTACAAGGACAATCCAGATACCGAAGAAGTCGAACAAACCGTCTTCGACCGTTTATTGGTTGGCATGGCGAGCACTTATCCCGCCAGCGTCAGTGGTTATGTCACCGACTCGGCCGCCGCCGCGACTGCCCTCGCGACAGGAGTCAAATCCTATAACGGCGCCATTTCGGTCGATACACAAAAACAGCCACTGCCTACCATTTTTGAAAAGGCCAAAACCTTAGGCTTGAGCACGGGTGTGGCGGTCACGTCGCAAATCAACCATGCCACGCCAGCGGCCTTTTTATCCCATAACGAGAGCCGTAAAAACTACGACGCACTGGCATTAAGTTATCTCGAAACCAACGCCGATGTGTTTTTAGGTGGCGGGCAAAAGTACTTTCCTCCAGAGCTGTTAGCCCAGTTCACCGCCAAGGGTTATCAACACATTGCCCGCTTTGACGATCTGGCCAGCATTACCCAGCCTAAGGTCTTAGGTTTGTTTGCCGAGGTGCAACTGCCCTGGGCGATTGATGAAAAAGATGCTAAAAAACTCAGCACCTTGACTCAAAAAGCCCTGAGTTTACTGTCGCAAAATGAGCAAGGCTTTGTGCTGCTGGTCGAAGGTAGCCTTATCGACTGGGCTGGACACAACAATGATATCGCCGCCGCCATGGGCGAAATGGATGAATTTGCCAATGCAATTGAAGTCGTCGAACAATTCGTACGCCAAAATCCCGATACCTTAATGGTGATCACCGCCGACCATAATACTGGCGGGTTATCGATTGGCGCCGATGGTAACTACAACTGGAATCCCGAGATCCTACGTAATATCTCGGCAAGCTCAGATACCTTAGCCCAAGCCGCTCTTGGCGGTGACACTTGGCAAGCAGACCTATCCCGCGGTTTAGGCTTTGAATTGACCGAAGAAGAAGTGACTAAGTTAAATGTTGCCAGAATGCAGGGCTTAGAAACCATGGCCGTTGCGATTCGCCATGTGATTGATAAACGTACCGATACGGGTTGGACGACCGGCGGCCACACAGGGACTGACGTGCAAGTCTTTGCCGCAGGCCCAGCCTCTGAGTTGTTTAACGGTCATCAAGACAACACAGATATCGCCAATAAGATTTTTAGCCTGTTACCTAAGCCTAAAAAGCCAAAAGCCACCGCACAGGTATCGACTCCAGCTCCAGCACCAGAACTAGCACCAGTGCAGTCTCAGGGCTAATTTGATGCTATTTACAAAAAATAGCCTAAGCGAATATCGCGCCGGCTAACAGATAAAAGGCAACCGTGTTAACACAGTTGCCTTTTTTATTGGCTTTCATTCCACACCGTTTCGAGTGAGCGCTGTTTTGCTGCATCCCTTAAGTCGGCGGCTTGCAGGCTGGCTCGTAGCCGAATAAGGGGTATAATGCCCGCACTTATTTTTTACGGTAGCCATGCAGTGTTAACAAATCCATCGCAAGTCATTATCCGCAATCAGGAAACCCTGAGCCAACATAAAGTCTTAGTGCTAAACCATGAGGCAGACTCTCTGCCCAAAGCACTGCTCGATGTCGCCCAGTCCGTCGATGCCCTCGCCTTGGATTACCACCATTACCTGCATTTAGCGCCGCAGGCTAATGCCAAACTGCGCTGCTATTTTGGCCATCACCTGCCCCACCAGGATAAGTACGACACTGTGGTTGTGTACTTTCCTAAGGCTAAGCCGTTAGCGCCCTACTTGTTTAATCTGGCCGCTCAGCATTTAGTGGCAGATGGTCAACTCTTAGTCGTGGGTGAGAACAAAGGCGGGGTTAAATCCTTAGTCAAACTGCTGCCGAAATACTTTGCCACTGGCGTCAAACTCGATAACGCGCGCCATTGCCTACTCTTTGGCAGCAGCCTAATCGATACCGCCCCCGAGATTAAACTCAGCGATTGGACTAGCCAGTATCAACTCGCCACCCCGCAGGGCAATATCACCATCTGCAACTTAGTCGGTGTGTTCAGCGAGAAGCATTTAGACCAAGGCACAGAGCTATTGCTGTCGCATCTGCCAACGCTCTCTGGGCGAGTACTGGATTTTGGCTGCGGCGCCGGTGTGATTGCCGCTGCACTGTTAAAGGCACAACCGACACTGTCGCTAGAATGTATTGATATCAATGCCATGGCACTGGCGTCTTGCGAACTTACGCTGGCAGCAAACGGCATGACGGCCAAGGTCTATCCCTCCGATGGATTGGCGCAAACCAGTGGAAAATTCGACGGTATTATCTCCAATCCCCCGTTCCACGATGGCCTTGCCAGCACGACCAGCATTGCCCAAGGTTTTGTCGCCGATAGTGCCAAGCAATTACAATCTAAAGGCATTTGGCAAATTGTCGCTAACCGCCACCTACCCTATTCGGACACCATCGCCGCCGAGTTCGGCCAATTAACCGTGCCAGCAGAGAACAACAAGTACAAACTCTATTCCTTCCAACAGGCCTAATCTTTCGCCCCGCTCGCTTGTGAGTGGGGCATCCTTAATTTGACTCTAGGATGCACCAAGGAATAAAGGCTCGTTAAGAATGACGAAGATAACGCCGTCCCTATCAAATACGCCCATTTTGAAATCAAAAATACCCCAACAAATAAGTTAACGCAGCCATCTCTTAAATAGCATTTATTACCATTGAACGGTTCATCTGACTAAAAAGCTAATGCTCCATTCCGTGCTTCGGCTCGTTAGCTCAATCGAAAATTCTCACTCCTGTTGCGATACAATTCTTTTCTATTTGCCTATGTTTGGCCCTGCGATAAATCGACTGACAATGTATGGGTATATTCATATTTAAATTGAGGTATTTTTGAATAATTTGAAGACAATATCAGTGCGCATTAACCCCATTCGCAACAAATAAAACGTTATAAAATCAATTGACTATAGTAGCTGGCTTTTAGTTAATAGGTTTGGAAAACGCGCATGCGCGTTTTTCCAGATGGATTACTTATATGAAAAGCGGCAGAAAGCTGATAAGTTCTTTTCATACAGATAGTTAACTGTGCGCGCTTTCACTGGTCCAACGAGGTAAACGCGCATGCGCATGAATAAAATGTTATGCATTCAATTAACCATATGAGCAATTTTAAGGAATTATTATGTGGAGCGAATTAGGGTTTAGAGACAATCCGTATAGCCCTCGTCCTATACAGGCCAATGAGGAAGGTGTAGAGCTGCTTGTTGGTCGAGAATCAGAACTGCGCAGGTTGATGACTTATATCCGATCATCAGACACTCATCCTACTCTAGAAGGCCCTAATGGGGTTGGTAAAACAAGTTTGGTTTCTGTCGCAGGTTATAAACTCTTTAGGGAATTCGTCGATAAAAATGGGCCTGCGTTCATACCTATCGAACCGCCTTTTCAGCTTACAAGTGAAGATAATCTTAAAAATTTTAAGCAAAAAGTTCTTTTTTCCGTTGCTCAAAACTTTGTGACTCACAATCAAATTCTCAAAGAAAAAGGGTATGAGATTCCACATGTTGACGATATCAATCGGTGGTTGAACTCTCCTCTATTTCATTTAAATGGCGGTGGTGCAAGTATTGCTGGATTTGGAGGAAATGTGACCCATTCTACAACACCAAACAGCGGAACGGGGTTTACTGAATCAGGATTCGTAGCAACTATTCAGGCATGGTTAAAATCATGCTTTCCATCAAACACGTCAGGCGGTTTCATTTGTTTAATTGACAATCTTGAGCTATTGGAAACATCTAAAGGAGCAAGAGAATTATTAGAGGCTATGCGGGACGAGTTGTTGAATATTGTTGGGTTACGATGGGTGCTCTGTGGCGCAAGAGGAATAATAAGAAGCTCTGCCTCTTCTCCGAGGCTACAGGGATTATTATCTGATCCTATTGATGTTAACCCAATTAATGATGTTAATGCTGAACTAGCATTACAGAAGCGTTTGGAAATATTTTCAATTAAAGAGGCAAATGCACCAGTGGAGTCCGATGGTTTTAGTCATATTTATAAAATAGGTAACAGAAACTTAAGAAATTCGCTCAAGTACTGCGAAGACTTTGCGTTTTGGGCTTATCTCTCAAATAGCATACCTACAAACTCAAAAGATAAGCTTGATCTTATTGAGGTGTGGATGGCAGAAATAGCTGATAAATATGAAAAAGATACAAGTGGAGTTGGCAACAGAGCGTGGAAAGTATTCGATGATCTAATAGCTGAGGGCGGTAGTGCATCTCCAAGTGATTATGAAAATTTCGGTTACGATTCGCAGCAGTCGATGAGGCCACAATTAAAACTGCTAGAAGATGCGCATTTAATTGAAAGTGCCATTGATGAAACAGATAAGCGCAGGCGAACTATTGTTGTTACATCACGAGGATGGATTGTGCATTACAAAAGATCTGGGTTCGTAACTGCATAACAAAAAGCTACACGCGGAAACATTTTACTACGTTCATTTTTGTGAATTCAGCTTCGCTTCATTTTTCCACAAAAACGCTCTTCGTAAAATGTTCCGGTGAGCTTGGTGTTAACCTCTAAGGCAAGTATGAAGCATATTATTAGTAAAAATATCGACATTGAAGAATTTAAAAAGAGATTCTCAGAAATCAGAGAATCCTTTCTGGATTCATTAACAGCAGCTAGCGAAGGTTATGAGAACGTAAGATACCTTGCTTGTGATGAAGATGGAGCACCTATCCACTGGGTGTGGGACGACGAAACCTTCAGCCATAACAAGGAAGAAGGCTCTCTTGAAGAGGCGATTCAATTTGCCAATAACATGATAAATAGCGGCATGTGTTTTTCCTACATGGGGTGTTTATCAGGCTCCGGTGAGCTTGAAGTTTGGCTGACAACTTTTGAGTCCCCCATAGAAAAACCGACATGGCCAAGCAATAAAGCCCCCCTATTTGAACTGACTCATGGGGGTGTAACGCAAGAATAAAAAAGGGGGAGTCAAATGTTACACCATAGAGTTTTGAATCCTAACCCTGCGATTTAATCCTAACCCACGAATGGAAGCAAAGCACCTAGCTCACTTTTGCCTCTAAGTTAGATTACTCGAAGATTTTAACGCGCCGCCCCATCTGGATAGAAACCTTCCCCCTTAAGAACACCCTCAATAAAGTCGTGCTCCCAAGCCGAGCACTAGCGGCTATATAGATAAGATTTTTATGGTTTTGTGAACGCTATCAAATGCAGTAAGCGCTAAATTATCGAGGGTTTTACCCCTGTGGTGTTGTCCCTAACATACGGGGCAGCGTTGTAAAGTTTAATTTTTTGTTACATACAAAAATTACGCAGCTTTAGGCTCATGCTGGCGCACAGGCAAAAAACCAAAGATAACACTAAGTTACCGTCCATAACTCCGATAAAAATCTATTTAAAAATCAACACATAGACTATAAGCAACAAAACGCCAACATTTACATCTTTTCGTGCCGAAAAGGCTTCTTTGAGCAAAGTTTCTACTGTTATACTCAGGTTAGCTACTAAAACAAAAATAAAACAAATGGATAGGAAGTGCTCTATGTTGGCCCCTGAACTTCTTGAGCTAAGCAGCGATAAAACCAAGGCGGAATTACGCTTAATTCCGAATGAACACGGTCCCATTACCCGTGATGATGTGATGCGTTTATTGTCCGTGCCTGAGTTCGCCACCCTATTCCCCCTCGAGCCTGCGATAGATAAAGTTATCGCGCAAACCAATTCCCTATGCCATCAAGAAGATGGTAAATACGAGCTATTTGCCGTATTGGCAGAGCGCCGCGATGGCAGCGTAAAAATTGAGCTCAGCCAAGATAAAATGCAAGCCACCATGATCTTAACCGCCCCTTGGGGAGGTAAAGCCGTCGATTTACCCGAAATCCTCACGCAGCTTAAAAAAGACAATGTTTGCATGGGCTTAAGTAAGCTTAAGATCCAAACCTTGCTGCAAAAAATGACCAAGTTAAAACCGGGTGAAAGCTGCCAGAGTGAAATCGCTCAAGGTAAGGCCGCGATCAATGGTCAAAATGCGGTGCTGGAGCGTAAAGTTTCCCTCGCCCGTGAACGCCTATTGCAGCCGCAGGAGCGGGAAGACGGCACTGTGGATATGCGTAATCTCGGGGCGATGATCATGGTCAAGCCCAACGATCTGCTAATGATTAAGCATCCCGCGACCGAAGGTTCTCCCGGCTATAACATTAAAGGCGAAGTCCTTAAGCAAAAACCGGGGAAAGATCTGGTGCTACAACCCGGTACTGGTACTGACTTCCACCCAAAAGATCCCAACAAACTCATCGCCACAGTGGCAGGCCAACCCGTTGAAACCCGTACTGGCATGAATGTCGACGATGTGTTGCAGCTTAAAGATGTGGATATCAGTACCGGCCATATCAACTTTAAAGGCAGTATTTTAATCACGGGCGATGTGCACGAAGGCATGATGGTTAAAAGCTCAGGCGATATTACCGTGATGGGCTTTGTCGATTCGGCGACCCTTGAGGCCGATGGCGATATTACGGTGAGCAAGGGCGTGATTGGCCGCCAAGTCAGAGTGAATGAGTTCTCCACCAATATCACGGCTCAGGGGCAGATCAGCGCCCAATTTGTGCAATATTCCCAGTTAACAGCCAAGGGTAATATTCTGATCACTAAGCAATTACTCCACAGTAATACCAAAACCGCTGGCACGCTCACAGTAAGCGATCAAAGCGGCCGCCGTGGTGACTTAGTGGGTGGTGTCGTGCATGCCGAAAAAGGCCTCACCGCCGTCGTGATTGGCGCAACCGCAGGCACCAAAACCGAAGTGTACTGCGCCATGGAACAGGGCGAACTCAAGCAAAACCTCAAGCAGTTGGAGGAGAGCGTGCATGCAATGGTGGTAGCGACGCTGGATATCGAGGCTCGCCTGAAAAAACTGCCGCCAAAATCCGAATGGCAGAGCGACCCTATCATGATCGAACAGATCAAGATGATGCTCGATGAGAAGAATCGCATCTTAGCTGAACGTTCCCGCGAAGAATTAGAGTTCGATAGCCTCAAGCAAGAAGTCGAAACCTATTACGATAAGTACCGTATCGATGTGATTAAGCACGTATTCCTCAATGCCGAGTTCCATATTGGTCAAGCCAATCACAGAACCACCCGCGAACACGGTACTTGCTCAATCACCAATCTGAATCAAGAGATTAACTTCGATTACAACGCCAAACCTAAGGCGCAAGCAGCAAGCCATTAACGGGGCAATCATCAACACCCGCTAAGGGTTCATTCCATTGAGTGAACTCTTAGCGTGAATGCTTAGCCTGAATGCTTAGCCACTCGCCGTGGCCCCCATTTACGCAGACTTGTCAGAGAAAATCCCCCAACGCCTTTCATCTTCGCCTAGGTCGGTGGCATACTGACCTCAATACGCCCTTTAGCGCAGACTCTGTCGGCTAAAAGGCTAAGCACATAAAAAGCCTACGGGATTGCGCATGACTCAAGTGAAAATGGCAGACATTGAATGGCCTGCGGTAGTCAAACTCACTCAAAATGACGAACTACTCTACCTCGCCCATCAACGGGATTGGTTAGAACTTGCCTGCCTGTATCAGCATCAATTTGTCGACACGGATTTATTACTCGACAGTCTCGGTAACCAATATTTGATCCGCGCCACTCCAAGCACCATTCATGAAGATCCCATAGGCGAGCTGCCTAAGCTCCTCAAACAAGAGCAAAAATTGCCGCTTACCGACTTTATCAAATGGGTACAAAAGCACGCCAATGCCATAGGCCAGTGCTGCGTCGCCAAGTTAGCCTTCACCACCTTGGCCCAAGGGATGGAAATCGTTCGCAGCTTAGATGACTAACCCAACTCAAAGAAATCGCGAGCGATCACAATAAAAATTAAGATGATCCTAAAAGCTAATATCCTCAGTCACATTTCACAGGCATAATTTGTCATACACGGCTCAGGCCGTTTTGCCCAAAGCGATTGATATTTATATGCCAAATTATCGCTGGGCATCATTCGGATACACATACAAACGGACCCTAAATTGGAACTACTTAAGATTGACTGCTTAGGCAAATCGCTGCGTTTGGAAGGCTCACTCGCAGGTTGGCAACAACTCTTTTGGGACAACACCTTAGTCTCACAAAAAGCCGCATCGGTCGAAAATGGCGGCCTCAAAGTCCATGAATTTGAACTCACCCAGCACCAGAGCCAATTGGCCAGCGATACCGGCGAAACACAGGTTTTAGAACACAAAATCCAAGTACGCCTCGAGACCGATGTGGTTTGGCAGCCGTTTCGATTCGATTACCGCCTGCTGGTCGATGAGGAAGTGATTGCTCAAGGCACTCGCACCGAGAAAGATATCGAGCGTCAAACCCCAGAAGTCCCCGTGACTAATCCACAAAAAATCAGTTTTGTCGGCTTAGCCTCCCTCGGCTTTAAGCTGCTCAAGAGTGCCAAAGTGATTAAAGTGGTGCTCGCGGGCGCGAGTGTGGCGGCCTATTCTTGGCTGTTTTCCTTCCAATTTGCCTTGGCGCTTATCGCCTGTTTGGTCTTCCACGAATACGGCCATATCCGCGCGATGAAGTATTTTGGGATGAAAACCAAAGGGATATATCTCATCCCCTTTATGGGCGGACTCGCGCTGAGCGATGAAAAAATTAACACCCGCTGGCAGGATGTGGTCATCTCGATTATGGGGCCAACCTTTGGCCTATTGATGTCGGTAGGCTCGCTTATCGCTTACCACATGACGGACAATGTCTTCTTTGCGGGGCTTGCGGCCTTTAACGCGCTACTTAACCTGTTTAATTTATTGCCGATTTTACCCCTCGATGGCGGCCATATTTTAAAGAGTATTAGCTTCTCGATGAACAGCATCATGGGCTTAATCGCCTGTGTGATTGGCGCCGCCTTTGGGGTCTATATCAGTTATACCTTGGGACTTGCCCTGCTCGGTTTCCTATTGCTTATCGGTAGCTTAGAGATAGTGTTCGAGTGGCGTACCCGCCATCAAAGCCACCTATTGCCGCTAGACAGATATGGGCAGATTTTCTCAACCATTTGGTATCTGGTCACTGTTGCCGCCCTAGTCGGCATTATCTGGCACTTAGCGGGCACGGGCGATGATATGTTAAGCCTGCCACTGCATATTCTGCGCAGCTAATCACGACTCGCATTAAGATAAAAGCGAGATAATAAAAAACCGCGAGAGCCTTAGGCATCGCGGTTTTTATTTATTAACTATTCAATTAGTTATCCGCTAATGGCGGCGCGATATCGCTCCCCCCCAAGGCTTGGTAGAGTGTCGCTTGGGCCGTTAATTGGTTATAGCGATTCTCCAGCAATGCGGCTTCGGCGCTACGGCGATTCTCCTGCGCATCGATCCAATTTTGAATGCCGATAGCACCGTGTCGATATTGGCTCTCATAAATGGCTTCGGCCTGGGCGGCGGCGCTAAATTGCTGCTCAAGCTTCTCACCTTGGTAGGCATATTGCTGTTTGGCCGAGATGGCGTTATCGACATCCTCGAAGGCGCTGTAGAGGGTTTTACGATAGCTCACTATGGCCGATTGATAGTCGATATCGGCAATATCATTGTTGATTTGCATTTGATTCCATTGCAAAAAAGGCAGCACTAAGCCAGCGCCTAAACTCCCCACGGGATTGCGCAATAACTCTTTTAGCTCTGAGGTCGACTCCCCTACGCTGCCAGTCAAACTCAAGCTTGGGAAGTAACTGGCATAGGTCGCATCCTTACTGGCCAGCGCCGAGCGCAATTGATACAGGGCCGCCTTCACATCGGGACGACGGCCGACTAAGTCGGCGGGAATGCCGACGCCAACCTCAGGCACCGCACTGTCCGGCAATTGCTTGATCTCAACCGCCACTTGCCCCGGGGCGCGATTGAGTAAGATCGCAAGCGCATTTTCGGCCTCAACCAACTGTTGCAGCAATTGACTGTGGGAGGCCTCTTGCCCCGCTAAACTGCGTTGGGATTCGAGCATATTCAGCTCAGTCACGGCGCCCGAGACAAATTGGCGCTGGGTTAACGCCAGCGTTTGCCGACTGTGTTCAATACTCTTATTGCTCAGTTCAATCCGTTGATGCAAATAGCCAATTTGCCAATAGAGCGACGCCGTCGTCGCGACGAGACTCTGCGCCGTGCTCTCCCTATCTTCGAGACTTGCCAGCGCCGTCCATTGGGCTTGGTCGATATTGGCCGACACTTTGCCCCAGAGATCCACCTCATAGCTTACCGACAGGTTCGCCTGAAATGCCTTGCTCGAACTGCCGCCCTCCAGCGGTTTATTCACAGACGCCGTATTATTGGAGCTGAGCTGTGGATACAGAGCATCCCGCGCTAACCCCGCCTGTAAACGCGCCTTTTGCAAGGTTAAGGTGGCGAGCGTCAGGTCATTATTGCTGCTGAGCACTTGGCTAATCAGCTGATTCAATTCGGGTTGATTAAACTTCTGCCACCAAGGGTCTAGGCTGACCTGACCATTCACTTGGGTGTGCTGCCACTGCTCAGGCACCTGTAAAGCAGGCGGCTCAAAGTCGGAGCGCATTAGCGCGCCACACCCCGAGAGCAGCGCAATGCTGATGGCAATCACGCTGAGCTTGAGCGTTGAACCGACACGGCGGCTTAATTCGTTTTGATGCGTTAAAACTCGATTATTCATTCAGTTACTCTCTCGCTAGGGCATCAACAGGGTCTAAACGCGCCGCATTACGAGCGGGCAGGAAGCCAAACAACACCCCGATTAAGGTAGAGCAGGCGAAGGCGGCAACAATAGAAGTCGTCGAATAAATCATCTGGAAACTGCCTCCCGCTTGGGCAAACACCACGCCAATCAGATAGGCCAAGGCCACCCCAAGCGCGCCGCCACACAGGCAAACCAGCACGGCCTCAATTAAAAACTGCCGCAGAATATCGCTCTGGCGCGCCCCGACCGCCATGCGAACCCCAATCTCGCGGGTGCGCTCGGTCACCGACACTAGCATAATATTCATAACCCCAATGCCGCCCACTACGAGGGATATCACCGCAATCGCCGAGATTAATAGCGTCATGGTCGCGGTGGTTTTTTCGATATTCTGGCGAATGGTATCCGTGTTAATGGTGAAGAAATCCTGGGTGCCGTGGCGCATCTTCAGCAGACTAATAATGCCCTGCTCCGCCGCATTGCTCGGCACGGACTCATCGAGCCGCACGGTAATGCCATCTAAGTATTTTTTGCCCACCATACGGCCAGAAACCGTCGTGTATGGCACCCACACATTGAGGGCATCACTATTACCAAAGGCGCTTTCCTTAGGCTGAGTCACACCAATAATCCGCACCGGTAAATCCCCGAGGAAGATGACTTCCCCGATGGCAGAGCCCATGGCGCCGCTACTGTTAGGGAACAACTGTTTACGGGTGTTCTCGTCGATCACCGCATCTTGGGCTAACGCATTAACACTGTCATCGTCCCAAAACTGTCCTTGGGCAAGCTCATAGCCTCGAACGCGGAAGAACTCAGTCCCTACGCCATTCACAGTCGCCGTGACCGCCTTATTGCCATAACGCACAGTCGCACTCGAGCCAATGCTCGGGGTGACGCTATCGACATAAGGCAAGTTTTTCAGTGCATTAGCATCGCTTGCGGTCAAAGTTCGCACCCTTGCCGAGCGCCTATCACCAAAGCCTGATCCGGGGCGAATGTCTATGGTATTGGTGCCCATCGAACTAATGCTCTTTAAGATCTCCCGCTGCGAGCCTTCACCCAGCGCCACCACTGACACCACGGAGGCGATACCGATAATAATCCCGAGCATAGTTAAAAAGGTGCGCAATCTATGGGTCGACATCGCCAGCAGCGCCATTTTCAGGGCTTCGGCATATCTGTCCCATGCCGCCACGCGAGCACGAGCCTTAGCCTTGGCGGGGATCACTTCGGTCTTAGGCACTAGCGCAATATTGGAGGCGGGATTAGGCTCATCGCTGATAATCACCCCGTCCTTAATCTCAATAATGCGGTCGGCATGCTGGGCCACATGCATATCGTGGGTCACGATAATGATGGTCTGGCCCTCGCGGTGCAGTTCCTGCAACAGCCGCATCATTTCTTCGCCGCTGTGACTATCTAAGGCGCCCGTCGGTTCGTCGGCGAGGATCACATCGCCGCCATTCATCAGCGCCCGCGCCACACTCACCCTTTGCTGCTGGCCGCCGCTGAGCTGATTCGGCTTATGGTCGAGGCGCTCACCTAAACCCAAGCGCGATAACAAACTTTCCGCCCGCTCGCGACGCTCGAGACGATCTTTACCCGCATACACGGCAGGCACCTCGACGTTACCCACGGCATTAAGATCGCCAAGCAAATGATATCGCTGGAAAATAAAGCCAAAATGCTCGCGCCTCAGCTTTGCCAGTTCATCCACATCCATCTGCGAGGTATCTTGGCCATCGATAAAGTACGAGCCCTTTGAGGGTTTATCTAAACAGCCCAAGATATTCATCAGGGTCGACTTACCCGAACCCGAGGCACCGACAATCGCCACCATCTCACCGCGGGCGATGGAAAGATTAATATCTTTGAGTACAGTCAGTTGTTGCTCACCCGCCTGAAAACTGCGGTAGCAAGCTGACACTTCCAGTAATGGCTTACTCACGCTTAAAACCTCATTGGTGGGCCACGGAACTTCATGGTCGAACCGTCGGCGGGCATTCCGAGCACCACTTGGTCGCCTTCGTTCAGGCCAGACAGGATTTCGGCGTTGATTTTGTTATTAATACCAACAGTCACGTCCACATATTGCACTTGGTTATTTACCAGCACTGGCACTTGATATTGCGGCCCGCGGGATTGGCGATCGCTTGCCGATGCCGCTTTATTCCGCGGTTTAGCTCGCAGCACCTGCGATGGCACTAACAGCGCATCATCGGCTTTGGCGAGCACAATCGAGATCTGCGCCGTCATGCCAATACGTAGGGTACGGTCGGGGTTTTCGACATCGAATAAGCCGTGGTAGTAGATGGCGTCCGAATCGCTGGAACTCATATTACTATCGTCACCATCCATGGAGGTGGGGCCGGGTTCAATCGCCCTGAGGGTGCCGCGATAAGGATGGTTGGGACGACCGAGAATCGTAAAGTACACCGCCTGCCCCGGATGCACATTGACTATATCCGCCTCGGAGATCTGTGCCTTGACTGTCATGGTATCGAGCTGTGCCATCTCGACTATGGTTGGCGTAGTTTGATTGGCGTTAACGGTTTGGCCCACTTCAACCGCAGAGTAAACGACTGTGCCATCCATGGGCGCGGTGATCTTGGTATAACCTAAATCGATTCTGGCACTGTCGACATTAATCTCAGCCTGTTGTTTTTGCGCCTGTAACTGCTCAAGCTCAGCTTGATAAACCGTCAGCGTAGCTTCGGCGGCTTCAAAGTCTGCGCGGGAGCTGGCTTTGTCGGCGAGCATTTCCTGCTGACGGGTATATTCGAGTTTTGCCTGACGAATTTGCGCCTGCTTAGCGCGGTACTGGGCATTGATGCTTTTTAGGGAAGCCAGCGCATTTTGCAGGTTGTTTTGCTGGGCAAGGCTGTCGATTTGCGCGATAAGGTCGCCCTTCTTCACCTCTTGGCCAAGATCCACAGGCAGACTCTGAATTTGCCCCGAGACTTGCGCGCCCACACTCACCAACTTGGAAGCCTGTAACATACCGTTGGCAAGCACCGAGTTTTCAATGTCGCCGCGCTTAACGGGCTCAGTCACATAGCTTGGGGCCGCCTCGGGTTTATGCAGCAGAAAATAAGCGCCCCCCCCGAGGAGGACTAAGCCGCTTAAGATCAATATCAGTTTACGCTTTGAGGATTTTTTCATCTGAATCTGGGTGTCCATCAATGCCAATGGGCGCAAGCGTGTATCTTGCGGGAGGAAAAATAGTGCAGTCAGTATATAGAGTTAGCTCAGCGCAGTAGACGAAGGAAATGTCGATATCAGGTAAAGATTTGCAAATATCTGTGTAGAAGTTTGAAACAGAGATCACGGCCGTAACAATTCCCGCAAACGAGTCCTGATTAGTTTGCGATGGGTTATTGCCTCAACCTTATTGGCATTCGCCATAACACGCTAATGAACGCAGGGCAGCATCAGGCTCTGGAACTAAAGTGCCATTGTCAGGCGCCGCAAAATTCAGCAAGTTCTCACTATCATGAACTTGGAAGCACTCCTATGCGCAAATTGACACTCATCGCCACTTGCCTCAGCGCACTGTTATTCACCCCCGCCTATGCCCAGAGTGAGTATCAGGCATTTAGCGAATTTGGCGCCAATCCCGGTGAGTTAACCGCCTCCTATTTATCGCCCGAAGGCCCAGGCCAAGATGCGCTCGTAGTGCTGCTGCACGGCTGTGTGCAGGATGGGGTCGAACTGGCCAACAATAGCGGTTTAACCGCCCTCGCCCAAGAGAAAAAGTTTAGCTTACTGGTGCCACAACAGAGTTTTGAGAACAATGTAAAGCGTTGTTATAACTGGTTTTCAGCGCAGGATACTCAGGTGGATAGCGGCGAGATGCTATCGCTGAAAAACATGATAGCCAAAGCCCAATCCCAATCCGGCGCAAAGCGAGTTTATGTGATTGGCCTGTCCGCCGGTGGCGCTATGGCCAGCGCCGCACTGGTTAACTATCCCGATTTATTCACCGCAGGCGCGGTGATCGCAGGCCTGCCTTACCCCTGCGCCGATAACCTGACCAAAGCCATTTCCTGCATGAAAAAGGGTCCAGCAGAGTCTGTTGAAGAATTAGTGAGTTTCGCCAAACAGGTGCATCCGAACCAACAACACTGGCCCGCCTTAACCGTGTGGACCGGGCAAAATGATGTGGTGGTGAATCCTGAAAATGCCAAACAACTCTCGGCACAGTGGGTCGCACTGACCCAAGCGAATAAAACACCAAGAGTCGAGCAATATGCCGACTATAGTGTTAGCACTTGGTCCGATACGAGTGGCAATAACCTTATTTCGTTAGTCGAAATAAATAATATGGGCCATGGCATTGCCGTTAATCCGGAAATTAAAAACGGCGGCAACACGGGAGACTTTTTACTAAAAGCACCTATCAGCAGCATGCCAGAAATAATCAATCTTTGGGGAATATAGGGTTTAATAATAAATAAACCCTGAGTATCGATATTCAACGTATCGGTATAAAAATAAAAACAATGAGTTAAAAACACATACTACTATAGTACCGATTTAAATTTTAAATAATTACTATAGAGTCAATGTGAATCAGAAAAATAGTAGTAAGTACCAACCTTTAAAAAATAAATACTACAACGGGAAATCTGTATGAAACAGAATACTATCAAAATGAGTTGCATTGCTTTAGCTATCTCATCTGCATTGGCAGCACAATATGCTGTTGCCGAGGATGAAAATAGCACCGGGGAGAAGCAAGCCACCTTAGAACGCATTGAAGTCACCGCCCGTAAGTCCATTGAGAGCCTGCAAAACGTACCAGTCGCAGTGACCTCGGTCAGTGCTGACGATTTGGCGGAAAATGGCATCAGCGTGATGACTGAAATCCAGCAATTTTCACCCAACACGACGCTGCAAACCAGTCGCGGAACTAACTCTACCCTCACGGCCTTTATTCGCGGTGTCGGCCAAGAAGATCCACTCTGGGGCTATGAGCCCGGCGTCGGTATCTATATCGACGATGTGTATATCGCCCGCCCACAGGGCGCGGTGCTCGATATCCTCGATGTGCAACGCATCGAAGTACTGCGTGGTCCACAGGGCACCCTCTATGGTAAAAATACCATCGGCGGCGCAGTCAAATACGTGACCAAGAAGATGAGCGGTGACGCTGAGTTAAACCTCAATGCCACCATCGGCAGCTACAACCAGCAAGACTACAAAATAGCAGGTCAATTACCTTTAATTGATAACAAGCTGTATATTGGCGGCGCCTTCGCAAGCTTAAATCGCGATGGTTATGGTGACTTCATTACCTCTGCATTGCCAGACCAAGATACTGAAAACTATAACAAAGATGTTATGGCGGGCCGTGTGAGCTTAGAATACACGCCAACCGACGATCTGTTTATGCGCCTCAACTACGACAAAACCACAGATGAGTCGAATTCAAAGGGGGGCTACCGTATGCTCCCCAGTGTCCTGACCGATGCCCCAGTACCAGACAGCAAATACGACTCTTACACCAGTATGCCAACCTGGAACAAAGTAGAAACCGAAGGTTGGGGGCTAACCATAGAATACGGCTTGAACGATGATTGGACACTGAAATCCGTGACCTCATCCCGCGAGAGCTATTCGCCCACCAACATCGACTTTGACAACACCAGTATGCGTATTTTGGACGTTCCAGCCATCTACGATGACGAGCAATTCAGCCAAGAATTCCAAGCTAACTACGACGGCGATAATTTGAAACTCGTCTCAGGCCTTTATTACTTTAAAGGCGATTCCTGCGGGATGTTCGATTCCATCCTGTATGAATATTACAAAGCTTACGGTGGTCTCACTCGTGAAGTTCGTGGTTGCAACAACAGTGAAAGCTATGCCGCCTACGCTCAGGGCTCTTACGACATCACTGATAAATTGTCGATGACCGCCGGTTTGCGTTATACCCGCGAAACGAAGGATGCCACTGTCTATAACGGCATCATGTTTACGACGCTTTATCCCGAAACAGGTTGGATCCCAGGATATGTTCGCGATGAAGATGCCATCAACGCCAGTATTCCTAAGGTGTTAGATGATGAAGAAACCTGGTCGAAACTCAATCCACGCTTAGGTTTAGAGTACCAACTCAGCGACGATATGATGCTCTTTACCAGCTATTCACAGGGCTTCAAGTCGGGCACCTTTAACCCAAGGGCAACGGGTCCAGAACCCGCAGTAGACCCAGAAGTCGTTGATTCCTATGAGCTGGGTATGAAGAGTGAATGGTTTGACAGGCTGCGAGTTAACGCAACCGCCTTCTACTTAGACCATAAAGACAGACAGTTCGTGACCGTATTACCCGGTGAAAACGCGTCCGATCTTAACCAACGTCTAGGCAACATTGGTAAATCGACGGCCACGGGTCTAGAACTCGAAGTGGAATACGCCGCGACTGAGTCATTGAATCTGTTCGCGACTCTGGGCTTAATCGATGCCAGCTTCGAGGAAGTAATCTCCTACGATAGCGATGGAAACCGCATCGATATCAGCGACACTTACACTATCACCAACACCCCAGATACCACGGCAAACGTTGGATTTAGCTACAATATCGATACGGATATCGGCAGCTTTGTGGCCAATGGTAACTACTACTATCGCAGCGACTACGACTTAGCCGTAGTAAATAACCTGTTGAGCCAAGACGGTTATGGCCTGCTAAACCTCGGCTTGAACTGGTACAGCAACGACGGTCACTGGCAAGCGGGTCTGCATTGGAAAAACGTTACTAACGAAGAATATCTGGTCGGTAACTACGCCTTCGTCACCCCTGATGGTAATGGCGGATATATTCCAGGTTTAGGCGGTGACAATACATTAATTGGTTATTATGGCGATCCAGAGACTATCTCTCTCACCGTTGGCTATAATTTCTAGAATATAATGTTATTGACGCATAATAATAACCGACTCCCATGAGTCGGTTATTAATTTAACGGCTTTAAATATTATCTAGCATTAATTTCCAATAGGATTAAACTGGGTTAAAAAATAAAGGGAACGGATTATGTCTCAGATAAAAGTCGCCATTGCTGATGATCATCCATTATTTCGTACAGCCTTAACGCAAGCTGTTCTCAAGAATGTGAATACAGCGGAAGTATTGGAAGCGGAAAACTTTCAAGAATTAATTACGCTCGTTGAGAATAATCCTGATATTGAACTGATCTTTCTCGATTTACATATGCCCGGTAATGAGGGCTTTACCGGCTTAACCCTGCTACAGAATCATTTTCCCGATATCGCAGTGATCATGGTGTCCTCCGATGATCAGCCCGAGATTATCCGTAAGGCCATTAACTTTGGCGCCAGTGCGTTTATCCCCAAATCCGCCAGCTTAACCCAGATCTCCACCGCGATTGCTACTGTGTTCGAAGGGGAAGTCTGGCTACCGGAACACACGGATATCAATGTCGATCAGCAAACCGCAGCCGAACATCAACGTTTAGCGAAGCAACTGGCGCAATTAACCCCGCAGCAATACACAGTGCTGGCCAGCATTGCCAATGGACGCTTAAACAAGCAGATCGCCTATGATCTTGATATTAAAGAGACCACAGTTAAGAAACACGTGTCGGCGATACTGGTTAAACTCGAAGTCTACAACCGCACTCAGGCGGGCTTAGTCTTCCAACAGTTGATGATAACCAGCAACGATAAACCGCCGATCAGCGCCTAACTAACCTAGGCTCCAGAATTCAAACCTAAAGAAAAACAGTGGCACTAAGCCACTGTTTTTTTTATCCGCATTTATTAATGCCAGAACCACGATAGTGCAGAGTTAAGACAATTGCTTAATCAATCGTTTTAAGGCGGTGGCTTTAACGGGTTTACGCACAAAACTGAACTGTGCACTGCTGGTATGTTGTCGCACGGATTCAGACGGATCTGCCGAGCAGATAATGCAGGTCGGACGCTGACTACTAAACACAGGATGGGTGAGTAAGCTTTGCACCAGATCGACACCGTTTTGGTCATCATCCAAGTGGTAATCGGCAATGATAAGCTTCGGCAACACCTGCTGCGTCAGTTGCAGCTCGGCGCTGGCTTTATCCCGTGCAGTGAGTACATGGCAGCCCCAACCTAACAGCAATGAGGAGATGGCCTTTAGCATTAACTCATCGTTATCTATGACTAAAACGCTGATATTAAAGCTATCGTTTACGCCTTCCTCTTCGCTGCGTAGCTTTACCACATTACAGGGTTTGGTCTGGGCAAATACGCGCGGTACTTCAACACTAAAACAGGTGCCCTTACCCACCTCTGAGTACAAGCTAATCTTAAGTCCGAGTAACTTCGCGATGCGATCGCAAATCGCCAGTCCAAGCCCAAGCCCTGGGATCTCCCGCGTTTGTTCGAGGCGCTCAAACTCGCCGAAAATCGCCAGCTGTTTATCTTGAGGAATGCCCGGGCCATTGTCCCACACTTGGATAAGCAGGCTGTGTTCGAGTCGCCTCACTCCCAACAACACCTTAGGCACAAAATCGGCTTGTGATAGCTTAGGCAGAGCCGCGCTGGCATTGAGCGACAACGGCGTTTGCCGATTCACCGCGCCAGCTGGGGAATAATGGAATGCATTGGAGAGGAAGTTTTGAATAATCCGTCGCAGCAAACGTTGGTCGCTCTGCACTAGGCAAGAGGAAAACTGATAGGAAAAATCGATGCCCTGCTCGGCAGAAAGCACTTTAAACTCATTCACTAAGGTCAAGAGTAAGTCATTGAGCGCAAACTGGCTCTGCTCAGTTTTAAGGCTGCTGCTATCGAGGCGAGAGATTTCCACCAGATCGGATAACAGGCTCTCCACCACATTTAAGGAAGCTTCAATATGGGTGGCGAGATCCTTGAGTTCGGTCGACGTCACCCGCTGTTTGAGCATCTCGGTAAACAGGGTGAGCGCGTTAAAGGGCTGCA
Source organism: Shewanella sp. BC20 (assembly GCF_003129585.1). NCBI lineage: Bacteria > Pseudomonadati > Pseudomonadota > Gammaproteobacteria > Alteromonadales > Shewanellaceae > Shewanella > Shewanella sp. BC20. The sequence continues at coordinate 138,368 of NZ_NHRI01000005.1, read as the reverse complement.
TTAAATCGTGGCTCGCCGCCGCTAAAAAACGTGTCTTACTGCTATTGGCCGCCTCGGCTTCGGCCTTGGCTTTCGCGAGTTCCCTTGTGCGGCTTTCGACCCGCTTTTCGAGGGTTTCGTTAGCCAGTTGCAGGGCTTTTTCGGCCTGAATATGGGCGGTAATGTCGGTAAAGGTACTGACAAAGCCGCCCCCCGGCATGGCTTGACCACGGATCTCCAGCACCTTGCCATCGAGCATAGTGCGCTGAAAATGGTGTGGGCTACCGCTACGCATATGGGCGAGGCGTTTTTCCACCAGCTCATGGGCTTCATCGCCCACAATAATGCCGCGCTCGATATTAAACCTAAGCAGCGTCTCTATCGGTATGCCTGCTTTGACGTAATCTTTAGGATAATCAAGCAATTCAATATAGCGTTTGTTCCATGCAACTAGGCGCATATCGGCATCGACCACGCTGATCCCCTGCTCGATGTTTTCGACCCCAGATTGCAGCAACTCGCGGTTAAACTCGAAGATCTGGTTAGCCTCATCAACTATGCTGACCACATCCTCCAGCGGCACTTGCTGGGAGCGTGAGGCGGCATTCATCACCATCCGCGTCGAGGCAGACCCTAGCACTCCCGACAGCTTAAGGCGGGTGTAATCCACCAGCTCCTCGCGCCGTGTGGCTAATTGCAATTCCGAACCAAGTACTTTCGCCCTAGCCTGCAGGGCATCGGCTTCTTCCTTATTGATAAAGCGGTGTAGTAGGCTCGCCAGATCCTCAACCGAGAGGTGCCTTTCCAGCGCCACCTGTTTACGGTTTACAAACACATCGGCTTGAAGCACTTCCCCCACACTCTGCTCTTTCAGTAACGAAATCAGCACAAAACAACCGACGTTCGCGAGCAAACTATACAGTAGGCCGTGGCTGATATTATCCAGCCCCGTCAGGCCAAATAGCGCGGTTGGAGTTAACCATGGAATATTCAACAAGCCTTGGGTGACCCAGAGTGCATCGGGAAAGGTCGCGGGCAACAGCAAGGTATAGAGCCAGACTAAACTGCCCATCAACATGCCCCAAAAGGCACCTTGGGTGGTGGCGCGGCGCCAATAGAGCGCGCCCACGGCGGCGGGGAAAAACTGCGACAACAGCACAAAGGATAACAAGCCGATACTAGCCAAGTGATTCTGCTGGTCGATATAACGCTCGAAGGCAAAGGCCGATAACAGAATCGCCGCTATTGATATCCGCCGTAAATTGAGCAATATCCCCGCGAGCTGCGGCGTCTGCTGCGAGCTAAACTTCGGTAATCTCAGCAGCAATGGAGTCAAAATCTCGGTCGAAATCATGGTGCTGAGTACAATCGCCGCCACAATGACCATGGCCGTTGCCGCCGCAAGGCCGCCAATATACACCAAGATCCCAAGCCAAGCTTGCTGATAGAAAAGTGGTAAGGTCAGCACATAGGTGTCGGCATCGACACTGCCACCGGGGAAGCTAATCTGCCCCGCAAGCGCGATAGGCAATACAAAGGCATTAATCAGCAGCAGATACAGTGGCACCATCCAACGGGCGGCTTTTAACTCTTTGGCATGATGATTTTCAATCATCATCATGTGGAATTCCTGTGGCAGCGCATAGATGGTAATGGCGCCCAGCAGAATTTGTGACAGCACAAAATAGAGTGAATTCCCCTCAGAGCTCGGCGGTAAATGCTGACCTCGAGCGAGCAAATCACTGAAACCATCAAACACATAGAAAGTAGCGAACAACCCAACCGTGGTGAGCGCAAACAGCTTAACGATTGAGCTAAAGGCAATCGCCAGTACCAAACCTTGATTTTGTTTACTGGCCGAAAGCTGCCGTGTACCAAATAAGATACTAAAGATAATCAACACGATAGTAACGATAAACGCCGTGCTGATCCCTGACTGAAAGGTGCCAGTTAAGAGGTCGAAACTGGTGCTTATCGCCCTCAGTTGCAGCGCGATATAGGGAATAGTGCCAAAGAGGGACACCATGGCAACGCTGGCGGCAATTTTAGGCGAGCGGTCGAAGCGGCAGGCGATAAAGTCAGCAATCGAGGTCAGGTTTTGGCTTTTGATGATCTGCAATGTGCGCATCAACATAGGCCACGCCAGCACTAGGCAGATTATCGAACCTATGTAGATGGGCGCTAACCAAGCGCCCGTGGTAGCCGCTTGCCCAACCGTGCCGTAAAACGCCCACGAAGTGCAACATACTCCCAAGGATAAACTGTACACCCAAGGCCGTTTACGCCATTGATCTATCGCCTGATTTTGCCCCCACTGGGCGACAATAAACAGCACAGCCAAATAGGCAATCGATATAACGCTGATCCACCAAGTATCAACAGACAACCACGCCAGCAAGATATTCCCCAATCAACCTGTATACACCCAGCCAAACTACACTAGACAAACAAATTGTTAAACACTTGATAACAGCACGGTGCACTAAGGTAGTACTTATTTATCCCCCCCCATCGGCTAACCTACGGCCAATATTGACTCGAGGTTTTAAACAACTATGCCGATAAAAATTACCCATAAATATCTCGTAGAAGGCTTGGTTTTTACCAGTTACGTCTTATTTGCAATGGCATGGGTCGGCGGCACCGCGAGTATGAATAACATCATGGCCTCGATGCATATCGAGAGTTATGCCTCCGCCAGTTTACTGAGCGGCGCTGTCACCTTAGCCAAAATTGTCGGCACCTTTGCTGCGGCCTATCTCACCCTCAAATTTGGGGTGAAGTATGCGTTTTTAGTCGCTGCATTATTGATAGTCACGGGCATCATGACACCCTTCGCCCCAAACTATGAGTTACTGCTGGTGAGCCGCTTTTTAATGGGACTGGGCGGCGCCTTTATGATTGTCTATTTCAACCCGATTGTGATGCACTGGTTCGCCCCGGAAGAACGCCCTGTGATCAATGGATTAAACGCAGTGGCCTTTAATGTGGGCACGGCTATCGTGCTTTGGGGTATGCCGAGCATCAACGCCATCAGCGGCGGTTGGCAACAAAGCCTGTTGGTGTTTTCCATTGCCAGTCTGGTACTGGCGCTACTGTGGTTATTGGTGAAGTTCGAACAAGCCCCTAGCCATCAAGCCCATGCACAACAAGACGACACTCACTCATACTCCTATCTCGATGGCTTAAAAGACGGCTTTAACTGGGCCTATGCCCTCACCTACTCGGGATTATTATCCTTTTATATTTGCCTATTCACCTTTTATCCGCAGGCGGGCATCAGCCAGAGTAAGTGGGTGATTGGCTTTGGGATTGTCGGCACCATAGCGGGGATACTCTACAGCCGTAAACAGCCCCTGCGCTTGCCAATTATTCGCCTCAGCGGCCTGCTTATTTTCTTAACCGTGTTAGGGCTCTCCTTTGGCTCGGCGCCTTGGCTGCAAACCCTGTGCGCCATCGTCTTAGGCTTTTGCATCTTTTTACCCGTCACCGCTTTAGTCTCGATTCCCCACGAGCTACCTAAGATGACCAGTCAAAAAATCACGGTGATTTTTAGCCTGTTTTGGTCCATCAGCTATCTGATTTCGACCTTAGTGCTATGGCTGTTTGGCAAGCTCGTGGATATCAACCAAGGCAGTTACTTCGCCTCGTTTGTGCTGATCACCCTATTAAGCGCAACAGTGTTTATTGGCAGCTATTTTCTCCCCGAAACCGGACAAGCTAAGGAGTAAGCATGCAAGTTTCCCCACGCGGTACCGCTTCAGCAAAGCTGACGGATTTTCTTGAGTTAGCGAACCAGAATATCGCCCTCGCGAAACAGCAAAATATTCAATACAGCCCACAGCTGCTGCGGGAAAACTTGAACAAACTCGCGGCCCTGATGAGTGCTAAGCCTGAGGTGAGTTATATCGCCGATAAGGCATGGCAAGTTAAGGATGCGCAGCATGGCGACAGGGAAATTGGTTGCCGAGTTTATAGCCCTGCGCCCAACAAAGCGCTGCCCGTGGTATTACATTTTCACGGCGGCGGCCATATGTGCGGCAGTGTGGAGCTGTACGACCCTATCTGTCGTCACCTGGCCAGTATCGCTCAATGTGTGGTGATCAGTGTTGAGTATCGCCTCGCGCCCGAATATCCCTATCCGGCGGGACTTGAAGACTGCGAATACGCCCTGCGCCACTATCAAAGCGTGCTGACTGAGGTGCAATACCAACAAGGTGTTAGCATCATGGGTGACAGTGCCGGTGGCGCGCTATGCACTAGCCTTAGCCAACGCAGCCTCAGCGACAGCACACTTAACATCGCCAAACAGATCTTGGTGTATCCCAGCGTGGATTACACTATGGCGAGCGCTTCCTATCAGAGTAATGGTGCAGGTTTCTTGCTCGAAACCCCGAGGGTTCAATGGTACTTCGAGCAATATTTTCAGGAAGTGGCTAAGGATGCCGAGCGAGTCAAACAAGCTTCCCCCTTACATGGCGAGTTCAACGCCAAACTGCCCAGCACCTTGATATTTACCGCGGGCTGCGACCCTCTGCGAGATGAAGGCATTGCCTATGCAAACGCCTTAACAGCAGCTGGCGTGCAGGTGCAACACCATCAATTTGAAGACATGATCCACGCCTATATGCTGCTGCAGGATTTGGTTTCGCAAGAATGCCTTGCGACCTACCGCATGATTGCCGCATTTTTAGCAGAGCCCGTAACCGCAGCCACTCGCTAGCTCGCCTATTCAAACTCTCCCTCGAAGCACCTACACCCAAGATATGCTTGTAGGTGCTTATTTTTTAAGTCGGTAATGATGAAAGAAGCGATTTAAAATAATGGAGTCACACAATAAAAAACGGGATGGGTATTGTTACCCATCCCGTTTTGTATTTCTCAGTCTTACGGCTTAGAGCTTATTGACTCAGCGGCGGTGTACGCGGCGGAACCATACGCTTATTGCCCGTCGACTCGAACGCGCTAGCAAACTTCAGCAGGTTGTTATCATCGTAGGCACGGCCCGCAAAGGTTAATCCTACAGGCATGCCAATATCGGCCATTACGCCCATAGGCACAGTCACAGTCGGTACGCCTAAATGGCGAATCGCAAGGTTACCGTTTGCCACCCAAACCCCGTTGCTCCAAGCGATATCGGCTGAGGCCGGATTCACATGGGCATCGGCGGGGCCGACATCGGCCACAGTCGGGAACAGCACGGCATCCAGCTTAAGTCCGTCCATCCAGTCTTCGAGATCCAGCTTACGGGTCTTCTCTAAACCACGCAGACCATCGGGAATACTGTCGATCTGGTCATAGGATTTCAGGCCGCGTTTGGCCATGTTGACATACTCTTCCATGCCCGCCGCTAAATCACCCTCACGGTTTGGCAAGGTGCCGAGGTCATGGGGGAATATCAAATGTCCCACCACATCTTCAAGCTTGTTGAGTTTAGGGTCGTTGTTCGCCCGCAGGAATTCATCGAACGCCCAACCCGAAAGCTCCCATAATTCATCATGGAGGAATTGGGGCGTCACTATGCCACGGTTAAACACGGTCGGCGCACCTGGGCGGTCGCCTTCGCAGTTAGACACCAGCGGAAAATCGACTTCAATCACTTCCGCACCAGCGGCTTCTAGGGCTTTACGCGCCGCTTCCCACAAATCGATAACCGATTGGCGAGTATGGATACGTTGTCCCGTTGGCCCACCGATACCTGGGTTTTCGCTGGTACCTGCTAGTTCATCTTTGTTGATGTACATGCGTGGTACGCCAAAACGCTTCCCCTTCAGGGTGTCGGCGCTAGCGGCGAGCGCCAGATAGGATTCTGGGCGAACGCTAGAAGCTTTAGGGATTTGAACCCAAGGTTGCAGGCGCCAGAGATCGCCACGGGTGATTGGGTCATCGGCCACAATCACATCCAGCACTTCGAGCATATCCGCCATAGTGCGGGTATAAGGCACGACCACGTCCATGGTTGGGGTTAATGGCCAGTTGCCGCGCACCGAAATCACCCCGCGAGACGGCGTATAGGCACACAAACCGTTGTTGGACGCAGGGCCACGGCCACTCGACCATGTCTCTTCGGCAAGACCGAACGCCGAGTAGCTTGCCGCCGTTCCGGTGCCCGCACCGTTGGAAGAACCCGAAGCAAAGGGCGCCGTCAGATAGTTCGCATTGTAGGGGCTTTCGGCGCGGCCATAGTGACCACGCTGCATGCCGCCATTCGCCATCGGTGGCATATTGGTTTTGCCTAAGCAAATAGCACCCGCGGCACGAAGACGCTCCACCGCGAAGGCATCGTACTGGGCCACTAAATCTTTAAATGCTGGGCTACCAGACGCCGCCGTCAGTCCCTTCACTAAATAGCTGTCCTTAGCGGTGTAAGGAATACCATCGAGCGGGCTTAAGGTTTCGCCACGGGCACGGCGCGCATCGGAAGCCTCGGCTTCTTTGAGCGCATCGGGATTGTGCACCACTAACGCATTCAACTTAGTCTCAGTGGCAGGACCATCGTAAGCCGCCACTCGAGCCAAATAGGATTTCACCAACTCAACCGCAGTTGTGCGGCCAGATTCGAGCGCTTCACGCAGCTCGGCAATGGAAACTTCAGTCACTTCAAACATTTTACGCCCTCCCGCAGAAAGCCAATTGTGGTGCAATAACAGTGACATCAAGCGTCATACTGTTCTCCTTGGTGTACTTACTTTCCAGAAGGGATCTGCTGAGTAATACAATGGATATTGCCGCCACCTAATAAAATCTCCCGCGCAGGCACACCCACAATCTTGTGCTCAGGGAAAATCTCCTGCAGTTTTTGCGCAGCGATATCGTCGGTGGCAGGGTCAAGCAGTGGGAATACGATACGATCGTTAGTGATTAAAAAGTTCACATAAGAGCCGGCTAAGCGCTCGCCCGCAGTGCGTGGTACGCCAGTGCCTTCTGTTACGCCTTTTGATTCTTCTTCGGTGCAATACAGAGGACCCGGTTGTGGCAGCAGGTGAATTTTTAACTTGCGACCTTGGGCGTCAACTGTGTTTTGCAACACATCCAGCGCGGCCTTCGAGCGTGGATATTGTGGATCGGTTTCATCGTCGGTCCAGTGCAAGATCACTTCACCTGGGCGGGCGAAACAGCACATGTTATCGATATGGCCGTCGGTTTCGTCCATATAAACGCCCTCTTCCAACCAGATAAACTGTTTAACATTTAAATAGTCGCGCAGTAAGGCTTCGATCTGCTCTTTCGTCAGGTCTGGGTTACGGTTGGCGTTCAGTAAACATTCGGCCGTGGTCATACAGGTGCCTTCACCATCGACATGGATGGAGCCACCTTCGAGGATCAAGGGTGCACTATAACGGGCAAAACCATGTTGCTTGAGCATTTGTGCGGCAACCTGTTCGTCTTTATCCCATGGGAAATACAGACCACCGTTGTGACCACCCCAAGCATTGAAGCCCCAATCCACACCACGGCATTCGCCCTCGGCATTAACCACCACAGTAGGTCCTGTATCGCGAGCCCAGCAGTCGTTGCTGTCGATTTCGACTAGAGTCACGTGTGAAGGCATCACTTTTTGGGCTTCTGCTAAAAAGGCCTGAGGTACACCCATATAAACGGGAGTTGCCCCACCAATGGCATCGGCCACCTTAGCAAAGGTCGCTTGAGCATAAGCACCTGCAGAACGCCAGTTATCAGGACGATATGGCCAAATCATCCATACGGCTTGCTGCGCCGCCCATTCGGCGGGCATATAAAAACCATCTTGTGATGGCTTAGTCGTTAACTGCGTGGCATCCACATTTGCGTTTGTCATGAGTTTTGTCTCCAGTAATGCTCAAATCTATAAGGGTGTACGCCCCGTTTAGGACGACATAATAGAAATACACCTAACATAATCAAATAAATAAATCGAATAACCGCATTCTTCACGCGGCGCGTTAGGTCAAAATTGCCACGTCTTCACTAGGTGAGTTTTCACCTCATAAAAATTCTGGCGCCTATCTTATCATTTAAGACGGCTTTCGCTGAATAGTGCTATGCAGGGCATTGGTGAGAATTTACTGGATAATGCGCTATTTGCTGTCAGTATCCGCGCCCGCCATCCCACCCAAGCCAATGCAAAAAGGCGAACCATAAGGTTCGCCTTTGTTATTAACGTCTTAACAAGCAAGTGAAAATGAATGTTGGACTGTCGCAGTCAATACCAAACCTATTGCGCGGTCCAGGCGCCGTCCATGGCCAGCGATGCGCCGGTAATCCCCCGCGCCGCGCTGCTACATAAAAACAGTACAAACTCACCAATCTGACGCGGGTCGAGCATCTCTGGCAGGGGTTGTTTTGCCGTGACGAGTTGATACTTAGCCTCGTCGTAACTTAAGCCCTTATTGCTAGCGATAGCCTCAATCTGCTTGTTGATCAGCGGTGTATCCACCCAGCCAGGGCAAATCGCATTGACGGTAATCCCCTGCTCGGCGCACTCGATGGCCACGACTTTGGTTAGGCCGACAATCCCGTGTTTAGCCGCACAATAGGCCGCCTTATTGACCGAGGCCACTAAACCATGCACAGAGGCGATATTGATAATGCGACCCCAACGCTTTTCGGCCATCGCAGGCACGACTTGTTGAATGGTATGAAAGGCCGAGGACAGGTTAATGGCGATAATGTCATTCCATTTATCAATCGGGAAATGAGCAACATTTTCAGTGTGTTGAATACCGGCGTTATTCACCAAAATATCAATACTGCCCAGAGCATTAACGCCTGCATCCATAAAGGCATGAATGCTCTCGGGATCCCGCAGATCGGCGTTACTGAAGAAAGTATTAATGTGATATTGCTCGGCAAAATCCGCCGCCAAGCGTTGCCCCTCGGCTTCGGGCATTAAGCCGTGCAGGATAAGATGACAACCTTGCTCCGCCAGCACATGGGCCGTTGCTAAACCAATTCCACTGGTGGAGCCGGTGATCAGCCCTACCTTACCCTTTAAGCTTGAGTGTTCAACCGCCATATTGCTTGTCTCCCGATGCTTTAAAATCCAGTCACAGTCCTTTATCCATGCCTTGAACACCGGCATGGCGGGGCGCATATCCCCAACGCCCCAGACTCAATGCCATTAGAATATGGCAATTGGCCGCGGTTTTATTTGGCACCTTAGTACCATAGGAGCGCTCGAAAAATTGGGTAATAGTAAGCGCCACACTTTCAGCAAGCGTAAGAGAGCACTCCATGTCTGGATTGAATAAGGTGGTTACCAGCTACAGCGATGCGTTAGCGGGACTCGAAGATGGGATGACGGTGATAGCAGGCGGCTTTGGCCTTTGCGGTATTCCTGAAAATCTAATCAAAGAAATCAAACACAAGGGCACCAAAAACCTGACCGTCGTCTCCAATAACTGCGGCACTACGGAATACGGACTTGGGATCTTATTGCTCGATAAACAGATCAAAAAAATGATCGCCTCCTATGTGGGCGAAAATGCCAACTTCGAGGCGCAGATGATGTCTGGCGAACTGGAAGTTGAACTCACGCCGCAGGGCACGCTGGCGGAAAAAATGCGTGCGGCGGGCGCGGGCATTCCGGCTTTTTATACCGCAACCGGCTATGGCACTGACGTGGCAATAGGTAAAGAAGTCAAAGAATTCAATGGTCGCCATTACATTCTTGAAGAATCGATTACAGGCGACTTTGCCATAGTCAAAGCCTGGAAGGCCGACACCTTCGGCAATTTAGTCTTTCGCAAAACTGCCCGTAACTTCAATCCCCTTGCTGCCACCGCGGGCAAGATAACCGTGGTGGAGGTGGAGGAAATTGTCGAACCGGGTCAATTAGATCCCGATGAAATCCATACGCCCGGCATCTATGTAGATAGGCTTATCCAAGGCAGCTTCGAGAAACGTATCGAGCAACTGACTACCCGCCCCTCCAGCAAATAGGATTTGGTTATGGCACTTTCAAGAGAACAACTCGCCCAGCGCGTCGCCCAAGAACTCAAAGATGGCTATTACGTGAATCTTGGCATTGGTATCCCCACACTGGTAGCCAACTATATTCCCGAAGGCATTGAAGTGATGCTGCAATCCGAAAACGGCCTGTTAGGGATGGGGCCTTTTCCAACCATGGAAGAAGTCGATGCCGACTTAATCAATGCCGGCAAGCAAACAGTGACTATGGCAAGGGGCGCCGCCATCTTCGACTCGGCCGAGTCCTTTGCGATGATCCGCGGCGGCCATGTGGATCTCACCGTATTAGGCGCCTTTGAGGTCGATACTCAGGGTAATATCGCCTCCTATATGATCCCGGGCAAATTAATTAAGGGCATGGGCGGCGCTATGGATCTTGTCGCCGGCGCCGACAATATTATTGTGACCATGACCCACGCCTCAAAGCACGGTGAGTCTAAGCTATTAACCGAGTGTAGCCTGCCGCTAACGGGTAAGGGCTGCATCAAAAAAGTACTGACAGACTTGGCCTTTATCGAAATAAAAGAAGGCAAGTTTCATCTACTCGAACGCGCCCCCGGCGTGAGTGTCGAGGAGATTATTAAGCTCACTGCTGGTGAACTTATAGTGCCAGAGCATGTCCCCGAAATGATGTTTAACTAACCATCTTCGAATAAGGTATGTTACAGAAGAGGAAGACAGAAGGTTAATGGGAGTGAACACGGATTCCTTAACCATTAAATCTGTCACTGCTTGCATATGAAGCGGTCAAAGTAGAGAGGGAAATTGCTTAGCGATGTCCATCTCTACAATCTTCATCATTACAATTAGATTACCTCGAGAATCTCTAGCCATAACTAACTCCGATTTACGGGCAAAAATTGTTTGTGTGTCTTAATGGCTAAGTCCCAACATGTACTATTAATATTTGATTTAATATCTTGATAAAACATCTTGAGCAATAACTCCTCAGATGTACGAGCAGAGATATCTGCACCGACTTTAATGGCCCCTTGGATCGTCTCTTTATAGTACTGGTTATCATTGTATGACTGGGTTAATGTCCGACCCGTTTCAAAGTAGTAGTGTAGATAGACCAACTCACCCACCATAACGCCATAAGAGTCTGATTCTGTTTGATCATCTATCTCCATTCCCAAAGCCGCAGCTAAGAGAATGCATTCTCCGATCTCTTTTGATGGTTCAGGCTCCTGAGCATTGACTATAAATGAGCCAACAAACGAACAAGCGATAGCTAAGCCGACAGCGAGGCTTTTGATTGATGTTTTCATAATGGTTTTCTATTTGTTGATAAACCGAGCGACATAACTCTCACAAGTCATGTTAGTTGCTGCTCTAGTTACATCTTGGAAATAACGGGTTAATTGCTCTTTGGTATAGGCTTTCTCATCAAATAGAGCATTCTCATTAATAAGTCTCTCGGCTGTTACATTGATATAACTAGCTGATTTAAATCCAAACTGCCTGACTCTTGCCTGCTCAGCAAGTACAACTCGTGCTTCAGCATAAAACTCACTCTCATCTCCTACAGACAAGTCACGGATTGACTGAGCTAAAGCCGCACAAGTGTTGAGGAAGTTCGTAGTGTCATCCGATGGCTCAACCTCCGCCCTTACCGATAGTTGGATAAAGCCTAGGAGGAATGCTATTGCGACTATACGTAGCAAAATGATTCTTACCGATATCATTAGTTATCTCCTCATCAGAAAAGCTTTAGCGCTACCCAAGCGAACACAACGGCATATCCGAGAATGAGGAATAAGTTAGCTAATTCAAGTAATGCAAATTTAGTTTTATGTTTCATGGATGGTTAACTCTCTATTGGTTGTTCGTATTGGCCAGGCTATCTCTGGTTATCATTCTGGAGAATGATTGGGGTTAGCCGGCCGAAAATCGCTTAGTGGTGGCTTCCTATTTGGTTTAAATTGATGCATCTTGCAGCCCCTGAACGAGGAATGGTTTGCCACTGAGAATCCTAACTTCTTCATGGAAGTCAGCTTCATATCCGGCTAACAAGTGACTGATTAACGGTGAAAATGCACTACATATCGAAAAAATGGTTTTGTTATCTAGCTTGAATTTAACGTTTAAAGACATGGCCGATAGGATTGGGTCCAGCTAACCACCTAGATACTGTCTTTAGATTGTCCCCCCTCAATATCAGCCACCGGTGAATTGGGGATAACAATAGATTAGCGTCACGCGAAAACTGGGTGAGTTAAGTCTTTTGGAACTCAAACTTCTCGTCGAACTTCTCTGTTTGCTGGCCATCTTTTAGATTGATGATCCGGCCGTATAATTCACTGACTTGTGGAATCTCATCACCCGTGAGAATAATTCCGCCTAAATCAACGGTGAAGACAACCTGGGAGTGGTCTTCAAGGGTGTCAGCAACCCACTCAATGTCTGTCACAAATTGAAAGTCTTGCACAATTTGAGCGCCTTCTATTGAGGCCCAGATTTTCCCCCACTGACCATCGACAACTAACCGACCAATATCGTTATCTTTACTGTCTAGGCAGGTGATGATGTTACTGCCGTCCCCCCAATCTTCAATCACTCGCGCACATGGCAACTCCACTCCAGTTAGCGCTTTGATGCCATTTGTGTTGTAAATGACTGGAGGCTTTAAACCACGGTCATAGGGAGCTTGATCTAGAATCGCTTTACCATTGTGCTCTTTGATTGATGGACCAAATGCAGCATAGAGTGATAAACCTATGTTGATACGCTTGGCCAACTCTTGAGGTGCACTCAGAGCCGCCTCTCCAACTGTCCATACATCCCCCACATTTTGGGCTACACCAGCAACAACATATGCAACTTTCTGTAATGCTGGCTTAACGGTGCCAGCGTCTGCTTCACTTCCACATCCTCCTAATAAGATGCCAATGGATATCAGTAGGATAGATAAATACTGTGTTTTCATTTAGAACCCCAAATGCGGAATAACATCCCATAGTTAACTCATTTCCATCCCTCGAAATTGCCGAAATGACCATCAACAAACTGACTTCCACTAAAGGCTTCACCAAACACGTCAATTTGCATAAACATTCAAACAAACTTTTAACAACGGTAAGATATTAACAACCGCTATCCACTGTCGAATACTGAGGTAAAGTGGTTGCAGTTGCAGCCTCATAGACTAAATAACAAGCATTAGATGCCGTGCTATCTGCAGTTTTTCCCTTTGGAACCAGTTTAAAACTCGTCCCGTTAATAATGCGGATCCCCCAATCTTCAGAGGACACTGAAGTGGTATCATCACTTAACTCCTGCAAGCTCACTTCTAATATGTCCTTTAAGTCTTCTGCAACAATTCCAACAGAAGTATTGCTCGTCATGTAACCATAATCGGCGATGACAATAACCCCAGGCTCCAATGTCACGATCTGGGCTTTAGCCTTTTCGAGCCCCGCTATTACTGCTTTTGAATACACTAATGAATTTGCTCCTTGCAATGCTCCCTTCATCCCTTGAAGTGTCGATTCCCTCGCATCGGATTGTAGATTTATAAACTTTGGTGCAGCCGTAACAGCTAAGATCCCAAGAATAATGATCACAACGACCAACTCTATCAGGGTAAATCCAGTTTGTTTTTGCATGATAAATTACCTTCATTGAATAGCTAACCAAACAAACCATACGTACACTTTTTAAACTGCTCAAGCCAAATTGTTTCAAAATTACACAAATCAGTTCAAATTGTGAACAAACGCTGATTTTTGTGAAATTAAACTACAAAAAAGTTTTTTAAGGACTAAAGTTATTTGGTAATTAATCGATAATTACGCATAGATATTCAATCAAACTGACTAACCCTGATATTTTTGAAAACTCATATACCAGTGAGCACAAAAGCAAAGGTTTTCCGCCGTAGGCTAGTACATCAGTTTTCACAAAATATTTTGGAATGACATAGGACCAGAAAATGAAACATTTTAAGAACATAGGCTTCGGTGGTTTATTCTTACTCTCACTCGGAGCTCAAGCAGCTTCAACCTCACACTTAAATGATCTTATCGATATGAGAGCAAGCAGTGGTGAGCATCAGCTAGAAGAGCGAGGCTATACCTATAAAAACACGGTAAAAATCTCGAGCAGCTCTATTACTTATTGGTGGAGTGCAGACAGGGAACAGTGTATTGCAGTCACCACAAAGGAGGGACGTTATAGTGCCATTATGAATCAACCGTCAGAGGTATGTGGTCATTCATCATCTAATAACCACAGTCGTGATAATAAGCACGATCACGATAATAGACATGAACAGGATAAGCATGAACACAACAGGCACTCAAATAGCTTGGATAGCATTGTTGGCCTGCGTGCTAGTTCGGGAGAGAGTGAACTCCAAGACCTAGGCTATTTCCACCGCAGCACCAAAACGCTTAATCACAGTAAAGTCAGCTATTGGTGGAATCCAAATAAGCAAAACTGTATTGCTGTCACCACCAAGGATGGAAAATACGCCTCCTATGCGAATCATCAAAACAATAAGTTTTGTGATGATGAGAATACTGATGAAGCAAGACATCACAGTGAGCGTCATAACGCTAACAACTCAAATGATATTCAAAATCTTGTGGGAGGAAGGGCTAGCGGAGGTGAAAGAGTACTGGAAAGCCATGGCTATGAGTTCATCAAATCTCAAAAAGGTCCAGATCGTATCTGGGGATTTTGGTGGAATAAGTCACAGCATAAATGTCTCACTGTAGTCACTTTTGACGGTAAATATGAAGCAATTACGGATTCACCTGCTTTCGATTGTGGCCGTAAATAGTGATAACAGCAGCAATAATGGGTAACAAATGATATTAACTGGCAAGCAAGAGCAAAGTATGAGAGCGATGACTGACTTCCCATTTTATAATGGCAAGCCGATAAGCTTAACCGCTGGTCAGTGGGCGCTGTTAATCTTAGGGGCGATACTAGGCTTTATTAGCTTGGTATCTCCTTACCCTTTTGGAGCATATCCAGGACGAGATTGGGTAAGTACCATTCTCTTTCCTGGTATTCCGCTCTGTATGTTTTACCTTATTGTTGGTGAGCATTGGCGATTAATTTTTGACAAGCTTGACTTAAAAGCGGTTGGGTGGATGTTTTTGGTTGCCCTTCTCAACATAGTGGTCACTTTAGTCATCGGTAAGATGGTAATAGACACTGTGGGCGCAACAGCCAATCCCGCCTTCGAAATGCTCCGTCATCAGGACATATGGGAAAAGCTACTGTTCTTTTTACGAACGATTCCACAACTGTTTGGTGAAGAGCTCATCACAGTCATTCCATTTTTAGCCTTGATGTGGCTGCTTCATTCTCATTTTGGTGTCCAACGCAGAACCGCCATTATTATCGCTTGGATAGGATCAGCTATATTGTTTGGCATGGCACACTTACCTACGTATCAATGGAATTGGGTTCAATGCCTAATAGTGATAGGTGCAGCAAGAATGGTGCTGTTACTCGCCTACTTGAAAACAAAAAATATCTTAATATCCACAGGTGCCCACATCATCAACGATTGGACAATGTTAAGTGTTGTACTGCTTATCGGTTAATGCATCCAAGCTCATTACTTAAGAAAAACAGGGATACCTAAGGTATCCCTGTTTTTTTACGCTATGCCAAAGAGGCATAAATTGCAGATTTTACAGCGCTTAGCCGAGGCGGCGACGCAGTTCACGGGTCGCATCCACCATGTTCTTTAGCGCGGGTTCTACTTCATCCCAAGTGCGGGTTTTAAGGCCGCAATCGGGGTTAACCCACAGTTGGCGCACAGGCACTTTTTGCGCCGCTTTTTCGATAAGGTGCACCATGGCCTCAACACTTGGGGGATTTGGCGAGTGAATATCGTAAACGCCTGGGCCAATTTCATTAGGATATTCAAAATCTTCAAAGGCGTTGAGCAGTTCCATGCGTGAACGCGAGGTCTCGATGGTGATGACGTCCGCATCCATGGCGGCAATGGCCGCAATCGTATCGTTAAACTCGCTGTAGCACATATGGGTGTGGATTTGGGTTTCATCCACAACACCCGCCGCACTGAGTTTAAAAGCATTCACCGCCCAATCTAAGTAAGCTTGCCACTCGCTTTGCTTTAATGGCAGACCTTCGCGAAAGGCTGGCTCATCAATTTGAATAATGCCAATGCCTGCATTTTGTAAATCCACCACTTCATCACGAATCGCCAGCGCCAATTGGGTGGCAATGGTATCGCGGCTGATATCTTCACGGGCAAACGACCAATGCAGAATCGTCACAGGACCCGTTAGCATGCCTTTGACAGGTTTGTCCGTCAGGCTTTGGGCGAATTCGGCCCACTCCACCGTCATGGCCTTAGGGCGGCTCACATCACCATAAATCAACGGCGGCTTAACGCAGCGAGAACCATAACTCTGTACCCAACCATTTTTGGTAAAGCCCACGCCTTCGAGCTGCTCGCCGAAGTATTCCACCATGTCATTACGCTCGGCCTCACCATGAACTAGCACATCGATACCGAGTTTGAGCTGACGGTCTATGGTATCGCGGGTCACTTGCTGCAACTGCTCGGTATATTGGGCATCGCTTAGCTCCCCTTTGCGCCAGCGGCTACGTAAGCCACGGATAGCTGGCGTTTGTGGGAATGAGCCAATCGTGGTCGTTGGCAGCAATGGCAAACGATACTTGCGCTGCTGCACCGCTTGGCGCTCAGTAAATTCGCTCACACGTTCATAGTCGGCTTGAGTCAGCGCATCCACTCGGGCGATCACTTTAGCATCCGCCGCCTGTGCCTTAGCCTCACGGCGTGCCAAACAGGTGTTAACTATCTCTTTGGCGGCGACAGACTCAGGGGCCAGCAGCAATTGGCGCACATTCGCCAGTTCTAACAGCTTTTGCTTAGCAAACGCGAGCTGCTGACGTAGCGTCGGCGTGAGCGTTGTCTCCACCTCTAAATCTACAGGGCTGTGAAGCAGTGAGCATGAGGTGCCAATCCATAGGCGCGCACCGTCTTGTGAGCATAAGTCTCTGGCAACACTGCCGATACGCTCGACAATCAGGTCAACCTCTGCCGCCCACACGTTACGGCCATTAACTACACCCGCCGACAGAATTTGATCTGGTCTTAAGGCATTGGCAAACAAGGCCAATTGCTCGGGGGCAGTCACTAAATCGAGGTGCAAACCGGCAACAGGCAGCGCGGAAACCAGCGCCTGATGATGACTGATGCTGCCATAGTAGCTGGTGAGCAAAATCTTCACTTGAGCCGTTTTAAGCGCTTGATAAGCTTCGCTAATCGCCGCTTGCCAATCGGCGGCTAATTCGAGCGCCAGAATCGGCTCCTCAAGTTGCACCCAAGTCACGCCCTGCACGGAAAAACGCGCCAGAATGTCGGCATAGGCCTTTAACAGATTTGGCAATAGGCTGAGTTTATCGAAATCCTGACCCACGGTTTTTGCCAGATACAAGTAACTCACAGGGCCTAACAGTACGGGCTTGGCTTGATAACCCAGCGCCTGCGCCTCGGCGACTTCATCAAAAAACTGCTCATAGGCGATAGAGAAAACTTGGTCTTGCTTAAGCTCTGGCACTAAGTAGTGATAGTTAGTGTTGAAATACTTAGTCATTTCCGAGGCTGGCGCATCGGTGCCAGTTGGCGCACGACCACGGGCTACGCGGAATAAGGTATCAAGATCGATAGCGCCCTCGCCACGGTGACGATCTGGAATGGCGTTAAGGGTCGCACTCAGGGTTAACACTTGATCGTAAAAGGCAAAATCACCTACAGGCACTTGCTCAATCCCAGCGGCGACTTGCCATTGCCAATGGGTGCGGCGTAACTCCTTGGCCACCTCATGCAGTTCAGCTTGAGTGCTCTCACCACGCCAGTATTTTTCGAGGGCAAATTTCAGTTCACGACGACGCCCGATACGGGGAAAACCAAGACTGTTTAATTGCATACCATATCTTCCTTTATTTGAGATAAGCCATATTCGGCACTTGCACCCAGCTGATGGTGTTTTCTTGGCAATTTTTCGCATTTAAGCCTTGATAAATCACAGCGGGCGTCTGGACGTCTAGAAGTTTATTGTGATAGTCTCTATGCCAGCAACCGAATTGATTTCAAGCACAACATGAGCGAAATTCACTTGGAGTGATCATGATCGAACTAAGACATCTGCGAACCTTAATGGCACTGAAGGAAAGTGGCAGCTTGGCGGGCGCAGCCAAAAAACGTTTTGTCACTCAATCGGCTCTCTCCCACCAAATTAAGGAGTTAGAGCAACGAATTAATTCGCCCATTTTTGTGCGTAAAAGCAAACCCCTGTCCTTTACTCAGGAAGGCGCCCGCCTGTTGCACCTCGCCGAAGAGATCCTGCCTAAGGTGTTAGAAACAGAAACGGATCTGAAAAATGGCCTAGAGACAGAGACCAATCAACTCAGAGTGGGAATTGAATGCCACAGCTGTTTTCGCTGGTTAATGCCAGTGATGGAGCAATTTAGGCAAGATCATCCGCAGGCCGAGTTAGATCTCTCAAGCCGTCATCTATTCGACTCGCTCAATGCCTTGGAGATGGGCGAACTCGATATAGTGCTGACCTCAGATCCCGTACCGGGACACTCGCTCGCCTATCAGCATTTGTTTGATTTTGAAGTGAAGTTAGTGGTTGCCAAGGATCATCCCTTAGCGAAAGAAGCCTATGTTACGCCTAAGCAATTGGCCCGCTTACCCATTATCAGCTACCCAGTGCCACTGGCGCGTTTAGATATTTACCGCCACTTTTTAGAACCCGCAGGCGTTGAAGCTGGCGAGCAAAAGACCTGCGATTTGACCATGATGTTATTACAACGCATCGCCTGTAAGGACGGTATCGCCGCCCTGCCCAACTGGTCAATCAATGAGGGACATGGCTTGAGTTTAGCTTCAGTCAAACTTGGCCAAGAAGGCTTAAAGCGCCCACTATTCGGGGCCTATCGCCGCCACAGCGCGAACTCGGCCTTAGTGCAAAACTGGCTGCAACTGGTGGCAAGCGAAGGCTTAGCGCGTCAGCAAAAATCCAATTAGTGCCGCAAAAACAGCAATAAAAAAGCCTGCAATTGCAGGCTTTGTTTTTATGAGCAGCTCTTAGAGCGGGTTGAGTAACATGCCGCGCATCGAGAGCACACGGCGCAGAATCAACCCTGGAGAATTTTGATTACGGGTCTGGCGCAGGTTATGGGCGATCATAAACTCTTGACGCAGATCCTGATCGAGATCTAAGGCCTCAAAGGCTTCGATGGTTAAGGTCTGCTGCTGATTATCAATCAATGACTTAATCACGCTTAACGGGAAAGATTGCTCAGAGCTGGCATTTAAGTAAGCAAAGGCCGTTAAGGCAATGATTTGCCCGAACACACTAAACAGCGCCAAGGTTTGTACTTCATCGGGGTCGACATCGACATCCGGCATATCGACTAGGCTGTCGACCGCATCGGTAGCGATATTTTCCGTGAGTTTCCAATAACCTTGTACCAACTTCTTATAGGGTTGGGGTAATTCATCGAGGCGTTCTTTCAAATAGAAGGTGAAGGCATAACGATAAATATTGACCTGACCTAAACGGATTAGGGCGTCTTTTAAGGAGCGAGATTTAGGATTTACTACACCTGAAGCCTGCGCCGAATTACTGCGCATCAACATGTGGGCAGCTAATGCGGGATCGCTCGAAATAATATCGATCACATTACGAATGTCGCCTTCGGCAAGGATCGCTTTTTTGAGTGGAATTAAGATCCCACGGCGACCGATCACTTGCTCTTCATTCGCTATGATGGCTCTCACTTGAGTAAAAACCTGTTGCTCAAGATCTGTCATAAGACACTTTACACCTGTTAATTAGCTATAAGATGATTCGAATACCGCTCACATCATACCCAAACTACTGAGAATTTCAGCCCTAAGTCGCAGAATAATTGTGACTATGCTTTAGATGAAGTGATCTATAGCACAAGCAACGACTTAGGCTATCTCAAAATAGGCTGAACTTATAAAGAATACACCGAGAAAATGGATTTTTCTCTGCGCATAGCCAAACAACAGAAATAATAAAGCCAGACTGAGTCTGGCTTTATTCGGTTAAGCATTTATTTCAAGCTTAGAAGCGGTAACCCACAGTCAAGCGAATATCACGGCCTCGACCAGAGTAATAGCTATCACCCCAAATGCCACCGTAGTAACCCGAGCTAACATACTCTTTATCAAACAGGTTATCGATACGCAGGCTCGCTAACCAAGCATCACGGGTATAGTTAAGGGCTAGATTACCTAAAACATAGCTAGATAATTTATCGCCTTCGTTGCCGTTATCGCCTTCGATAAAACGATCGCCCGTGTAAATCGCCTCGGCAAACACTTGGAAATGCTCGGCAAAATCCATACTGACATAACCGCGTCCCGTATGCTCCGCAACCCAAGACAATTGCTTGCCATCATTCACCCCGTCGGTAAATTCGGCATCAATATAGTTATATTCCAAGCCTAAGGTGAGGGCATGAGTAACCTGCCAATCCCAATCGGCACTCGCGCCATAGCGGCGTGATGCATCGGCATTGACGTTGGCACCTTGGAAGCTGCCGCCAACAGGTTTTTCAGCACTTGGGTCGAAGACAATTTCATCTTCTAAATCGAGGCGATATAGGCTAACGCGTAGGCTTTGGCTGGCCACAGTCCAATCCCAACCCGCCTCATAGGAGCGGCCTGTCTGTGGCTTTAAGCCATAGACATCTTTCGGGGTATAAGCTTGCTCATCGACCTTAGCAAAGCGGAAGTTTTCATCGCCACGTAGATAGAATCTGTGCTCGGCGCTCGGACGGTAATTTAAACCGAACTCGAATGCGGTCGCATCTTCATCTAAATCGATGCCGTTTGGATACACATTGCCATCGACCAGATCGTCGGTCACCCGCGCATAACGGCCACCCACTACATAGCTTAAGGTGTGGCTTAATGGCACTGTGGCTTGCAGGTAAGCACTTTGCATTTCCTGCACGTTGCTGCGCGCCATAGAGTCAAACTCGGCCTTACCGCGGCTGATGTCTAAACCAGTGACTAGGTTTAGCTCACCTTGACGGGTGCTGTAATTAGCAAGTGCTTTAGGGCTAAACATCAGCAGCGAGCGAGTATTTTGGCTACCCGCCCCCCAGTTTAATGAGGTCACTAAGGTATCGCTGTAATCCAGATCCGCCGCTAAGGCCCAGTTTTGGTTAAGCTGATGCTGATAACCACTGCGTGCCGCCGTGGTCATCTCATGAACATATTCGCTGCTATTAGAAGACTGGCGTGGATTTTCTTTGAACTGTTCTACCGTCAACGAGCCTGGATTTTCGCGGTCATCATCGTAATAGCTGGTTTCAACAAAGAAAGAATCTGTGGCGGTTTTATATTGAATACGCCCAAGGATAGAACCCGTTTCATTGGCATTGTGCTTGCGATAGTTATCGCCTTGGTTGTAGCTACCAGTCAGGAAATAGTGCCAATTTTTATTGATGGCGCCCGACACATCGCCGCGACCTTCGTAGGTATTAAAGCTGCCGCCGGATAATTGCACGCTGCCGCCCGTATTCTCAGGCGACTTAGTCACAATGTTGATCACCCCGCCGACCGCTTGGTCGCCATAAAGCACGCCCGCACTGCCCGATAAAATTTCGACACGCTCAATTAAATTGAGTGGAATTGCATTCAGGCTAGGCGCAGCGATATCGATGTTATTTAAGCGACGACCATCGAGCAAAATCAAAGTGTTGTTAACGGCGGTGCTGGCGCTAAAGCCGCGCATCGCGAAGCTAGTACCAATGTTATTGTCGGACAGCTGAATACCACTTTGACCACGTAACACTTCGGTCAAGCTGGTTGCGCCACTCTGCTCAATCGCTGCGGCATCAATCACATTCACATTGGCGGCAATATTTAAGGGGGTCTTGTCTGAACGGCCAATCACGACGATATGCTCATCGACTTTGGCCACGCTGGCATCATCGGCCGCCACGGCGGGGGCGATAACAGAAAAGCTGCAAAGGCTGCCGATCAGCAGCGCGATTTTAGTTGGATGTGTTCCCATTTTACCTTTAACTCCTGCAAGGAAAACGGGGCATTGGCGCCACGATACCGTTGATTCAGTAACAAATACTGACAGTCACTATCGCATTTTGAGATCTGCCCACCGAAATCTCAAAAACACCTTTAGGGCCGGTCTCCGGACTTAGGCTATGTTAATCCAAGCAATAGAAGGACTAACGCGAAACTGACCTTTGCACACTCGATTCTCTGGCTCACCTTGAGCTACCTAGCGAATGCGGTCGTTTCTCACCTTTTACCGTTGCGGGGGCAGTGCCAGAATTTCACTGGCTTCCCGATTATCTCGCGACGAATGCATCGCAAGCACCACAGAAGGTTGACTAAAAATAGGTTCAGAGGGCGAAAAACCAGTTAACGCCCAATAAGGCTCGTGGCATATCAAGCCTGAGCGCGCGCATTATAGACGTCTATACGGATGAAAGTCCATGCTCATCCGTCTCTCGACTGACAACTACTTTAATGAATAGGGCGCTAAGCCTGAAATAAAGTCAGCACTGTTAGCCGCCTGTAAGGGAGGTTTATCGGCAGAAAACACGTCGCCACGCATCGATTTATGCAGTAAATACAAGTCCTTGTTACCACTTACTACGGTATAGTAACCAATTTCGCCCTGGGGATGAGAGGTAAAAGCACTGGGATTAAACTGAGTCGCGCTATGGACATTCGGCATTGTGGTACAACCGAGAATGGCATGGAAACCTTCGTGACCGTCTACTTGGGTATCCCCTAGCTTTTGATACACCACGTCACCGTCACAGGCGGCTTGGTAAGTTTCAGCCATCGCATCTAAAAACTGCTCGGGGCTCACACTTTCGGCCATGTCCTTAAAGCCTTGCACACAAAACAGTGCACTCCATTGATTGAGCGCCTCCTGCTCAGGCACAAATTCCGCCATAAACATGCCCGCACGTTCCTCATGGTAGGCTTGACGCCAACCCTTTGGCAGATTAAATCCTAATTGCTGACTAAAGACAGGCAACACATGGGTATGCGACGCGCCACTTTCGCTGCGAGGCATATCCAATTTCGCCTCGACGGATTCAGAGCCGATTAGGCTGCACAGCATTAATACGCTCGCGCCCTGACATAACCTCATCTGCATATGGGGTATACATTTCATTATTATCATCCTTGTATCGCATTGTTATGGGTTAATACGACATATGAAATTGCATAGAAAACATCCAGCATTCTAGCGAAGATGTAAATAAGATAACAGTTAAAAAGCTAAACAAGATGACACTGTTACAGTCACAACAACTGTAAAATAGCAAATAGCAGCCAAAGATAGGGGGGTGATGGATTAAAAAAGCTGGTGAATGAACTTTCGCCAGCTGAGAAATGCCCTACATGCCCAACAATGAGTTAGTCAAATGACCAATTGATTTTACGCTGCGGCCTTGCCTGGCTCAAAATTGCCTGCCGTTGCTCTGGGGTCTCACATTGGGCAGCAGGGGTAAATTCCAGCGGCTTAACCACCAAGGAATCGGCAGGTTGTACCGGCGGTTTATCAAACATTCCGAGATTCATCGACCAAGAGACCCATTCTCCCTTTTCACTGATCCCCACAAAACCATCATTTGCCGGCGCTAGCCAAGTGAGGCGTGGAATGCGTTCAATCAGTTGCTCGACATTTTTAAGGTCTGCCCGATAACCGACGGGTACCACTTTGCCGTCGGGGCGCGTAAAGGCAAACGAGGACTTACCTAGGGTAATTTTGCTGCCTTGCTGCCAATATTTGTCGAGGATCGCTTGAGCATGATGAAAGCCAAACAGATAGGCGTAATCCGTATCGTCGGCGAGAATTTGCGGCGTAGCGTTGTCACGCAGTAGCAAGAATCCCGGGCCAACGCTGATAATCTCCTTCACGCCTGTGATATCGGTTTTCTTGATCCAATCGACGCCACAGTTAATGCCATCGCCCCAGAAATGGGCACCCCCCGTTGGACTTAACACCGCAAACGCACAACTGTTTGCCGTGAGACTCGCCACATCCTCAAGGGCGCGGCGGATCGGATAAGCATCACTGCGCCAGCCCCAACTCACCACTGAGCCATCTTTTTTCAAAGCGGCATAGGTATTTTGAAAATATTCGATATGTTTAATATCCGTCAGCTGCGACTGCAACTTCTTCATATTGGTCGAACTTTCAACCTCACCCCACACTACGGCGCTGGCGTCTTTTTTCAGGGCAATAAAACTGCGCCCTTTAGCAAAGATATCGACCACATCGACTAACTCATCCTGCACCTGCAAACTATTGCCGCCGTAAGGCCCGTAGCCCCAAGTATGCACCTTACCATTGGCGTCGAGCGCGGCTAGGGCCTCTCGGTTGGCAAATAGCTTAGTGATATTGGTCATGCGCGCTTGCAATGCCTTGTCCAGACTTAATTTTCCCGCATTGCCCCAATAGACCACAGTGCCATCTTGTCGCAGCGCGGCAAACCCATCTTTAACAGGGACAATTTGCTTCACTTGCTTAAGTTGTTCTGTCACCTCACGGCTATCGCCACCAGCAAAACTGTCACCCCAAGTGATCACCTCACCCGACTGAGTTAATGCGGCAAAGGCTGTGCTGTTGGTCACCACTGTCTCAACTGCGGGTAAATCGCAGGGAATATGGCGATAGTTCGGGTTCGCCTTTTCCTGAAACTGGATAAGCTTGCCATTATCAAATTGCAGCAAGGATTCCTTTTCATTTTCGACGACGGCAACGGGTTTAGGTTGGCTACAGGCGGTTAATTGTAACGCCACTAAGGCGGCCACCAATGCCAAGGGGCGTGAGATAGGATAAGACTGCATTACTTATTTCCCTGTATTTGCTGAAACTTTGGTTGCTGAAATTTGGGCTACTGACAACGCGGGTTGCTGATTGGGTTGTGCTAATTTGCCTAATATCGACTCGAGTAGCGGCTTGAGTTGGTATTCAAAGCCCGGACGCGAATCGATACGGGTTAGGATAACTTGAATTTGTTTATCCAGCGCCTGCGCACTGTTTTGGCTTAGGGTGTCGAACGCCTTCGCCTGCGTTAAGGCTGTTAAGAGCAGCCGTTGAACTGGGCCGATAGCCTGCCCCGCTTGACGGTTCAGTGCGGTATTGTCGAGCACTAATGTCACCAAGCAGAGTAAATAATCGAGGTGCACCGCAAAATCGACGGGGCATTGCTTTTCATCTGCCAAGCCGAACCTTAGTACTTTGGCCTCGCACAGCGCCTTCAATGCCGCTAACTTTTCTGCGGTTAATTCCAATGCAAAGGGCAACTGCTTAGTGCGCGTCATCAACACAAAGCTGGCTAAGGTTTTAACCGACAATGCCTGTTTACTACGGGCGAGCATCGCCAGCGCTAAGTCGTGAAATCCTAATGAACTCAAACGATAAAAGCTTATCATCACAATAGATTCATCTACCGATTCCAGCTTTTTTTTGCTAGGTGAAGTTTGCATTTGCTCGAATAAATCGACCAAACGCGGATAGTGCTCAGGGCTATGACCTAAATGCTCTGCCGCCTCCCAGACCAAAATATTCGCGGCGGGATGCTGCCGATAGGTTTCAAGCAAACGGATAACCCCAGTGTAATCCTGTTGCTGTCCTAAACGCTTGAGTATTGGCACATAACGGAACTCGGCCCAGCGGATCCTTAATAGCGTCAAACAGAAATAACCGACAAGCAAACAGCCTAATATGCCTGCGATGCCAAAGCCGAAGTCCAGTTTGGCGCGATCGCGGGTTAACTCAAGATCGGCGCTCGCCCGTGTTGGTGCCTCGGGAAGATAATGCACAAAACTTTGCCCGTAGCTGGGCACTAATGCGCCAGGAGTGTCGCCCTGCGGCGGCCGTAATTGATAGGTCGCTTGGCAATTCACGCCATCGAGCTCCCATTGGCGAACCAGGTTGCCCTCTGCGGTGCGATACTCCACCAAGCAAATCAATCTTTGGTTATATACGCCCGTCGAACTGCGCTCACTGCGATAGGCGGTCTCAACCACTCGACCAATGGCTACATCGCCACGCTCTAGCAACTGATTGACCAGAAACCACTTTTGCGCCCCTTCCCAGAGAAACAGCGCGGCAACACCAACCAAAAAGAGAGGGACACAGGTCAAGAGTATTTCTAACCAACCCCAAAAACGCGCGGGTGCACTCGAGGTTAATTGACTGCGATTCATCAACACGCCAGAACTTCCTTATCATTCCATGATCGGTAAGGCATAAGAGAACTTGATTCTGCCTAAAGCGGGGCGCTATTGTAGCAGCTTATTGATAGAAATCAGAAAAAGCTCACAGTTTGCCTTAAAGACTCGGCCACATCCTAGCCTGCAAACGTGGGCGTGCTATTCTTAGCCTCCATTCCCGCTGTTTAAAGGAGTAACAGTATGAGTCGCCCAATTATTTTGGATTGCGATCCCGGCCATGACGATGCCATCGCACTCATTTTAGCCCTCGCCCATCCCGAGCTAAACCCACTGGCCGTGACCACCAGCGCCGGTAACCAAACCCCGGACAAAACCCTCAATAATGCCCTGCGGATTTTAACCCTGCTCAATCGCAGCGATATTCCAGTCGCGGGCGGCGCGGTTAAACCCTTAAGCCGTGAGTTGATGATTGCCGATAACGTTCACGGTGAAACGGGACTCGATGGTCCAGCTCTGCCTGCACCGAGTTTTCAACCTCAAGCCGTAAATGCGGTCGAGTTGATGGCCGAGAAAATCCGCCAAAGCGATAAGCCAGTAACCTTGGTGCCAACGGGGCCGCTCACCAATATCGCGCTACTACTCGCCAGCCACGGCGAATTGCACGCCAAAATTGAGCGCATTGTATTGATGGGCGGCGCTGCAGGAGTGGGTAACTGGACGCCAGCGGCCGAGTTTAATATTTTTGTCGACCCCGAGGCGGCCGATATCGTCTTTAAATCCGGCATTCCCATTACCATGTGCGGCCTCGATGTTACCCATCAGGCACAAATTATGGATGAAGATATCGAGCGCATTCGCGCCATTCCTAATCCCGTGGCTAAGTGCGTCGCCGAATTGCTAGATTTCTTTATGATTTACCATAGAGATCCCAAGTGGGGATTTGTCGGCGCGCCGCTGCACGACCCTTGCACTATCGCTTGGTTACTCAACCCCGCATTGTTTGATGCCCAAGACTGCTGGGTCGGCATTGAAACCCAAAGCGCACTCACACTGGGGATGACGGTAGTCGATCGTTATCAACTGACGGGTAAACCCGCGAATGCCACAGTGCTATTCGGGATTGATAGACAGGGCTTTGTTGACTTGTTAGTTGACAGTTTAGCGGTCTACACACCAACCTATCTCAATCGCAGATGAACTTAAGGTAACGCTTCCATGAGTCACATACTCGTTATAGGCAGTGCCAACGCCGACCATGTTATGAATTTTGAGTATTTGCCCGCACCGGGGCAGACCTTAGTGAGTCAAAGCTACCGACTAGAGCATGGTGGTAAAGGAGCGAATCAGGCGGTGGCCTGCGCCCGCTTATGTCAGGCCGATTCGCGAGTGGATTTTATTTGTCACTTAGGTCAAGACAGCGCTGGAAACGAGATGCGCGCCAATTGGCTCAAGGATGGGATAAAAGCCGATGGCATCATGCAAGTCGCCAATATGAGTACGGGCACGGCGATGATTTTTGTCGCCGACAATGGCGAAAATTCCATCGGCATTGCCGCTGGCGCCAATGCCCATCTAACCCCTCTTGAGATAGACAAACATTATGCTCTGTTTGCCAATGCCCAGTTTATGCTTATCCAACAGGAAACCCCTATGGATACGGTGAGCCATGCATTGCAAACCGCCAGACGCTTAGGCATTACCACAGTGCTGAATCCCGCGCCTGCCGTGAGTTCGGAGCAGGATTACCTCAAGTGGGTCGACATTATTACCCCAAATGAAACTGAGGCCGAAGCGTTAACGGGCATTGAGGTCAATAGTGAAGAAGATGCCAACTTAGCCGCCCAACTGCTGCATCAACAAGGGGTGACGACTGTGGTAATTACCTTAGGCAGTAAAGGTGCATTTATCAGTAGCGCAGGCTTTACCGGGTTAATTCCGGCACTTGAAGTACAAGCCATAGATACGGTTGCCGCTGGCGATACCTTCAATGGCGCCCTAGTGGTGGGCTTAAGTGAGGGCATGTCGATTGCCGCTGCCGTCGGCTTTGCCAACGCCGCATCCGCGATCACTGTGACCCGTGCTGGCGCTCAGCGTGCCATTCCCTACCGACACGAACTGCCGCGCTAACTCCCCATGAGTGCGGCAAATTGTCGCACTCAGCCTATTTCACCCTAAAGTTGTATATACATAATTTACATATCGAATTCATTCCCATTTAATGAATTAAGCCTATGCTGGCAAGCGAATACTCGAGTCACATCGGCTCGATCCACCTTGTTC
Organism: Shewanella sp. BC20; assembly: GCF_003129585.1. Classification (NCBI taxonomy): domain Bacteria; kingdom Pseudomonadati; phylum Pseudomonadota; class Gammaproteobacteria; order Alteromonadales; family Shewanellaceae; genus Shewanella; species Shewanella sp. BC20. Next base: position 109,930 of record NZ_NHRI01000005.1, on the reverse strand, counting down.
AGAATAAGGAAGTACCAGATGAAAGCGAAAAGCACCACTTTCCGTAATATGACTAGCGCTAGCTTACTTGGCCTAGGATTATTAGTCGCCAGCCAAGCGAGTGCTAACGAATGTGAACTCAAGATTGCTGCGACTGACGCTATGCAATTTGACACTAAAGAGCTGTCTGTTCCCGCTACTTGTAAAGAAGTGACCCTGACGCTAACGCACACTGGCACACTGCCAAAAGCGGCGATGGGCCACAACTGGGTGTTAACTAAAGCCGCTGATATGTCTGCCGTTGCGACCGATGGTATGAGCGCTGGCGCCGATGCTGCTTACGTTAAAGCCGGTGATACCCGTGTTATCGCTCACACTTCGTTAGTGGGTGGCGGTGAATCAACTTCTGTAAAATTTAGCACTGCGGGCATGAGCACGACTGAAGCTTACCAGTTCTTCTGCAGCTTCCCAGGCCACTGGGCGATTATGCAAGGTAGCTTTAAGATCCAAGGCTAATTCCATTGCCTAATGCTCACTTTAGGGAATACCTTAAGTGAGACAACAAAAAAGCGGACCTCGGGTCCGCTTTTTTGTTGAATGCTGATTGGCTCACAAGCCAGTTTGCCTTCGAGGATTTTGTTTCGAGATATCTTCTTCGAGCGAGTTATTCTTCGCCGAACTCGTCTTCATCATCAAAATCATCGGCATCGGTTGCCGCTTCAGCCGCTAAAGCCGCCGCTAATTTGGCCTTAGCCTGTTTCTCTGAGCGACGCTTGTTGCGCTCAGCCAGCGTGCCTAAAAACACTTGCAGCTCGGCTTGCCCCCAAGCTTGTGCCTCGGCCTCGGTCGCAAAACCGTCATGGCTTTTCGACACTACCGTCTTAGTCGACGTCATACGACGGGTGATTTCCGTCTTCCAACCATTTTCAGCTTGAGTGACGCGAAAATCGTATTTTTTACCCTTGCTCATTCTGCTCTATTTCCTAAATGATGCTTGCCACGTTTGTCTTATCAAGCGATACAAACGCCATCATAAAACAAAAGGAGCGCAGTTTACTTGATTTCGGCAAAGAAAGATCGCTTACGAGAAAATTTTCATGCTCAGCTGGCTCAGTGAGTCGAGGCATCCCAATATAACCCCGCCTGCCAGATGATTTTTCGCCCTAATCTTAGTCCTAAGCTCAGTATCAAGCTAGCGCAAAAGCGGCTGGCGGACGGTATCTTTTCTTGTTTTGGTCATAAAAATAAGTAAATTTAGTCATATAGCAATTTTAGAGTGTGAGGGACCCTATTAATAAGTCATTCATAATTTAGGATAGATGATGAATACCTCCTCAGTAACACTCTGCATGCTGTTGGCAAGCACGGCCCTGCTAGCAGGCTGTAACAGCGATAACAAAGATAGCGAGACTACACCGCCACCAGCGAAAATGGTGCCCGCCCAAGTCGGTGAGCGACCACTGTTTTTAGTGCGTCAAATGCATGACAGCAGCCTAAAGACCCGCTTAGCCCAGTGCGAAACCGATCATTTCTACCGTAGTGATTTTTCCATTGGTCACCGCGGCGCGGCGATGCAATTCCCTGAACACACAAAAGAATCCTACCAAGCCGCCATCGACTCTGGTGCGGGTATTGTCGAGTGTGATGTGACTTTTACCGCCGATAAAGCCTTAGTCTGTCGCCACTCCCAGTGCGATCTCGCCAGCACGACCAATATTTTGGCCATACCCGAACTTGCCAACAAATGCTCAGTCCCCTTTACCCCCGCCGATGCGGCCAATGGCGTCGTCGCCACTGCAACTTGCTGCACCAGCGATATCACCCTCGCCGAATTTAAAATGTTAAAGGGCAAGATGGAGGGCGAGAATCCTAAGGCGACCACTGCCGAGGAATTTATCAATGCCACGCCTAAGTGGCGCACCGATCTCTATGCGGGCAACGGTACCCTGATGACCCACGCAGAGAGTATTGAGATGTTTAAAAAGGCAGGCGTTAAAATGACGCCCGAGCTAAAAGCCGCCAGCGTGGCTATGCCCTTCGACGGTTTTACTCAGCAGGAGTATGCCCAGAAGATGCTCGATGAATATACCGCAGCGGGTGTCGATGCCTCGCAGGTCTTCCCCCAATCCTTTAATTTAGAAGATGTAAAATACTGGATTGCTAACGCCCCCGAGTTTGGCAAACAAGCGGTATATCTTGATGATAGATATGATATTTACACGGGCTTTGACCCACAGGACTCCTCCAGCTGGTCGCCCTCAATGGCGGAACTTAAAGCCCAAGGCGTAGAGATTGTCGCGCCGCCACTCTGGGTGCTGGTGACTTTAGATGCGGATAAAAAAATCATTCCATCGGAATATGCCAAAGCCGCGAAAGCAGCGGGGCTTAAGATCATCACTTGGAGCTTAGAGCGCTCAGGATTATTGAAAGATGGCGGCGGTTGGTATTATCAAAGCATCACAGATGCCATTGATAATGAAGGCGATACCTACGAACTACTCGATGTGCTCGCCAAAGATGTCGGCGTGATTGGCGTGTTTTCGGACTGGCCGGCGACTGTCACTTACTATGCCAACTGCATGGATTTATAGGCCAAACAAATAGGCTGTATTTCAAATACCGAGAAACAAAAAAGCGTTAGCAAAAACTGCTAACGCTTTTTATTAACAGATTCTTTTTACTTAAAAAGATGCTGAATATTTTTTAAATCGCCCTTACCTTCGGCAATTTCTTCCGGCGTTAAACCTGTCACTTCGTGTGGGAACACTAACCAGTCTTCAGAGGCATGGATATAGTAATCAGGCTTTAAAGGCACTGCGGTATTTTTTGGCTTGTAATAAGGACAAGCGATACGAATATCCTGCGGCATGTTTAAGCGCATCAGTTGGCTTAACTTTTCCTTCAGCGCGTGGATACTGCGGCCAGAGTCAAACACATCGTCCACAATCAGTAAGCTGTCGCTAGCATTCGCATTTTCAACAATGTAATGCAGGCCATGGACTTTGATTTCTTTGCTTTGCTTGTCGGTACCAATACCGTAGTAAGACGAGGTACGCACGGCGATATGGTCGGTTTCAACCTTCTTAAAGTCGAAAAACTCTTGTACCGCGATCCCGATTGGAGCACCGCCACGCCAAATACCCACGATAAACTGCGGACGGAATCCACTCTCATAAACCTGTGAAGCTAATAGAAATGAATCTTCGAGCAGTTGTTGTGCGGTAACGAAATATTTTTCTGACATGACACCGATCCCCATCTTAATTATTGATTTTAGGTGTTAAAGCGCGAGCTTTTACCCTGTAAGGTCTGTTCGGCGTCCAAAACACGAGAACAGCAATCTCTTCATAAGAGTCCTAGCAAGTGTAGGCAGCCGCCGAATTTTGGGAGCGAATTTTATACCAAAAAAAACCGCCGTGCTGCAGTTATAGTCATAAGTTGCAGGTGAACGGCCGTTTATTTTGCATTTTTAGGACGGAACTAACAAAAAGCGAACAAAAAAGGCCACCCAAAGGTGGCCAACAAGGAACGAGCACAGGCTCAAAGCAAAGTGTGACTCTTAAGTTTGACGCTTAAGTTTGACGCTTAAGTTAGCTCACAGGGTTGATAATAGGCTCACCGACCTTAGTCATGGCGCTGTAGCTGCGGCTACTCGACTCTTCAAACTCCTTCGCCAGAATTGTGCTGACATAATGCCAGTCGCTACGCACGGCTTCCTTGGTGAAGGTTAAAGTCATAAAGCCGCGGTCTTTAAGGTTGGTGTATTTAAGATCTGGCACCAAGTCGACGATCGCCGCCTCGGTCGCGGGGATCTGTTCCGCAGGGAGATTTAAGTAATATTCCAAACCAGGTGATGATACTGAGCTTGTGGCAAACTCCACCCCAACAGTATCGCCGTTGACATCTTTAAGCTCATTCGCCCAGGCATTATGGGTGTCACCAGCAATCACCACTAGGTTGTGATTTTTCGATTTAGCCGTGCCTAAGATCACTTCCCTTTCATAGGCATAACCATCCCATGCATCCAAGTTATAGGGAATGGATGGCAGTTGCAGCAGGGCAATCACCTCTGGCGTTAACAGGGCTTGATTAGCCTGCAAGTACTGTAATTCTGCCGCCGTTAGGGTTGGATCATTTGCCGCAGCTCGGGCGGCTAACTTCGCCAGCGCCCCAAGCATGGCATATTGTGGAATGCTCATTTGCTGGGTAGCAATCGCCGCAGGTAGAGACATTTTGCCCATGAGGATCTGTTGTCCTAATACCTGCCAAGTACCCGTGGCTTGCAATAAGGTACCCTGTAACCAGAGTAACTGGGTCAGCCCTAACATAGTGCGCGAAGTCGATGTCACATCGGCGCGGAAACGCTCGCCATCGAAGGCGCCCGTACTGGCATCCATATAATCGGCATAATCGAGCTGCTTATCGCGGGCTAACACGCGCGTATCCAGCATATGTAAGTCAACTAAGTTGCCGTAACTGAAGCTGCGATAAATCTCCTCATGGTTACCCTCGCGCCATGGACGGATTGGCAGCCACTCGAAGTAAGCCTGCAGTGCGGCTTCTTTGCGAACCGCAAAATCCCCTTCGCCTTCGTTGTGGTTCTCGGCGCCATCACGCCAAGTATCGTTTGCCACTTCGTGGTCGTCCCATACCGTAATAAAAGGCACTTTCGCGTGCAATTTTTGCAGGCTGGCATCGGTATGATATTGGGCGTAACGGGTACGATAATCGCTGAGGGTCAGCAGTTCGTTGGCGGGTAACACTTCACGGCCAAGCTCTGCCGCATGTTCGCTGGCATAGCCGCCGCGAGCATATTCGTAGATATAGTCACCCAGATGCACCACGGCATCGAGGTCATCCTGCGCCGCAGCCAGTTCATACACGTTAAAATAGCCGGCTGGAAAGTTAGCGCATGACATAACGGCAAGTTTTACCGAACTCACATCACCCTCGGGTAGAGTGCGGGTCTTACCCACCTCAGAGGTTTTTCCGCCCGTCATAAAGCGGTAGAAGTAGGTTTGTCCCGCACGTAAACCACGGGCATCGATTTTGACCGTGTAATCACGGTTAGCGTTGGTGACCATCTCCCCTGTGGTGACTAATTGTGAGAATGCCGCATCACTGGCCACTTGCCAGCTGACTTTAACATCCCCAGCAGAATCTGGCGTCACACGGGTCCAGAGGATCACCGCGTCTTGCGCAGGGTCACCACTGGCTACCCCATGTAAAAACTGCGCAGGAACAGATTTATCATCATCACTGTCACTACACCCCATTAGGCCGTAGGAGATCACTGCTGCACCAATGCCTTTGGCCGACATGGCTAAAAAATCACGACGAGTCACGGTTCGTTTCATTATTATTATTCCCTTATAAGATGAGGTTTCACTGGTATGAGGTCTAATGAGGCCCCGATTGTGAGACATCACTGTTACACATTTGTGACATCTTTGTCAGCCTTTTATGATTTCTTTTAATTCATAAGCTTATACTGGATGACGTACTTTATTTGTACAGCACTGGCACAAGCTATGAGTAAGCTGCTAACATCGGATCAGTGGCAAATCGCTCAGATTTTGGCTCGTCGAGCATCAAACCTGAGCCTTGTTAAAAAAGGAATTTATAGGATGAAAGTCAGCGATATTATGAGCACTGAGGTCATCTGCATCAGCGATGGTGCTAGCCTGAAAGATGCCCACCATTTAATGCAAACCCGCGGCGTGCGCCATTTACCTGTGATATCTGAAACCGACGGCACCTTAGTCGGCGTACTCACCCATAAGAAGATGATCGCCAGCGTATTGTCTATGTTGAACAAATACGGCCAAGGCGCATTGGATCGCAAGGAACGCTACACTCCCATAGCGACTGTGATGGACAAAGACTGCCAGCACTTAACCGCCGATGAGCCCTTAAGCGTGGTAGTGGAATATTTTATCGACAACAAACTCGGCTGCTTACCCGTAGTAGATAACGATAAGAAAGTATTAGGGATTGTCACCTCTTCCGACTTTATTAAGCTCTGTCGCACCCTGCTGCAACAGCAAGCTTAACGCCTAACATCCTCACGCTTTCTCGCTGGCCCTCAGTTATCAGGGCTGGCGAGTGTCATTATTTAAAAACTCCAAGGACGCCCGTGGCCAAGTTATTAACCCAAGAACAATTTATCCGCGCCTATGAATGCGCCGAATTAGGCTGTATCACCAACCATGATCGCCTCGCCCAATTGCTCGCCGATCCCGATTATGACGCTTTACATGAATACAGCGCCTACTTTGGCAAAGCGGCGACACAAATCATCTGTATCAGTGACTTACAAAGTATGGAGGAATTGCATTTTGTCGCGGGTAACTTGAATTGGGATGACCATGATCCCGATATGGTGAGGGCGATTATCGAACACCCACTCTGCGATGCGGGTACCGCTTTATTGCTTTACTGGTACGGACAAGGCTTTTATTATTCCACGCCACAGAGGCTCGACACGCCTTTTGGACTGCTATTCAAAACCATCACAGAACGCTTTGTTGCGCGCGACTATGCCAGTTATAGAATCCATTTTGATCCGTTTAAAGAATGTTTTATGCCCTCATTAGAGGACGTCCTCACGAATGGATGCCAAATTCCAGGGGCTATTTTTGCCCCCTACAGCACCATGGAAATCGAAACCGATGCAGGGCATTCAAGGTATCTACAATTTAAAAATGAGCAGCTCAAATCGGGCAAATGGGGCCAGCAATAAGCCCCGTTCTGTCTTTAATTAGAGCGCTTAAAGCCAAGCTATTAACGTGATGAAACAGGCGTTGCTGGCGGAATACGGGTAAAACGCTGCCAGCGACCCGAGCGCCAACGGTGCACCATAATCAAGCCTCGCACCCATTCATCGGCGGCAACGGCAAGCCAAGCGGCCAGCACGCCATAACCTAAATGCAGCCCAAAGAACCAAGCCAATAGCACGCCAATTCCCCACATACTAAACAGGCCCACGCGCACCGGAAACGCCACATCCCCCGCGCCTTTTAATGCCGAAATAATCACCAGATTAAAGACTCGGCCAGTTTCGAGCGCAATCGAGCCCAATAACAAAAGTGCGGTAAGTTGAATGACCTCAGGGTTTTCACTCAGCCAGCCCACTATGGTAAAGCGCTGCCAATAAAAGGCTAACACTATGGCGAGGGAAGCAATAAAGCCCACCAGGCAATATTTTTGCACCCGCACAGTAATCTCATCGAACCATTGTTTACCGACGTAGTAACCGGTTTGAATTTGCGATGCCTGCCCAAGCGCCACCGCAAAACAGTAAATAAAGCGGCTGATATTCAAGCCATAGGTATAGGCCGTCAGCGAGAGTGTGCCCATCTGGCTGATAAAATAGATGATGGTCATCTGCGCCACGTTGTAGGAGAGCATTTCACCCGCATTGAGCAAACCTATGCGCATCACACTCCAATAGGTGCTGCGCGGCAATAACTTCAACCTTGGCATCGGCAGCGGGATACCTTTACGGTGGATCACCGCCAGCATAATCAAGGCACCGATAATCTGGCTGGTCACAGTCGAAATCGCCACGCCAGTCACCCCATAAACTGGCAACCCAAAGGGAGAATAGAGGGCAATATAGTTACCGAGCACGTTCATCAATCCCGTACTGGAGGTGACTAACATGGCCGAGCGGGTAAAACCGTAGCTACGTAAGATGGCGGCAAAGGCGATGTTCATCACCAGCCCAATACTTAAACTGCCGCAGATCAGCAGATAGTCATAACCATAGCCTGCAACCTCAGGCTCTAGCGCAAACAAACCGATAATGCCGTGGGCACCGAAAAACATCGATGCGCCCATCATCACGGCTAAGCCTAAACTTAAGGCCACACTGGCGACACCAATATCGGTTGCTTGCTGCGTCTGCCCGGCACCATTATTTTGGCTGATCAGAATGCTGGCGCCCGTGCTGACCATCATGGACATCACCATCATAAAAAACATCAATTGGGTGGTGAGCCCCACTGCGGCGACGGCATTATCGGAATAATGGCTCAGCATAAAAATATCGCTGATCCCGAGTAAGGACTGCAGCAAGGTTTCGATAAAAATCGGCCAAGTGAGGGCGACAATGCCCATGCGTTGTTGCAGGGTTTTAGCTGATTTGGCCACGTTCTATCCTTACCGCTGGAAGACAAGTGAAATAGCAATAACACGCCAAGGCTGGCGAACGGTAATTTTCTTACATTTTTAGATTGTGCTCAATCTTTCATTACAACCAAACCGACCGCTGCAACCGTATTCATTCGCGACGCCTCCATCAACAAGTTTTATCAACAAGCGCTAATCAACTGAAATAGATGGAGTTAATAGCAAATCAGCCAATACACACTACCCTTTTCAATATTGAGCCGATACACTTTGCCGACCACAAGGGGCGATCAACGCTCACCGAATATATTCAGGGAAACTGCACATGAGCCAACTCTATTTAGAAGACGGAATTAAACAATTGGTGAGCGAGTTTATCGCCGCAGGTTGCCCTTCGGTGCGCGAGCAAAGCCTTGAGGAACGTCGCCAAGGGTATATCGCCAGCACGGTATTGGCTGGCGAGCCGGAAGCGGTGTTTGAGGTCAAAACCTTATCCCTTGAGGGCATCGAATTAACCCTATTTAAGCCCTCGGCGGACAACAACTTACCCGTAGTCATTTACTATCACGGCGGTTGTTTTGTCAGTGGCGGCATCGCCACCCATAACCAACAACTGCGTAAAATCGCCAATGATTCTGGCGCGTTAGTGGTGGCGGTCAGCTATCGCCTCGCCCCTGAGCACGTGTACCCCGCCGCCCATGACGATGCCTTCAATGCCGCCAATCTCGTGCAGCAACATTGCCAGCAATGGGGCGGCGATAACACCAATATCACCCTGATGGGCGACAGCGCCGGTGGCCATTTAGCCTTAGTCACTTGCCTGCGATTAAAGGCAAAGGGGGAATGGTTACCTAAAAAACAAGTGCTTATCTATCCTATGTTGGATGCGACCGCCAAAAGCCAGAGCTATATCGACAATGGCGATAAGTACATCATCACCCGCGACACCCTGCTCACGGGCTTTGATATGTACCTCGATTGGCACCCCAGAACCGACGTTGAAGCCAGCCCTCTGCGCAGTCAAGAGTTAGCAGGCCTGCCCGAAACCCATATTATTACCGCCGAGTTCGATCCCTTGCTAGATGAGGGTGAACAGCTATTCCGTAACCTGTTAGATGCGGGCGTCAATGCCCATTGCCGCCGCTATTTAGGGGTGATCCACGGCTTCTTCCAACTCAGTGGAGTCAGTCAATCGGCGCGGGATGCCATGGTGCAGGTAACCCATATTATTCGCGCTTAACCTGATTAAGCCGCATGCCTTAATGCGTGGCATGCGGCTACTGAATCTATGCAACGAGCAACTCATTACATGATAACGCAATGATTTAACGACGCTATTTCGCCTCTGGTCGACTCAGTTGGTGGATCACATCTTGATGCTGCGGATACATGGCCTGCAAAGCTTCTTGGCTAAACAACTCAAAGTCATCGAAGGTAAAACCCGGTGACACCATACAGCCCACCAGCGAAAAACCCGGTTGATTCATGGCCGAGCCAAAAATACAGCCCTTAGGCACTAAAAACTGTGGCCTTTCGCCCGCAGCTAAATCCAGCCCCAACTGCGCCGTGGTCAGCTCGCCCTCGGGGGAAATCATATAAATTGTCAGGGATTGACCCGCATGGAAATACCACATCTCATCGGCCGTGAGTCGATGAAAATGCGACACTTCACCGGTTCGCAGTAAGAAATAAATGCTGCTCCACAGCTGACGACTCGGATCAAAAGCCGATTCTGAGCGATAGGAAGAACGGTAATATCCGCCTTCAACATGCTGCTCAAGTTCTAAATACTGAATAAAATCATCTGCATTCTGCATCTTTACTACTCCATTCATTTTTTCGCACCTGTATCTTGGCTAATACCTTTTTTAAGAAGATGTTAGAACCATGACCGAAATCAAATAATAATTATTCTCATTTACATATAATGCTGCCACTTGTAATTTTACGGAGAAATGAGAGTGAAGCCTACTTACCTTGCCATCCTGTTAGCAGCCCTACTACATCCCCCCTTGGCCAGCGCAGACGAAGTGAACCAACCTGAGCTGGAAAAAATCGAGCGCGTGAGTGTTGTCGGCGTAAGACAACGATTAGAGCAAGCCGGAACCTTGGCTAACACTATCATGAAAACCGAAGTCATCGACGCCAGCGTGATTGAGAACAAAAATGCCGTCAACCTCTCCGAGGCGATTGATAATTCCCCCGGCGTCAAAGTCTCCAACGAATGCTCCATGTGTGGCGTGAAGCGCATTATGCTCAACGGCATGAAAGGCGAGCAAACCACGATTCTGGTCGATGGTTTACCCGTACACACCATGATTTCGGGCTATTATGCGGTCGATGCGATCCCAACAACTGGAGTCGAGCGCATCGAAGTCGCCCGTGGTGCAGGCGCCTCCTTAATCGCCCCCGAAGCGATTGGCGGCACCATTAATATTGTTAGCTACGAGCCCACTGAAAACGGCGCTGAGTTGGATTTGTCCGCCGGTGAAAATGGCTACCGTAAACTGGGTTTTCTCGGTAAAGGTGTGACCCAAGATGGCCGCACCCGCGCGACACTCGTTGCACAATATGACGATAGAGATCAAGCCGATGCGGACAATAACAAAGTCAACGAAGCACCGATGCAGGAAAACCGTAGCCTGACCGCTCGAGTCTCCCACGATGTGACCGATGCCGATAACCTAGTGATGCGCGTCGCCAATATTCAATCGGAAATTTTCGGCGGCCCTATGATAGGCAGCACCTTCGCCGATGGCGTAGCGTCTAGCACGGGGAACGTGTTATCCGGCTACGATGGCCAACCGAGCGAGCCACAACAGCTGTTTGAAGATGGTGATGTACGTATGCGCTACACAGGAAAAGCCTGGGAAACCACCGAATGGATTAAGACCGAACGTAATGAAGCCTCACTCGCTTGGCTGAGGGAATTTAACGACGACTGGAACATGCACCTTGCTGCCAGCTACGCCGATCATAAACAGGACTCCTTCTACGAAGGCTTCGATTACAGCGCCGATGATAAGATGTGGTTCTTCGATGCACGCTTTAATTATCTGTTGAGCGAGAGCCAACTACTCACCTTCGGCGCCGACTTACGCACAGAGGAAATGCGCTCCCATTCCCGCTCTGGCAGTGCCAACCCAGATTATGTTTCCGACTCCTTTGACTATGATGTTAAAGGTCTTTATCTACAGGACACTTGGCAAGCCACTGAGTCGTTAGAAGTCGCAATGGCGCTGCGTTACGATACTATCAGCGCCGATTTTACCGACCCCAACAAACCCGGCACTGAACTCGATGAGTCGATTCTGTCTCCTAGGGTTGATATTCGCTTACGCCATAATGATGAATGGACCTCGCGCCTATCCGCAGGCCGCGGCTATCGTGCACCTTTATCCTTCTTTGAAACCGACCACGGGATTTTAGACGGCTCACTCGGCTTTGATATTGATATCGACGAGCTAGAACGTTCCAACTCAGTTAACTACGCCCTGAGTTACGAGGGTGAACGTCTCACCTCCACCGCCTCAATAGCCTGGACCGAAGTCGAACATTTAGCAGCATTAACCACTAACGACCATGGCATTCCATTACTCACTCAATTGGATGAAAAAGCGCGGGTTATCACCAGCGATATCGCCTTAGGTTATCGCTTAACCGATGATATGAGCCTTAGCCTGACTGCCGAGCATTTTGATTATGACTCGGTATTCAAATCCTCCTATGCCATTGCGCCAGTTGAAAAACGCGTCACGCTCAGTATGGATTGGGATGTGAATGACTGGGAAATTTTTGCCAACCTAGTGTGGATTGGTAGCCGCGATCTCGCTGAATTTGGCTACGAAGGCTATAACCGTTTAGACGCCAATGGCCAAGTGGACCCAAGCTCGAAAAAGACCACAGACGCACCCGCTTATGTCACTGTCGATCTTAAGGTCAGTTATCAGCTTAACGATACCTTGTCACTCTACACTGGGGTCAGCAATCTATTTGACTACACTCAAGCAGGAGATGAAGACACACCGCTATTTTACGATGCAGAGGGCGCTTTCGACGTAGGCTATATCTATGGCCCACTGCGTGGCAGAGAAATCTATGCCGGCATCAAGTTTAGCTTCTAATGCGCTACATTTTTCTCCTTACACTGTTGTGCTGCGCCCTGCCGTTATCGGCGGCGCAGCTCACCCGTGACTATCAGTTTCAAGCTTTGCGGAGCCAACAAGTAACAGATTTGTCGCATCTCGAAGGGCATGTCTCAGCATTGATGTTCTTCGAGCCGGAGTGCCCTTGGTGTATTAAGCAGGCAAACGTACTCAAACAACTGCATCAAAACTGCAATCAACCGATTCAGCCAGTAGCCTTGGGCGTCAATGGGGATAATCTAGCCTTAAAACGCGCCCTGTTTAGGCTCAATTTCCCCTTTGAAGCCTACCGCGCTCCGCCAGCTTTACTAAAGGAGATGGGCGGCATTCCCGCCACGCCAATCTTACTGCTGTTAAATGCCAAGGGAGAGCTAATCAAAGGTTATCGCGGTTTTACCAATGAAGCAGAGCTGAAGGCTCAACTCTGCCGCTCGAGTTAATATCAGCATAATTTAATCTATTGTTTTCAATCAGAGTGTTGTTTGATGCCATTAAATGGCACACCATTCCGATTGAGAACAATAGGTTTTTGCCAATAAAACCTACATTAATCTACACTGTTCAACGCCAACATCAGATACACTTAGAGTGTTACTCCGACATGCCCTTGCCTAAGTTTGAAAAAGCCACATGGGCTAGCGATAGTGAGTAATGGGTGTAATAGCAGACAAGGAGCCAACTAAGAGTGCTTCAATCTATTAGACCCTTTAACGTATAGGGAGCTTGTTTGATGGTCAGTGTTGAGCAAATGGCTTTAGTGCTGGACGCGCTACCCGATCCGGCGTTTATCCTGTCCCAAAGCGGCCGCTATGTTGCTGTGTTTGGTGGTAAAGATGCGCGTTATTACCACGACGGCAGTGGATTAGTTGGCCTTTACCTGAGCGATGTACTCAACGACGAAAAGACCACTTACTACCTCAAGATTATTCAGCAAGCCTTAGATAGCCGTAAATTACTGATTGAGGAATATGAACTCAGTAATAAGGATGTCAAAGGCTTATCCGATCAAGGTCCTTCAGAACCCATCTGGTTTGAGGGGCGCATTCAGGCGTTAGATTTTCTAGTGGATAACGAACCCGTCGTCCTCTGGGTCGCCAGTAATATTTCCAAGCGCCATAAGCTAGAAATACAACTGCGGCAATTAAGCGATACCGACCAACTGACTGGACTCTATAACCGCCGTCGTTTAGACCGTGATTTACAACTACTCTTCGACACCTTTAGCCGACATCACATTCCCGCCTCGATCTTAGTCTTAGATCTGGACCACTTAAAACGGATCAACGATCAACTCGGCCACCAAGCAGGGGATCGGGTGATCATAGCCGTCGCCGAAACCTGCCAACAACAATTTAGAAAGACCGACAGCGCTTACCGTTTTGGTGGCGATGAGTTTGTGATTGCCCTGCCTGGGGTTGAGCATGACCAAGCCATAGTGTTTGCCGAATATCTCTGTGACTGTTGCTTCAAGGCATTGCAGCAACTCTCGGTAAAGGGATTATTTGCCACCGTCAGCATTGGTGTCGCCAGCATAGAGGCGGGCGATAAATCCTATGAATACACCCTAAAACGCGCCGATGCCGCGCTCTATCAAGCCAAGCGAGATGGCAAAAACCGCGTTATCGCCAATAGTGCTTGATGCTGTATCAACCTGATAAAGCACCAATAAAAAAGCGAACCTAGGTTCGCTTTTTTATGTACATCACACGCTTCACGTCGAGATTATTGTGCCGCTTTGGCCTTACGGGCGGCGTGCAGTTTCTTATAGCTCTCGATTAAGCGTAAATGTGGCTCAATCCCTTCGAGCTGCATGCTTGTCTTAGTTAAACCGCTGAAACGGACTTTACCCGTAACACTACCGACCACTTGTTCCATCACTTCCGCGCCAAACATGCGAGTAAAGTTATGGCTAAAGTCTTCGAGTTCAAGGTCTTCATCCAGCGTCACTTCCAGTACCGCGCTCATTGCTTGGAAGAACAGATTACGCTTCACGGTATTGTCGTTAAATTGCAGGAACTCACCGACTAATTCCAGCGCCTCTTCATGCGCGCCAAGTGCCAGATAAATCAGGATCTTAAGTTCGATAATCGTCAACTTACCCCACACGGTATTTTCATCGAAGACGATACCAATCAGAGTACGAATATCGGTGTAGTTATCGAGCTGACTTTCTTCTAAACGATTGACTAGGTTAACCAATTGCTTAGTGCTTAAAGAATGCAGATTCAGAATATCTTCACGGTAATCCAGCGCCTTGTTGGTGTTATCCCAAATCAGGTCTTCTACTGGATAAACTTCTGAGTAATCAGGCACTAAAATACGACAAGCCGATACGCCTAATTCGGTAAACTCGGCGACATACACCTCTTTACCTAGCTCTTCTAAAATGCCGAATAAGCGGTCCGCTTCCTCTTGGTTAGTGCCAGAGAAATCCCATTCGCAGAACTCATAGTCATGCTTGCTGCTAAAGAAGCGCCAGGAGATCACCCCCGTTGAGTCGATAAAGTGCTCAACAAAGTTTTCAGGCTCGCTCACCGCCATGCTGTTAAAGGTCGGTTTTGGTACATCGTTTAAGCCTTCAAAACTGCGACCTTGGAGTAATTCGGTCAGGCTGCGCTCCAATGCCACTTCAAAGCTTGGATGGGCACCGAAGGAGGCGAATACCCCGCCGGTTTTCGGGTTCATCAGCGTCACGCACATGACTGGGAACTGGCCACCTAAGGAAGCGTCTTTCACCACCACAGGGAAGCCTTGTTCTTCTAAGCCCTTAATGCCCGCAAGAATGCTTGGGTATTTTTCTAATACCGACATAGGCACGTCTGGCAGGACGATTTCTTGCTCGATAATTTGGCGTTTCACCGCGCGCTCGAAGATTTCAGATAGACACTGTACTTCGGCTTCTTTGATGTTGTTACCCGCGCTCATGCCATTGCTTAAGAACAGGTTTTCAATCAGATTCGATGGGAAGTACACAGTCTCGCCATCGGATTTACGCTTGTACGGAATCGCACAAATACCGCGTTCACGATTGCCCGAGTTAGTGTCGATAAGATGCGAGCCGCACAGCTCCTCATCGGGGTTATAAATCTCTAGGCAGTAGTCGTCTAACAGGCCCGCTGGCAGGGCGTCGTCTTCCTCGAGGGCAAACCATTTTTCGTTGGGATAATGCACAAACTCGCTGTTAGCGATTTCAACCCCAAAGAATTGGTCGTTATAGAAGAAGTTATTGTTTAAACGCTCGATAAACTCGCCAAGGGCCGAGCACAATGCGCTCTCTTTGGTTGCGCCTTTACCATTGGTAAAACACATGGGTGATGCGGCGTCACGGATATGCAGTGACCACACATTGGGCACAATGTTACGCCATGAGGAGATCTCAATCTTCATCCCCAGCTCAGCCAAAATGCCAGTCATATTGGCAATGGTCTGCTCTAGCGGTAAGTCTTTACCCAAAATATAGGTGCTGCTGTCGTCGCCTGGGTGGCCCATCAACATGGCATTGGCGTCGGCATCGAGGTTTTCAACGGTTTCGATTCTAAATTCTGGGCCAGTCTGCACGACTTTTTTCACTGTGCAGCGGTCGATGGAGCGCAAAATACCTTCGCGATCTTTATCCGAAATATCATCGGGTAATTCGACATTGATCTGGAAAATCTGGTTGTAGCGATCTTCTGGGTCGACAATATTGTTTTGCGACAGGCGGATATTGTCCGTCGGAATATCGCGGGATTTACAATATACCTTCACAAAGTAGGCGGCGCACAATGCCGAAGAAGCTAAGAAGTAGTCGAAGGGACTCGGCGCCGAGCCGTCGCCCTTATAACGGATGGGCTGATCGGCCGTTACCGTAAAATCGTCGAACTTGGCTTCGAGTCTCAGGTTGTCGAGAAAATTAACTTTGATTTCCATTAGAATTTTTCCACTCAATATGCTCAAACGCGATAATCACATTCGTTACCGCACAGCATTGCCCTTGGGCGCTATCGTCTGGGGGGAATTATCGGTGTTTTTCGCCCATTAGTCTTGGGTTAATTATGTTAAAAAAACACCAGCGGGATTTTTATGCCTTGGGTAGCACGCAGCAGAGTAGGATTTATTGCAGCATCCACTGTGGTTTAGCCAAGGCTTAATGCTCAGCATTGCCTTGCTTATCCGCCTCGCGTTTGACCAGTAAAAAGGTGAGATACATCTTTGTCGGCAGGGATAACGCCATGCCAACGGCAACGCAAACGGCGCTGATAATAATTCCCTTAACGCCCATGGCTTCGACGGACTCATTAGGGCGTGTTGACGTTTCGAGATTAAATTTTGTTCGCTCTGGCAAGCTCGTGCTCGCGAAACGAGGAATGATGTGTAGTTATTCTACTCAAATGACGAGTGACAAAGAGCAAGGGCTTGCCAGACGAACCCTTCGGGCAGCATTTGGCTGACGTTTCTGCTGCGTTATCGTCCGTTTATGTAGAATAACTACACAGCACGGACTTTGCCTTGCATAAAAGCCAGCCAAATTGCTGCAAAAATAACCCTGAAACGTCAACACGCCCTACATTATGCAGATAAATCCCAAGCATAATCAGGCACAGCCCAAGGCCAATGCAGATTTTTAACAGCGTGCTCAGCCTTTGATTAGTCACAGTCCTGCCTTTAGTTGCGCGCCTTGGTTATGCTTGCATCCAATGCTTAGCCACTCAAACAAGCGCCGCCTATGCATAAAGATTAGCTAATATAATGAGCGCATTGGCTTATTTAGGCTTTGATTAAGATCAACGAAGTGACTCAGTCTGTCGCCCTCATCCTTAAGTCAAATACCACTTTGCAATTTTGTCGGTTACATTAGATTTTTGTTAACTTAAGCACTTAAGAATATTGGGGATTCGTTATACTGCCCTGCAATAATAAAGCGGCTTATTCCGGAGTTGTTGAACATGTCTAATTTCAGTTTACGTAACAAATTGCTCCTACTCGCACTGTTCCCGTTGATTCTGACCCTCATAGTGCTGATGACAGTTTCCTACCATGTCGA
Organism: Shewanella sp. BC20; assembly: GCF_003129585.1. NCBI lineage: Bacteria > Pseudomonadati > Pseudomonadota > Gammaproteobacteria > Alteromonadales > Shewanellaceae > Shewanella > Shewanella sp. BC20. The sequence goes on along the minus strand of NZ_NHRI01000005.1, from coordinate 92,650 downwards.
GCAATCGGCACTTGCCGATGAAGTCACTACATTTAGAGAAAAGTTAATCGGTGAGCGTAAAACCCAAATCAAAGAAGCCACCCAAATCGCCGCAGGCATAGTGCAATACCAGCTATCGTTAAAAGAACAGGGCAATGTTAACCAAGCCCTACGTGATATTCGCTTTGGCAGTTCGGGCTACTTCTTTATTTACGATTCCCAAGGTAAAAACCTATTCCATGCGGTCATGCCCAACCTCGAGGGGCAGAATAAAATCGATATGACCGACCCCCGCGGCACCAAGATCATTGTCGGCCTGCTCAATGCCGCCAAAAACGGTGACGGTAATTTCTCGTTCTATTTCCAAAAACCCAATACCAACGAGCAAATCGAAAAAATCGGCTACTCCATGATGATCCCAGGCACAGATTGGATGCTCGGCACCGGCGCCTATATCGACGATATCGATGCCGTGGTTGAGGATTACCGCACCACAGTGACCGAGCAGATGATCGATAAGTCCTACGCGATTTTATTGATTGCACTGTTATTAGCAGCCATTACCGCCGCCGTGATCTTAGTGACCGCCCAGCGCATGGTCACACCGATTAAAAACATGGCCGATAACTTAAACGATATCGCCAAAGGCGAAGGCGATTTAACCAAGCGCCTTGCGGTGAAGGGCGACGATGAAATCGCTCAACTTGGCCGCTCATTCAACCTGTTTGTCGATAAACTACAAACCATTATCGGCGATGTGGCCCATGCCACCGCTAAGGTCAAAACCGCAGCCAATGCGATTCATGACCAAACCAAGGTGATGTCGCGCCAGCTTATCAGCCATAACAATGAGACAGATCAAGTGGTTACCGCCATTACTGAGATGTCTGCCACCGCGAGTGAAGTGGCGCAAAACACCACCCAAGTGGCCGAAGCGACCCACGCCGCCACGGGCGATGTGGCCAATGCCCAGCGCTGCGTCGATGCCTCGTTAGAGGAGATTTCGGCGCTGATGGCGCAAATCAATAATGCCGCCAGCAACATTCAATCCTTGAGTGAACAATCGCAAAAAATTAATAGCGTGCTCTCGGTGATCGGCGGTATTGCCGAGCAAACCAACCTGTTGGCATTAAATGCCGCGATTGAAGCGGCCCGCGCTGGCGAGCAGGGTCGCGGCTTTGCCGTGGTGGCCGATGAGGTGCGTAACTTAGCCAGCCGTACTCAATCAAGCACATTAGAAATCAACGAGATGCTATCTGAACTGCATAAGCTGGTGAGCTTAGCGGTTAAAACCATGGAAGAGAGTCAGCAGAGTTGTATACGCTCGGTGGATTCGTCCCGCGCCATCTCCGAAAGCTTAGGCTCAGTGACCTCGGCAGTCACCGCCATCAATGATATGAGTACCCAAATTGCCACGGCGGCGACCGAGCAAAGCTCAGTGACCGAAGAAATCAACCGCAATGTGTTTGCTATTCAAGAGATTGTGAATGAGCTGCTGCATTCCAGCGAAGAGGCGGCGAGCGTGAGCCAAACCGTGTCGCAGGAAGGACTTAACCTCGGCAAACTCGTCGGCCAATTTAAGATTTAACGCCTCAGGCGTGATATCGGCGGTCGCTGTTAGTCGATTAGGTGTTCATCACCTCGGCGTACGTCGATTCAGTGATAATCTATTCGGTATAAATCGCTATCTTTAACCACTTAAGGCCTCAAGCAATTGAGGCCTTTTTCTTGGTGGCTGCTTGCTAATAACCCAACATACGCTCAGGCTCGGCATGAGAACTCAGCCTCAAAGCTCTGCATCGACGCTCGGCATCAAAGCTCGGCCTCGAAGCGGGCAAGACGCGCCTCGCTCATCGTGCATTGGGTTTGTTGCATCAGTTCGCCCAAGGTAATGGCGGGGTTTTGGTTGATCAGGCGAACCAATTTTGCGCCGAGTGGTTCCAGCTTATCGGCGTGTTGTAATAAGCCGCTGTCGATCTTTTTGATCATAAAGGCAAATTCGGCAATATCACTCAGCGCTTTTAACTCGACACAACAGCTTTGAATCGCGATAGCCTGCCCAGTGATGATCCAATTACGGGAGCGGCGCACCCGCTTAAGCTCGCAGCCCTTTTGCACAGCAATCGCCTGCGCCCGCTTAACCGCCTCGCGGCCGATGCGATGGATAAGGGATGGCAAGGGAATACTAATATCATCGTGCATGGCAAGTTAACTATTGGCCTTGGGTCGAATATGGATGAATAATGGCTCGCGGCGATAAGTTGTAAGCACTAAGCCTTAAGCGTAACGCCTTATGCGCGATGCCTTAAGCGCGAAACTATAGCCAACGCCGCCAGAGTTTACCCTGCGGCGGGTGCGAACAAAAGACGATACAGACTCATGCAACAACTCACGCATCAACTCACGCTAAGCGCCGCTCGCCCAAGATAGCGGCTCAGGCGTCACAGACTGACAACAACAGTCCTTGAGCAAGGCGGCGGGATTGCCTACAATAACGCACTTTTTGTTCACTACAGATAACGACCATGACTGACACAACTTCACAACCCGCATTACCGGATCGTCTTTCGGTTAACCCACGCAGCCGCCACCATGTAGCTGAAGTCTTCCAATACGATGTGGGTATCCGCGTGAACGGTAAAGAACGTTTCGATGTCGAAGAATACTGCATCAGCGAAGGCTGGGTTAAAGTACCAAGCAAATCTTTAGACCGTCGCGGTCAACCTCTGCTGTTAACCATCAAAGGCACAGTAGAAGCATTTTACCGTTAAGCACCCGCAGCTTAATGGATAATAACAACGGCCAATTCAATTGGCCGTTTTTATTTGTCTTGTATCCCCCAAAACGCCCACCAATTCATCTCCCCAAGTATTCACAAGTTGTTATTTAAAATAAGCTTTTGTGATAAAACGCATTGATTAAACCGCATAGCGCGGGTTAAAGTGTGACCACTAAGGGAAATGCAGAGCCACACTCGAACACCCATATCGAGCACGCTATTTAGGGATGAAGCAGCAACTCAGTTATCCGCCTCCCCCCTCTTAAAGCCACCTCTGTCACCAAGGTATAAAGCACATTCGTTATATGTGCGTTATGGAATAAAGAAAACCTTTTTACTTCAAGGATGTAAATGGCGGATTTTACTAACGGCCTGTTATCTTACGGGATACTTCTCTCTGGCTTTATTATCACTATTGGTGTGATGTATGCGTTACTAAAACACCGTGATGCCACGGTCACCCTGCCCGTGGATCGTGAGCAGTTAACCCGCATTCCCGCCTATGGCTTACAAAAGCAAATCCATGATCTGCAATTAGATTTAATGGGCTGTGTGATGATGGGAATACTGGTTGTATGCCTTCCATTTGCGGCCAACAGTGTCCATGCCTATATCACAGTCGGAAAATTCCCTTGGGCTTACGCGCTAATGGGTTTAGTAGGTGCCTCTTACTTTGGATTTAAAACGTGGAAACTCTTTTCCAAACTCACCAAATTACGCCTAGGGCATACGGCAGAGATCGCCACCGCTAATGAACTAATCGGCCTACAAGCCTTGGGTTATCAAGTCTTTCACGATGTGCAAGCAGACGGCTTTAATATCGACCATCTCGTCATCGGCAAAAATGGCGTATTCGCGATTGAAACCAAAGGCCGCCATAAGCGCAATAAAGACCTACGCCAAACCAATGGCAATGGCGGAGGCTCTGGCTCTAGTTCTGGTAAGAAAGGCTATGAAGTATTTTACAAAGACGGGCGCTTAAACTTCCCCTCGTGGACAGAAACCAAGCCCATAGAACAGGCCGAACGTCAGGCCAAGTGGGTTAGCCAATGGTTAACCAAAGCCACAGGCTCCCCCGTCGCCGCTACCCCAGCCCTAGTATTCCCCGGCTGGTATGTCACAAGTCAATCGAAACCACCGTTTCCGATCCTAAATCACAAACAATTAGTCGGCACGATCCCGAAACTGAAAATCCAAGATCTTACCCAGCAACAAGTCGACACCATCATCTACCAAGTCGCCCAAAGATGCCTAAGTAAAAGCGGGGTTGGAAAGAAATCTTAATGATTTGTGTATTTATGGTCTATTTATTGAAAGGAAATAAATTTAATCCACCACTCGCGCTTATGAAAGTTAAAATTTTCGCCAAAATACTATAGGAGTTGACTTTATGAATAAGAAATACATCTCTGCCTTAGCAAAGAGCTTTGAAGAGAAATGGTTTAATAATAAAAGCTATGAAATATTTAACCTATATAACCAAGTTATTGAATATCTAATCACTCAATATGAAGGAGAGAATCACAGAGCTATAAAAGGTAATGGTTCCACTCCGAAGTATAAATTTAACAATAGAAATAGAAATATAAAAACAGAAATTTCAACTATAAATGTAACACCTAAAACAAAGTATATTGAAGTGCGTTTCCTACCTAAATCCACTAATAATATTACGTTAAAAAAGAATATAAAAAACAACAACACAAGACTTAGAAGCAAAAAAAATCGCTCAGGCAAGGATATTATTGGTCTAGAGGTAAAAATATTTAATCCTAGTGATATAAACCTCCTCAAAGAGGTACTGATTAACTATTCAGTTAGTAATTTCACAACTACAGTTGGTGACTATATCCCTAATTCATCAAAAGAAGTACATGAATCCACCATATATAAAAGAACTATTGTAGGAAAAGAAATAACTGCGACTCAAAATGAGTTAGAACTTTCTTTAAGATTTATTGATTGGATAAAGAGTATCGGTGCAAGCTATATTAGTCCAGAACAATATTGCAATGAGTATGACAGGATTGATGTAGCTTTCAAACTTAATAATGAAAAAATTATTTCAGAATTAAAATCACTTTCGAGTTACAACTATTCGACCAAAAGAGCAATACGAGCCGCACTTGGCCAATTACTTGATTACCAATACTTTGATAAAAACAATAAGAAGTTTAAATTATGGATAGTCATTGATGGCTCTATATCTCAGAAGGAAAAACTCTTTATTTCCAGAATAAATACAAACCACAACTTATCTATTTCAGTAATATACGAAACTTCTAAAAACAAATTCATCAAATTTCCATAATAAATTTATAATACCAAAGGATTTAAAGGAAAAATAAATACCAAGCTAACAAAGTGAGAAAATATATCTTTTAAAATTTACAAGCTTCGTAATTTTCAATTTACTCAGAACATAAAATAATTACTCCACTACAAATCAATAAGATGAAATTTTTAATTACTTAAGTATGTACAGGTTAACATTACTTAACCAATTGAAATCAAAATTCAATTTCATCTTTAAATATGACTTGCTTTAATAAAGCCAAAATCATGGCTTTATTTTTGTATTTTCTAGATTAGTAGTATTCAATTTAAATATTTGCTTAACAAAATCGAACTCACTTGCTTTTATTCCAGAGACGAAAACTATAAATATTATTGATACAGCAGCAATCCAATGCTTGACCTCAACATGATTTATCAACCATTTCATAGTAACTTTTTCATCGGAAATTTTAGAACTGTATCTATCAGAGGTATTTTTTTCCTTTAAAGAATGATAATAAGCAATTTTTCTTTTTATAATATTAATTAAAGTATCGCTTTCGCTTATTAAAATAAGAGGAATACCAAACTCCTCAAGTTTAACTTTATTTTTATCATAAGCATCTATATGACTTGTAACTCCTAAAATAGAATATGGTTTATTCAACCTATCATTACTAAACAAAGTACAAATAAAATCGCAACCTGCATCGATTTTTGGAGGTTCTCCTATTAAATTTGGTACATTCATATCAACAATTAATAGATCAAAAAAATCCTCTCTTAATTTTAGCAAAGCATCTTTAATAGTACTAACGCATTCAACTCTACAATCTAAGGAATTGTTAGCAACCCTACCCACTAACTCTACTTTCTCATAGTTATCATCAACAATGAGAATTGAAAATTGACTCATAAAATTTCCGCCTCCTTAAGAATATCTAACAATGGTTTCTCCCAATCTTTATCAGCAGAACTATAGTAAATTGCACCTAAATAATTATTACCATATTCGCTTAATAAAAATGTATCAATACTGCTTAAGTCAATTTTACCTTGATCAAATGTTCGATACTGAGTAATAACTATTATTGGAAAATACAACCTTCTTAATTTTAACTGAGAAATAAACTCAAGACCGGCAAAACTTTCAGGACTCCCTCCTAAAGGATCATCAACACTTGGGTCAAAATTTGGCATACTCATATCGAGAAAAATAAGTCCATAATCTTGAGATGCAAAGACAGACTTCAGCCCTCCCCTAAGTGATTTTTCTATATCAACTCGGCCTAAACTTTCTATATTAGACTCACAAAAAAGTCTAATTTTATCACTTTTCTCCTCTTGATCTTCTACTATCAAAATGTTGATCATACTCCATCCCTCAATTCAATATTTAGGTTAACAAAGAAAGATTTAGAAGCATCAAAACCAAAATCTATCCGATGATTCAACCCTAAATCTCTTTCAATAATTTTCCAAATTTTGAAAAAACCAGTTCCTCCTTCACTTTGAATCGCATCCTTAGTTAATTCCTCGTCACCATAAGCATCTTTATAAAACTTGAGCTCTAAATTCTTTTTTTCGACATCTACTATTTCTCTTGTGTTATTTGAGCAGGTTATAGATATTGAATTATCTCCAGCCTTTAGAATTAGTAGTTTGACATTTAAATCTTCTCTTTCAAGTTGAGATTTTGATATCGCATTTTCAAAAAGAATAAAGAAAACATCAACCCAGTATGATACATTTCGCTGCGGCATTTTGAAAACAAGATCCTCTCGATATTCTATATTAATGCTTAAAGATCTTTTTGCAATCTCAATAGCAGTACCAATGTCAAATTCACCATCACCATCAGAATCTACATGTTCAAACCATGATTTTATAGTTTCAAGGTCAGAGGAAATTGCCGCCTTTGCTCTACTAACAGAGTTAGCAAAATAACGTTTTACAGGAGGTGAAAGTTCGGAACTTTGTATTTCAGAAATAAAATCTTCAAATTTCTCACTTAATGAGGAATTGAATTCAGTTTTAATATAATTTTTTACTTCATCTAAAATATAATCTGTCCTAATCCACAACCAATCTGTAATAACCTTAACGAAATCCTCGTAAGAAGGAGAAACGGGTAATTCAAGCTGCAGTGCATAAGTTTCCAAAGGAGAAATTGAATAATTGAAAATAGCTTCTGATGACTTTGACTTATCAAGAGGACTTTCTAGAGTATAAATCTGTAATTTTCTATCATTAAAAACTGATATCAATTCTTCCAAACTTCTTGTAAATTTTTTAGCCATTTTTAAAAAAATATCAAGCTCTGAGTCGCTAACATGAAGCATGTTATCTAACCTTGTCGACTCTCTATAACTATCTACATTTACGCCAGCAGAAACATGAATACCTTCCAAAATTGATGACCTTCTGATTGCTGTAGGTAAAACACCATGCCTTATTCTAGTACTCAGATAATTATTAATACCTCGCTCACCATAAGTAAATTCTTGCCTCATTAACTTTGCCAAACTTAGGAAAGTTGCAGTTTTCGGACTAAGTTTAGTCTCTGGCAAAAAAACGACAGAGGTAGACTTCCAAAATACTTTTTCATTAATTTCTTTAGTTGGTAAAACAGCTAGAACTTTCTTAAAATTATACTCATCCTCTTCATCACCTTGGCTATTTGAACTCAATTCAACATATCGTTCAAACAGAAGTTTATAGGGAGTAGAGTTTCTCCCTTTAAATATGTTTGAATCAACATAAATTCTGCTATTTTCAACATGCTGAACAGCTTGCCTAATAATTAAATTTTTACTTATATTTTTAATCTCATATTGAAGATCATCAACATTTTTATTATCAGAAATTTCTAAAAGATAATTGCATATCTCTAGCCTACACTCTTCCAACTCTCTAGAATTATTAAATTCCAAATACAACTTCATATTTTCCGTAGTACACACCCATCTAAGGAAAAATTTAACTTTTTCATCACCAAAATTAATTCCTTTTCCAAATAGTTCGTTAGGAAAAACAAAACCATTAAGATTCAAAAATTTCTCGAAAGAAAACTTTAAATTAGAATCGAACTCTGAATTAACATACTGTGAATGCAACGAATATAAAATTGGCAATTCTATTTTATTTGAAGAGAAGAAACTTAAACCTATTGATTTCAAAATAAGATCAGTATCGAAAATAGAAAAAATATCCGGATTAGCTAGTGAATTATCTACAACCAAGATTAGCAACTCATCATAAAGCTCCATCTTTATCAACAAGTTACTATAAATCTTTAAACACTCTATCTTTAGCAAACTATCATTACTATTAATAATTGATTCAAGAGTCAGCTTTGCTTCGTTAAACTTCCCATCCTTTATTAAGGATAATGATAGATACTTTTTAAACCTTTCTGTATCAACATCCAATTCAATTTCTGATAAATATTTAAAATCATTGTTACAAAGTAAAATAGTAGCTAATGAATTTGGATATGACGCTTTAACTTTATCAACATGACTTTTTAGCTCTGGAAATACAATAGATCTCTTAGGAGATAAAACCTTTGAAAATAAATACATTCCCCTTTCACATCTTAAATAATGAGAATAAGATTTATTTTTCGACTCTCGCTCAGTAAAGTAGCCCAGCTGCCGAAACCACTCAATAGTTCTAAATGCATTACTAAGACAAGAAAGGTAAGATAAAGATGTTTCATATCGAGTATTGCGCAATAACACATCAACCATTGCCAGTATGATTTTAGAGATAAATCCATCTTCAATAACTAAATGCTTACGAGTTAAAGACTTTGCGGTTAGTTCGGCAAATGAAAAATCCAAAGAAACAAAAGATTTATCAAGACAAGTTCTTATTACATAAGAATAATTACCTTTGGTATAATTATCTAGAATATTAAACTCTTCCTCATAACCATCAATATTATAATCAGCACCTAAAGCTATACTAAAACACCGCTCATAATTATACCCAGTTAACTTAAGGGCTTTGATAAAATATGAATATTTATATGAAAATTTATTTTCGAATGAATACCCACCAACAATTACGTATTCCAAGCAAAAAGTTAACAATTGATAAATATCAATTATAGAAGAATTCTTCTCAACATCAATAATATATTCAAAATCAAGTTCATGATTAGAGTCCAAACGAAAAAATCTATACATGAAGAAATCAACTAACTCACTAGGAGCCGATCTACGAATATCATTTGCATGAGTGTTTTTTGAGGTTAAATAAATTTCAGGGTCATTAAAGTAACCTGACGAATAAAATGAAATGTATTGTAAAAAAGGATTACCCTCTGTATTAACATTCTCAAACAAATTAATACTTTTAGCATCACCATCTGGCTTAACAAAGCTTTCTATTGCATTCCTTGTTATTTGAGACCATATTGAAACTCCACAGACCTCATCAATTTTATCAATTTTTTTATATGCAGAATCCCAATCACCATTAAGAATAGATAAATCGATATCAACTCTTAATGACTGATAAAACTTTAAAGATTTTGCATGATACTCAACTAATGAAACTAACCAAGAAATATTTTTTTCAATTGACTGCTTTACTGTTCTAGTTTTATAGAAATTTCGTAAAGGTACTTTTTTTGAAAGATTTATCGAATCATAAAAAAAGGGATGATTTGTTACAAACTGGAAACACTGATAAATTTCTTGCGCAGTCAGTTTATTGAAAAACATATATTGCGCAGAAGCCTCATTTTGTGAGCGAGCTATTATTCCTTTAACTTTTTGATTATCATTTTTTTTCATAAAACATCTTCTCACGAGGAACAGTCTATCCATTACTTGTTGTTAACGAGCAATATACACTAAACGAATGTCAGAACGTAACATTTAACAACAGATCGATTAAAGATTTGCAGATCACTTTCATGAGAGTGAAAAACAGGACAAGCATGACTAATCACTCTACGAGTACACCAAATACAGCATTGTTGCACCAGTGACCTTCTAAAACATGGATGTTTTAGCAGAGCTTACAGGGATGTATTTACAGCGAGTCACTGGTGTAACAGTGCGAGAGCCTGCGGCAGGCAATTAGCAGCACAGTGCTATCCGCAACTTAAAAATTGATTAGCGCCTTATGACAATCCGCAACAAGATTTTAGGTAATAAAAAAGCGACCTTTCGGTCGCTTTTTAATGCTTCAAATTCGCTGAAGCCAACTACACCATAATTGCGTTGCTGGCGAAGCTAATGCAAGGATGATTGAAAGCTTTCGCGCGGAGTTGACTCCTGTCAAACTCTCAATTTCGAGCTATGCGAAAGCCTCATTCAACGCCGCAGTAGCGAGCCTAAGCAGCAATTATCCTTATTCATAGTCTGATAACGGCACACAAGCACAGAACAAATTACGGTCGCCGTAAACGTCATCAATACGGTTCACGGTTGGCCAGAACTTGTTAGTACGCACTGCGGCACTTGGGAACACGGCAACTTCACGGCTGTATGGGCGTGAATCGAACGCTGGGTCCATAATATCGGCCATAGTGTGTGGCGCGTTGTGCAGCGGGTTGTTGTCCGCTGGCCACTCGCCCGCTTCAACCTTAGCGATTTCAGCGCGGATTGACACCATAGCGTCGATAAAGCGGTCCAGTTCAACCTTAGACTCAGATTCGGTTGGCTCAATCATCAGCGTGCCCGCTACTGGGAAGCTCATGGTTGGTGCGTGGAAACCGTAGTCGTTCAGACGCTTAGCGATATCCATTTCGGTCACGCCAGAGGCTTCTTTGATTGGACGCAGGTCGATAATACATTCGTGCGCGACGCGATCGTTACGGCCACGGAACAGTACTGGGTAGTGTTCAGACAGCTTCTTCATCACGTAGTTAGCGTTTAACAGCGCGGTTTGAGTCGACTTTTTCAGGCCGTTTGAACCGAGCAGCTTAATGTACATCCAGCTGATTGGCAGAATGCCAGCACTGCCGTATGGTGCTGCTGATACCGCACCGTTGTTATCGCTTTCACGGCCTGGTTTCACCACAACGTGACCCGCGACGAACGGCGCTAAGTGCGCTTTCACGCCGATTGGGCCCATACCTGGACCACCGCCGCCGTGTGGAATTGCGAAGGTTTTGTGCAGGTTAAGGTGCGATACGTCGGCACCGATAAAGCCTGGTGAGGTTAAGCCAACTTGGGCGTTCATGTTGGCGCCGTCCAAGTACACTTGACCACCGTGCTGGTGCACTATGTTGCAGATTTCGCGGATAGATTCTTCGTACACACCGTGGGTCGATGGGTAAGTGATCATGATACATGACAGGTTTTCTGCCACTTCAGCAGCTTTGGCCTTCAGATCTTCTAAATCCACGTTACCTTGCTTGTCACAGGCAGTCACAACCACTTGCATACCGGCTAATTGCGCCGATGCTGGGTTAGTGCCGTGGGCAGATTGTGGGATTAAACAGATGTTTCTGTGGGCTTCGCCACGAGACTCGTGGTATTTACGAATCGCCAGCAGACCCGCGTATTCACCCTGTGCGCCAGAGTTAGGTTGGATACACACGGCATCGTAACCTGTGACATTCACTAACCATGAAGACAGTTCTTCAATCAGTTGAGTGTAACCCTTGGCTTGATCCAGTGGGCAGAATGGGTGCATGTTAGCAAATTCTGGCCAGCTGACTGGGATCATTTCAACCGCAGCGTTTAACTTCATGGTGCATGAACCCAATGAAATCATTGAGTAGTTCAGTGCTAAGTCTTTGCTTTCGAGACGCTTGATATAACGCATCATCTCGGTTTCGCTTTGGTAGCGATTGAAGGTTGGGTGGCTCAGGATGGCATCTTGACGCACTAAAGACGCTGGAATCGATTGGCTACCTTGCGCCACGATTTGCGCATCTAATGCGGCAACGTCTAAGCCATGGCCAGCACCTAAAATCACATCGAACAGGGCTTCGATATCGGTGCGGATAGTGGTTTCATCTAAGCTCACGCCGACGATGCCGTCAGCATCGAAACGCAGGTTCATTTCAGCGGCCAGCGCACGAGCATTGACTGCAGCAACGTCTAAGCCTTTGATGCTGATGGTATCGAACCAAGTGTTGTTCACTAAGCTCACGCCTTTAGCTTGTAAGCCAGCGGCTAAGATATCGGTGAAGCGGTTGATGCGTGATGCGATGGTTTTCAGGCCTTGTGGGCCGTGGAATACGGCGTAGAAAGACGCCATGTTCGCTAACAGAATTTGCGCGGTACAAATGTTTGAGTTGGCTTTTTCGCGGCGGATATGTTGCTCACGAGTTTGCATCGCCATACGCAGTGCGCGGTTACCACGGGTGTCCTTTGACACACCGATGATACGGCCAGGCATAGAGCGTTTGTGCTCGTCACGGGCCACGAAGAAGGCCGCGTGTGGACCACCAAAGCCCATCGGCACACCGAAACGCTGCGCGCTACCGAAGACCACATCGGCGCCCATGGCACCCGGTGACTTGAGTAACACTAATGCCATGATGTCGGCAGCCACAGTCACAATCACGTTCTTCGCACGTAATTCGGCGAATAAGTCAGTGAAGTCAGTGATTTGACCGAAACGGTTGGAATACTGGAACAGGGCACCAAACAGTTCGTGGTTTACTGCTTCATGGGCAGGACCTACCACCACTTCAAAACCAAAACACTCAGCGCGAGTCTTCACTACGTCTAAGGTTTGTGGGAATACGTCATCGGCTACGAAGAAAATGTTGGCTTTTTTGGCTTTAGACACACGCTTAGCCAGCGCCATCGCTTCGGCAGCGGCAGTCGCTTCGTCCAACAGTGAAGCCGAGGCTAAATCTAAACCGGTTAAATCCATAGACACTTGTTGGAAGTTTAGAATGGCTTCTAAACGGCCTTGAGCGATCTCTGGCTGATAGGGCGTGTACGCCGTGTACCAACCTGGATTTTCGAAGACGTTACGTAAAATCACATTAGGTACTTGGGTACCGTAGTAACCCATACCAATGTAGCTTTTGAAGACTTGGTTTTGTTTGGCTAAACCACGAATGTAAGCAATGCCTTCGGCTTCGCCGCAGGAATCACCAATGCTCAACTCTTGGCTTAAACGGATCGACTCAGGCACGATTTGCGCAGTCAGATCGTCCAGAGACTCAGCACCAACGTAGTTCAACATTTCTTGTTGTTGGCTGCTATCCGGGCCGATATGGCGACGTAAGAATAAATCGTGCTGTTCTAACTGAGTGAGGGTTTGCTTGGTCATGATAAACCTTGTTCCAGATTTGCCGTAGCTCAGAACTGTAGGGTACTGATAAACGGGCTATTGTTATGTCAAACTTGCGCTAAAACAAACGAAGCCCCTTGGGGCTTCGTTAGCGTCGACGATTATTCCTCGTCGATGACAGCTTGGTAACCTTCTGCATCGAGCAGAGCGTCAACTTCAGATTCATCTGAAGGCATAACGCGGAAGAACCAGCCTTCGCCGTAAGCGTCGCTGTTTACGAGCTCTGGAGAATCTTCCAGTGCTTCGTTGACGGCAATCACTTCACCAGAGATTGGCGCGTAGATGTCAGAAGCCGCTTTCACTGATTCTGCCACTGCACAGTCGTCGCCTGCAGTCACAGTGTCGCCCACTTCTGGCAGCTCAACGAAAACCATGTCACCTAACAGCTCTTGAGCATGCTCAGTGATACCCACAGTGTAGCTACCGTCTTCTTCCTTGCGGATCCATTCGTGTGAAGAGGCGTATTTCAGTTCTGTCGGAATATTGCTCATTGTTCTTGTTCCTTGTTCCGTTTTTTTAAAATGCTTGTTTACCGTTGCGCACAAAGTTTGGCGCTACTACTCTAACAGCCACGCGCTTTTTACGCATTTCGACTTCCGCCGTATCCCCAATCGAGTTAGGAACACGCGCCATCGCAATAGAATAGCCCAATGTTGGCGAGAAAGTACCGCTAGTGATCACGCCTTGCTGCTCAACACCCGCTGCATCGGTGAAAAATACTGGCATATCATGGCGTAACACGCCTTTTTCTTCCATCACCAGACCGACTAATTTGTCGGTACCCGCATCGCGCAGGGCTTCAAGTGCCTTACGACCGATAAAGTCACGGTCAGTTGGCTCCCATGCGATGGTCCAGCCCATGTTGGCGGCCAGCGGGTTGATGGTTTCGTCCATATCTAAGCCATAGAGGTTCATACCGGCTTCGAGACGTAATGTATCGCGAGCGCCTAAACCACATGGTTTAACGCCTTGATCTAACAGAGCTTGCCACAGGGCTTCGGCTTCAGTTTCTGGCACGATGATCTCGTAACCCACTTCACCTGTGTAACCTGTGGTGGCAATAAACAGAGAACCGGTTTGCTTACCGAAGAAAGGTTTCATGCCTTCGATGGCGGCATTTTGCTCGCTACTGAACACGGCGGCGGCTTTGGCCTTAGCGTTAGGACCTTGAACGGCGATCATCGCCAGCTCAGGACGCTCAGTCACAGTGACATCAAAACCTTGGGATTGTTTGGCGATCCACGCTAAGTCTTTTTCGCGGGTCGCGCTGTTGACGACAACACGGTAGAAAGTGTCGGTCAGGTAGTAAGTGATCAGGTCGTCGATGATGCCGGCATTGTCATCTAACATGCCGCCGTATAAGGCTTTACCAGGAACTTTAAGTTTGGCCACATCGTTTGCCAGCAACTTACGGAGGAATGCACAAGCGTCGGTTCCGGTCACATCAACCACAGTCATGTGGGACACGTCGAACATACCTGCGTCTTGACGCACGGCGTGGTGTTCTTCGATTTGTGAACCATAGTTGAGGGGCATATCCCAACCGTGGAAGTCGACCATCTTAGCGTTTGATTCTAAGTGCTTGTTAAACAGAACAGTTTTATTAGCCATTGTTATCCCTTTTTTGCGGCCTTTTTCAGGTCTCTGCCTAGCGTAGGGTGATACGAATCCGGCTAAATATCTGGCTAATCGGCATTTCACTTCCACGATGCATCAATTTGAAAGGTGATTCTTTCTGTATCAATGCGTCTGTCACTGCAACGCCTGATTTGCTCTGAATTAATCAGATATTTATCGTGATTGGTATAAGTACTAGGGTCTAAAATGCGGCGAAATTATACCTTGCGTCACAAATTTGTATACAGGAGATTTTTCTAATCCGAAGCCAGTGTCATTAGATTTTCTCATCTTTAACATGTAATTTTTTTACATACGAAAGCGAGATTTGCGCAGCCTGCAATCAAATCGCTGATATTATCAGCAATTATGATTACATTAGCGCAACCGAGGCTAGCGACATAACTTGGGGAGTGAGGACTTATTGCCCATGGCCTGTTGCATGAACACTGTTTTCAGCCCAGCGACATTATCAACGAGGTTGAGTCCCAGATCGCGAATGGCTTTTTTAAGGGGATTGCTCCCCTCGAATAGGCGCTTAAAGCCTTCCATCGCCGCAATCATCTCCATCGCATCGGCCTTGCGCCAACGCTCAAGGGCGCGCAGCTGAGCATAATCACCGATATCCTTACCCGCATCGTGTAGCTCACCGATGACTTCGATAATGCTGGCAGCATCGAGGAAGCCTAGGTTTACCCCTTGGCCAGCTAATGGATGAATAGTGTGGGCCGCATCCCCCGCTAGCACTAAACGGTGGCGGGCAAAATGGCGGGCGTAGCGCATCCGCAATGGGAAGGCTTGGCGTTCACTCTCAAGCTTACAAATGCCGAGGCGGCCATCGAAGGCGGCGGTAAGATTGCGCTCGAACTGCTCTGGCGCCATCTCGAGTAACTCGGTGGCGCGCTCTGGCGGCACTGACCAGACGATGGAGCAGAGGTTGTCTTCATATAAGGGCAAGAAGGCCAGCGGGCCGTCCTGCAAAAAGACTTGGCGGGCGGTGGCAAGGTGCGGCATTTCGCTGCGAATGGTCGCCACGATCGCGTGATGGCCATAATCCCAGAAGGTTAACGGGATCTTACATTGTTCACGCACCCAAGAATTGGCACCATCGGCGGCAATCACCAGTGCGGCGCTGACGCTCTCGATGTCAGCATCGGCACCATTGGCTAAGGTCAACCAAGCTTCGCGCTCACCAAAGGCGATACGCTCTATGCGTTGGTTTTCGATATGGGTGATATTGTCAAATTCACTGGCACGCTTGGCGAGGGCGTAGCTGATGGCATCATTTTCGATAATGGCGCCAAGGCTAGGTTCACTGATGCTGCTGGCATCGAAGGCAATTTTACCAAAGCCGTCTTTATCCCATACCGCCATTTTTTGATAGGGCGTCGCGCGGCTGGCATCGACATAGTGCCAAGCGCCGAGGTGCTCGAGCAAACGTTGACTCGCCTTGTTGATGGCGCTGACCCTAAGCCTTGGCTCACCGCTCACGGCTTGGGTGCTTTGAGCATCGATCACGACGACATTCAAGTTGGCCTGCGCCAATCCTATCGCGGTGGCGAGTCCCACCATGCCGCCACCCACAATGGCAATGTCATAGGCTTGTGAACTTAACATGGGTACATCCTTTTCGCGTTGCGATACCAGTAATGATTATTTCCAGCCCATCGCCTTCTGCGCGACGGGGGGTTTCAGTGGCGGGAACCAAGATAACAGACGTAATCCCAGATTACGCCCAAGGGCCAAAGGCCAGTATTGGTTAGAGAAGCCACGGACTAAAAATTCAATATTGCGAATAGTGCTGTTTCTATCCGCCTCACGGGCCTGCAAATAGCCATGGGTAACGGCGACACCGCCGATATCCTCACCCTGCGCCAGCGCACGTTGCAGCACATCGAGCAGGCTGACGACATCCCGAAGACCCAAGTTAAACCCCTGCCCCGCAATCGGGTGCAGAGTCTGCGCCGCATTGCCGATAAACACGCATCTATGGTGAATCGGCCTTGGCATGTAGGACAGGTTTAACGGATAAGCATGGCGCTCGCTAACGTCGATAAACTGCCCTGCGCGATAGCCAAAGGCTTGCTGCAACGCAGCTAAAAACTCGGCTTTGGGCGCGGTGAGCATCGCTTGGGCGCGGTTATCGTCGAGTGCCCATACGAGGGATAAACGCGGCTGTCCTTGGCTATCTGCCATCGGCAATAACGCCAATGGGCCAGTCTCGGTAAAGCGTTCATAAGCCCAGTGCTGATGCGGCTTATCGGTTTGCAGATTAGCGATAATCGCGGTTTGCTCAAACGCCACTTGGGTGATGGGCAGATTAAAACTGCTGCGCACCTTGGACTGCAAGCCATCGGCCGCGACCACCAGCTTGGCGCAAATCCGCTCGCCGGAATCGAGCACTAGGGTGTGACTCTCGTTAGCCGGAATTAACTCTGACAGTTTGGCAGGGCAAAAGAGCTTAACCTGAGTTTTATGAAGCTCGCTAAAGAGCACTTGGCCGACTCTTTCCAGCTCGACGACTTGGCCCAGCGCATCTAAGTGAAACTGACTGGCGTTGAGTTCCGTCATCCCAAAATGGCCGCGATCGGATACGTGGATATCCCTAATCGCCGTGCCTAAATGCGCCAGTTTCGGCCATAAACCTAAACGGGATAACTCGAAGATGGAACCATGGGCAATGGCGATGGAGCGGGCGTCAAAGCCGGGATGGCTATTATAGGGAAGATGCGCCTCGATTAAGGCAATAGATAAAGGTTTTTCAGTGCCAGACAAACGCGCTAAGGCCAGCGCGAGGGTCGCCCCCGCCATGGCGCCACCAACAATGGCAATATCGACATTTTGAACTGAATTATCCATGTGCTCTGCTACCGTCATGGGGTTCTCATTCAAGCTATGGCATGGCTAAAAGCGTTTCGCCATCAGGATGTTAGATTTGAAACTCATTAAAGGCGGAATCGTTCCGCCTTTCTCTTTCTACGACCTTTCTCTTTCTACGATTAGTGGATCACCGCAGGATCGTCGCCCTCTCCGTGGCTCGGCTCTGGGCCAAACTCGGAGTAACACAAAATGGCGGCAATGCGGACAAACTCCAGCAACTCTGTGTAAGCCGTTTCCGATTCTTCATCTTCGGTCACGTCAAACTCAACCTGAGCAATCTCCGCCAGATCTTTGATCACTTCACGCACTTCGGCCGAGGCTTTATTCAGCTTTGGCTGGATAATCGCGATGCCGGTTAAGAAGCTTTGTGTCCACAGTGATAAGGCTTCAACGCGTTGACTTAACGGCTCTTCCTCTTCGGGAAGCAGTGGCATAAAGCCAAACTCAAAGTCGCCTAAACGGGCAACCGAGTCTTGGAATAGCTCACACACCAATTGATGCAGAGGCGCTGGTAAAGGTTGACCATCATTCATCAGGTCAAATAAAGGTTTAATCCACAGATCGCCAGTTTGATCTACGCCACCGCAGATTAACCCCACAAGGGCACCGTGCACTTCCACGGGATGCTGACCAATTTCAGCCGCATCGAGGGCGATTTTCAAGCTGTCGATACGTAACGAAGGAGGGGTCGCCATATCAGGTTCCAATCAGAATTTTCCAGCAGCAATGCTAGCAGAGATAAAGATTTGAACCAACTCTGATCCGGCATTCTTGGGGGCGAAGATAAAAATTCCGGCAACTGCTCACACAAGCAGCAAACAAAACGGCGAATGTGCAATCCATCGGCGGCTCACCTTGCACTTTTAATATCAGCCCTATATAGTCCGCCCTATCGATGCCAACGAAAGGATCATCTTCGAATGAGTAATAGTGCAGTTGAAATCACCCTACTGGGACGCACCTACTCTATCGCCTGCCCGAAAGGTCAGGAAGATGCCCTACGCGTTGTGGCGCAAGGTGTTGAGCAACAGCTCATCTCGATGAAAAATCGCACCAACAGCTTAAGCCGCGAAGAAATTGCCATTATGGCGGCGCTGAATATTGGACACGAGTTGTACCAAGAAAAGCAAAAGAATAAGCACTATATGAAACAAATGGATGACCGCATCAGCCTGTTGCAGTCAACCTTGGAAAACGCCTTAGTTGAGCGTTCAACCAAATAGATTTAGACTGTGCCACTCGGTGCCAAGCACCATCTATCTGAGAAGAGTTGCACAGTGAATGGCTAAACTGGCCTATACTTTTTAAGCCAAACGATTAGCGATTCAATACCGTTTTTGCTCCCTGGGGTGCAGGCCAACTGGTAATGTCCCTGTGCCGATAATTTTGATCTCAGGGTGAATGCTTTACTGACATTGAGCATGCTCGGCTCGTACCGAGAAGCCTTAGGAGGTAATCATTTACCCGCCTTGAACCTACGGTTCAAGGGCTACACCGGTAGCGGCATTCTGGGGAGCATCTTATTTATGTCTATCACTTCACCTGTCTCGAACACTTCAGCCCCAACAGTCAAGGGGCCACACGGCAATCAGTCTGCAATTGATACCCAGTCGCTAAGCCCAACTCTAAGCCCAACGCTAAGCCTAAGCCCAAATCTAAGCCGCGCCGAATTGCGTAAACAGATCCGCTTAGCTCGCCGCTCGCTTTCGACAGAGCAGCAGGCAGAGGCAAGCCTTGCCGCAGGTCAGCGAATGCTCGAAAAACTTAGCACGCTGAAGGCCCAGCATGTCGCACTTTACCTCACCCACGATGGTGAACTGGCAACCGCTCCGCTTATCGAAGCGCTTTGGCAACAGGGGATTCACACCTATCTGCCACGGCTCCACCCCTTTAATGCAGGGCAATTATTGTTTTTGCATTACCACGCCGACTCGCCAATGCTGCCGAATCAATTTGGCATTTTAGAGCCTAAGTTGGATGTGCGCGCCGTGATGCCGATTGAACGGCTCGATGTGGTGATCACCCCACTGGTTGCCTTTGATATCAAAGGTAATCGCATGGGCATGGGCGGCGGCTATTACGACAGAACGCTTGCCAATTGGCACGCCAAAGGTAAACCTCTGCCTATGGGTTACGCCCATGATTGCCAGCAAGTCACGACCCTGCCCTGCGAGCATTGGGATGTGCCCTTGCCCAGTATCATCACCCCAAGTCGAGTACTAACGTTTTGAAAAGCAGGTGCAAGAAACTAGAAGCTAGAGCGCTTCGCTGCTAGAAAAAGCAGAGCATCGCTCCATAACGACTTCTTCTTGATTGAATCTAGATTCTAGAGCCATGCAATGGCATTCTAGAGGCCGCAGGCCGTTCTAGATTCTTTTTACTTTAAATGCCGCCCACCATCGACATTGTGGCTACGCCCTGTGACGTAGCGGCTCGCCAATAGATAATCCACTAAGGCGATAATCTCCTGATTTCCAGCTTCTTTTGGCAAGATGGCCTTAGCCAAGGTCTTTTGCCGATAGGCTTCATCATCGCTTGGATTAAAGAGGATCATCGCAGGAGCAATCGCATTCACTTTGACCTCAGGTGCCAATTGCGCCGCAAAGGATAAGGTTAAGTTATCCAGTGCCGCCTTGCTGGCCGCGTAAGCCATGTGCTTGGCGCTGCCCTTTTCGGCCACATAATCGGTGAAATGGATAATATCGCTGGCGCCAATCTCGCCCTCGGCTCCCGCTCGCAGCTGCGAGGCTAAGGCCAAGTTCATTTGATAGGGCACGCTCACATGCACCTGCATCATGCGCTGCATGACTTCATGGGCGGCAAGGCTTGGGCTGTTATCTGGCAGCCAGTCAGAGGCGTTATGGATAATGGCGCGGATTTTGGGATATTGGCTCAATTGCTCAATCAGGGTTTGCAGCTGCGCATTATCGTAAAAATCGCATTGGATTAAGGTCGCGCCCAAAGACTGCAACTCATCGATGCTGGGATAATGGCTGCGATAGGTGCCAATCACCTTGTGCCCTTGGGCGATCAAGTGTTTCGCAAGGGCGTAGCCAATGCGTTTACCCACACCAGTGATAATAATGGGAGCTGTCATATTCATCCTGTTATTTGCCGAGTACGGGCTTATGTGTTCAATGTAGGGCAAATCTAGTTAGCCAAATCATCAATAAAACAGTGTAATACGCAGAATGTTACTGTCTTTATCATCCTGCGCCTAATCATTAAGGCATTAAAGGCTGCATGATTTAGATCTAAAATGATGGCGCCCGCGTATACTCAAGGCCAGCTTAATCGAGGAAGCCCTATGGAACTGCGGATTTTTTACGACGGCAATTGCCCTTTATGTAGCGCCGAAATGCGTCAGCTTAAAGCGCGCGATACCGATGATCGCATCGAACTTGTGGATCTTAATGCTGACAATTTCAGCTCTCGATTCAGCTATATCGATAAAGAGTACGCCAATACCATTCTGCATGGTGAAACGGCGTCGGGGGAGATTTTGCTTGGGCTCGATGTCACCTGCAAAGCTTGGGGATTAACGGGTACACGCCCTTGGGTGCAGATGCTACGGCTGCCTCTCATTAAACCCGTTGCGGACTGGTGCTACCTGAGATTTGCCAAGCACAGATACCGCATCTCTTATTTACTGACAGGCAAGTCGCGCTGCGACAATCAATGCCAACTGCCTAAGTAACTAGCCTCAAGTAAAGACTCAAATTCTGCCCATAAAAAAAACGGAGCCATTAGGCTCCGTTTTTGATAATCCAGATAGATTACTTAACGAAATCAACGCCTAGTTTGATATCGCCTTTCAGCGTATCTAACATAGAATCACGGGCGTTCGCTTCGAATGCGCTCACTTCACCGTAAGGCAGTACTTTTTCGATACCGTTTTTGCCTAACAGCACTGGTTGAGCGAAGAATTCAGCGTGCTCGCTGCCGCCGTCAACGTAAGCACATTCAACGATGTTAGCTTCGCCTTGCAGACCACGAACCAGAGACATACCGAAACGGCAAGCCGCTTGACCCATAGACAGAGTCGCGCTTCCGCCACCGGCTTTAGCTTCAACCACTTCAGTACCCGCGTTTTGGATACGCTTGGTCAGAGAAGCCACTTCTTCATCAGAGAAAGTCACGCCTTCAACTTGAGACAGTAATGGCAGAATAGTCACACCGCTGTGGCCGCCGATAACGTTCACTTTAACGTCAGCAACGTTTAAGCCTTTTAATTCAGCGATGAAAGTTTCAGAACGGATAACGTCCAGAGTAGTCACACCGAACAGACGGTTCTTGTCGTAAACACCCGCTTTCTTCAACACTTCAGCCGCGATAGCAACAGTAGTGTTTACTGGGTTAGTGATGATACCCACTAACGCTTTAGGGCAAGTCACAGCCACTTTTTCGATCAGGTTACGAACGATACCTGCGTTGATGTTGAACAGATCTGAACGATCCATACCAGGCTTACGCGCAACACCAGCAGAAATTAGAACAACGTCAGCACCTTCCAGTGCAGGCGTTGGATCTTCACCAGCAAAACCTTTGATTTCTACCGCAGTAGGGATATGGCTCAAGTCAACCGCAACACCCGGAGTAACCGGTGCGATATCGTATAGAGACAGTTTAGAACCCGCAGGTAATTGAGTTTTTAACAGTAGGGCGAGAGCCTGGCCGATACCACCAGCAGCACCAAGTACAGCAACTTTCATAGTTATCTCCGTTATTTCTCGGATATGTGTGACATGGATCTAATTTCCGTTGGCGTCACATTACTGGAATGTCACGTTAATTTCAATTATCCCTTAGTCGTGGAGACAAAGTTTTAGCGAAACTGAGCATTCCAATGTTGAATATTTACTCTAGTTCAATATCAATACCGACAATACGGCTATCTAGCCATCCATAAATTGCATTTTTATTCAGTCATAATGGTTATTTGTTGACACTTTGACCAAAACTATTCAAAATACGCCTGTTTTTTTGAATAAAGAATAAGACTATGCAAACGACCAAGAATCAGGATGACCTTGTTAGAATTTTTAAGGCGATTTTAAAAGAGGAGCGCTTTGGCTCCCAGAGTGAAATTGTCGCCGCTTTACAAGCAGAAGGCTTCAGCAATATTAACCAATCGAAAGTGTCTCGGATGCTCAGCAAGTTCGGTGCAGTGCGCACCCGTAACGCTAAGCAGGAGATGGTTTATTGCTTACCCGCCGAACTCGGCGTGCCTACCGCTGGCAGCCCGTTAAAGAACTTAGTACTCGATGTTGACCATAACCAAGCCATGATTGTCGTTCGCACCAGCCCTGGCGCCGCGCAATTAATTGCCCGTTTATTGGATTCCATCGGTAAGCCAGAAGGGATTTTGGGGACCATTGCCGGAGACGACACTATCTTTATCTGTCCATCCAGCATCCAAGATATCGCCGATACCTTGGAAACCATCAAATCTTTATTCAATTACGCAGAATAAAAAAACAGGTCAGCTTGCTGACCTGTTCTGTTTTATCTGTACGCTTTTCAGTCCAACATTGCCCTTGTTTCAGGGCTGGTGTCCCGATTACGTTACAGCACAAGACCTATCTGTTGGCTTGGATGACGCGTACTTGGAAAAAAGACTCGTCACCCCAAGCTTACAAACCTGAGCTCACAAACCTAAGCTCACAGACCTTAGTTCGTCGACTTTAGCCCGTAGCTCTAAGCTCATCAGCCTTAGTAGGCCACACTGATCCTTTGATTAAGATGCGCCGCTTTTTCTGCTTCATCCAGCATCGCTTTGGCGTAGTCGGCTACTGAAATCTTGCTCTGGCCATTCGCATCGGTAAAGAAGCTATCGCCACCTAAACGGTATGGGCCTTCGCTGGCGCCAGGGTAGATTTCTGCCGCTGGGCTGACAAAAGTCCAGTTAACAATGGTGTTAGCGGCGCGAAATGCCTTCAAAGCTTCACCTTGAGCCAAGGCTTCATCCTTATAGGCGGGCGGGAAATCTGGCGTAGACACTAAGGTCACTCCCGGCGCGACTTCTAAACTACCTGCACCACCGACCCAAAGTAGGCGAGGCACTTTTGCCTGTGGCAACACGGCTAACAGATTATTGACCGTCTTCGCGACTATGCCATGGTTCTGCTCGGCGCGCGCACCCACTGCGGCGATCACTACATCGACACCTGCAAATGTGTCGGCTTTCAATGGCTGAGTCAGGTCGACACTACGCACTTCTGCCGCTGTTTCGCCAAGCTTGCTTGGGTCACGCACTAAGGCAACGACGTCATGACCACGGCTCTGCGCCTCGTTAAAAATGGTTCCGCCAATCCAACCTGATGCACCTAATACTGCAATTTTCATTTGATAAGTCTCGCTACTGATTTAAATTGAGACCAGTTTACTTGCGACACTTCACGTGATAAATATCGATAAATGAGCATGATTGTTTCAGATTGAGATACTAATGGATAAAATCGCCGCCATGCGTAGCTTTATCGAAGTGGCCAACTGTGGCAGCTTTACTAAGGCCGCAGAACACCTCGATCTGAGTCGCCTACAGGTTTCACGTCATATTCAAGAAATTGAGCAGTGGCTGAGTTTACGTTTACTGCACCGCACGACCCGCAGCGTGAGCCTCACTCTACAGGGTGAAGAAGCCCTGCAATATTGTCAGCGAGTGCTGAGCGAAGTCGCCGCAATGGAAAGCCGCGCCCATAGTCATAACACCGAATTAGTAGGTAGTATTCGTATTGCCACGCCCGTCGGACTTGGGCAACACAGTCTATTTGATGTGGTCGATCGCTTTATAAAATTACACCCTAAGGTCAATATTCAGCTGTTAATGTCGGACAGTTTTGCTCAATTGGTGGATGAGCGGGTGGACGTGGCACTGCGCTATACCGAGCAACCCGATGAGAATTTGATTGCCCGCAAACTGATGAGCATAGATGCCGTGCTGTGCGCCGCGCCCAGTTACTTGGCTCAAGCCGAGCCGCTAACCGCCCCTAAAGACCTGCTCAGCCATAATTGCCTTATCCATAGTTCGCAGCAACATTGGCAGCTCCTCAAGGAGCAACAGAGTGAGCTGATTAAACCTATGGGGAATCTGATGGCGAATGAAATGGGAGTGCTTGTCAGCGCCGCATTGCGCGGGCATGGCATTGCCTACTTGCCCTGCGACTTAGCCAATCCCTATCTGGCCAGCGGCCAACTACAAGAAGTGCTCCCCGAATACACGGCGCCAGGGCAAACCCTTTGGGCTGTGTATCTCTCCCGCAGTTATCAACAAGCGCTGGTGCGCGCCTTTATCGATTTTACCGCCCAGCAGTGGCAGCAGGATCTCAGTAAGTGGACGGCATCGAGTTAAGCCTACAAACAAAAACGCACTGAGGCTTTAAGGCTCAGTGCGTTTAGTTGCGGTTTGCGAAGACTTAATTATCGAATTGCATCAAAAAATCTAAGCTTGGGGCGAAGAAAGAAGAGCCCGTCAATGCGCTGGTGAAGTGCATCAAATGGTCGTGATTACCCGCACCATCGCCAAACACCATGCTGTGGAGCATCTTTTCGAAGTGATCTGGTGTGCGGCAGGTTGAAATAAACATCAGCCCTTGCTCCTTGAGCGAGCCGTAAGGCATGCTCTGGCGCAAAATCTCAATCGACTTGCCGTTGTCATCCTTGAGGTTTACCCGCTTGATATGGCTGGTTAATGGCTTATCTTCCGACTCGTATTCGATGTTGTCTTGCTTGGTGCGACCGATAATGTCTTCTTGCTTTTTAAGCGGTAATCTATGCCACTTACTCAAGTTGTGGGCGTACTTTTGCACGTGAATGTAGCTGCCGCCCTTAAATTCAGGATCTTCATCCCCGACTAAAGCGACCTCTTGACGATGACGTCCTTTAGGGTTTTCAGTGCCATCGACAAAGCCCGTTAAATCGCGACTATCCATAAATCTAAAGCCGCGTTCCTCTTCGACTAACTCGACTAAGTCTTCGAACATTTGGCTGATTTCGTTGGCGACTAAATGCAAAATGTCGTAGCGGTCGCAGCGAATATGCACAAACAAATCGTATTCGATCGCAGGCGCCTCACGGTTACCCGCTTGCATCGCTGGGAATGGTTTGAGCATTTCGGGGCGAGCATCGGGATAGAGGCTGTCCCAATAGTTGGCGCCTATGCCCACAAAACCATTGAATGCGCTGTCGGAATATTGATCCGTCAACTCATAAATATACTGCGCAACGTTGGCAATACAGGGACGCAATTGCGATTCAACGTTATCGTTGTCGCTCGCATTAAACATCAAATAGACGCTATGTAAGTTTCCCTCTGCACACACACCCAACTGTTCACGCGGCATATTTTGAATATCCATCTGGTTATCACCCTTTTGTCGATTCATTTTCGGCAATATTATCCGCAACTTTACCTGAAAATGACATTAAGTAACGCACAGTTTGTCCGTCTTTGTAATGTAAACACGTTTGTAGACTGCAATATAAAAATTGACGAGGCCATTACGCCTCGTCAATCAGTCTTACGCAAGCTTCGGCGCTCATTACACCGCAAGCAAATTATGCCTTAGTAACCTGCGGCATAACCGTCTTTACGGCTTTCGGAGGCGCCGCGGTAAACGCCCGTTTCCGCATTAAAACCAATGGCTTGATATCCGCCAAAATCACCAAGCCCATCGCGGAGTACATGGCCTTTCTTAATCAGCTCACGGCGAGTTTCAACGGGGAAGCCTGATTCCAAGCTCACATAACCACCGTCATTCATCACCTCGCCCGTAGGCTCGGTCGAACCTGTGTGCAAAATTCTGGGGGCATCGCCCGCTTCTTGCAAGTTCATTTTAAAATCAATCAGATTAACAATGATCTGCGCGTGCATTTGCGGCTGCGTTGCACCGCCCATCACCCCAAAACTTAGCCAAGGTTTACCGTCTTTGGTTACAAAGGCGGGAATAATGGTATGGAAGGGACGCTTACCCGGCGCGTAGGTGTTGAAACGACCTTCGGTGAGATCGAACATCTGCCCGCGATCCTGCAGTACAAAACCGAGATCCGGTGGCGTCATACCTGAGCCCATGCCGCGGTAGTTACTCTGGATCAGCGACACCATATTGCCGTCTTTATCCGCGGTAGTGAGATACACAGTATCCCCATGTTGCAGCGCAGGATTACCCGCATCGACACTCTTAGCCGCCTTGTTTAAGTCGATGAGCTTGGCGCGATCGTAATTATATTGCTGCGAAATCAGATCTTTAACTGGCACTTTATTAAAGGCCATATCGGCATAGAATTTCGCGCGGTCGGCAAAGGCAAGTTTTTTGGCCTCTACGAATAAATGCACATATTCAGGGCTGTTAAAGCCCATGGCCGCGACATCGAAGGGCTCCATGGTTTTTAAGATCTGTAGTGCAGCAATCCCCTGCCCATTGGGCGGCAATTCCCACACATCGTAGCCACGGTAGTTAGCCGATACGGGTTCAACCCAGTCGCTAGTATGGCTGGCTAGGTCTTCATAACTGAGGTAACCGCCTTGAGCCTTAATGTATTTATCTATGCTCTTGGCAATGTCGCCCTTATAGAATGCGTCGCGACCGCCCTTGGCAATTTTCTCGTAGGTGTTTGCTAATGCAGGATTTTTAAAGATTTCCCCTACCGCAGGCATTTTGCCATTGGGCATATAGGTTTCCTTAAAACCGGGGAATTGACCGAGTTTTTTACCACTGCCATTAAGATAATAAGCAATCAGCTCAGAAACGGGAAAGCCTTCGCGGGCATAACGAATCGCTGGCGCTAAATTATCGGCCATCGGCAGTTTGCCGAACTTATCGTGCAACTCGAACCATCCATCCACCGCGCCGGGAACCGACACGGGCAGCGGCCCAAAGGGCGGTAAATAATCTAAGCCGAGGGATTTAAGCTTCTCTAGGGTTAAGGATTTGGGGCTACGACCCGAGGCATTGAGGCCATAGAGCTTCTTATCTTTAGCGCTCCAGACAATGGCAAATAAATCGCCGCCAACCCCGGCACCAGTAGGCTCGACTAAGCCCAGCATGGCATTGGCCGCAATCGCCGCATCCACGGCACTGCCGCCCTGTTTTAATACATCAATCGCCACCTGTGTCGCCAGCGGTTGGCTCGTCGCAGCCATCCCATGGGTGGCATACACTTCTGAGCGCGTCGCAAAGGCTTTACCCGTTATCCTATCCATGGCCAATACTCCCGATGACGACATTGCTGTCGCCACTGTGACTAAGGTACAAATTGATTTTATTGTTTTTATCATAATTCCTCCCACTCTGGAGGAATTAAGGTAACAAGGAAGGCTGAAAATATCAGCAATCTAGCGTTTTTTTGCCCAAGTTAAACGTAAGCAAAAATGTCATACTTTATGCTGATACAGTGACATATCCTCTGCGGCCTGCTTAAGACTCAAATAGCACCAGAGAATGTGGCTCAGTGCTTAATCCCACTCGCTGGCCAACATTCAACTGCATGATTTGACTGCGCACTTCAACATAATGGGCGTGGGACGCCGCCTCGACTTTCACCCAATAATGGCAAAATGCCCCGAGGAAGCGCCGCTCGGTAATGGTCCCCACCCCCGCATCATCGGCGCTAAGCGCCAATTGCTGTGGCCGCAAAAACACTTGGCCATTGAAAGCATGGGATTGCGACAAGGGCGTCAGGCTGCGCAGCTCACCAATCGGGGTGGCAACACTATGGCCATCGAGCACTTCGGCGGGTAAGTAGTTACCACTGCCAAGAAAATCCGCCACATAGCGGCTATTGGGCGCGGCATATAAGTCCTCGGCGCGGCCATGCTGCACTATCACGCCTTGGTTGAAAATAGCCAAGGTATCGGCAAAGACGAAGGCCTCGTCCTTACTGTGGGTTACAAAAACCGCGCTGACATTACGCTGTTTGAGAATGCTGCGGATCTCCGCCATCATGCTGTGGCGCACTTGGGCATCGATATTCGAAAAAGGCTCATCGAGTAACAGCAATTGCGGCTCATAGGCTAGTGCGCGCGCAATCGACACCCGCTGCTGCTGCCCACCGGATAGCTCATGGGGATAGCGTTTGGCTAACCCTTCGAGTTTCACTAGGGCGAGCATGTCATCTAACCGCGCCTTGCGCTGCGCTGGTGTTAATTTTGCCACACCAAAGAGAATATTTTCGGCGACGGTCAAATGGGGGAACAAGGCATAGTCTTGGAAAATCATCCCTATGCCCCGTTGCTCACTCGGCACAAATTGCCCTGCGCCGCTAACCGTCTTGCCATTAATTTGGATTTCACCTTGGCTGATGGCCTGCAATCCTGCAACCGCCCTGAGCAAAGTGGTTTTGCCGCAGCCACTTGGGCCTAACAGCGCAAGGATTTCCCCTTGAGCTAGGGTTAAATCCAAGCCTTTGAGTACCTGTTGGCCCTGATAATCGCTATGAACTTGATGAAGATTGAGGGTACTGGTCATCGGCTATCTTGCTCCAAGGAACGGTTTAAATAAATCAGCGGGACTAAACCCACGAGTACAATCACAATGGCGGGCAAGGCGCCATGTTCAAGCTTTTCGTCTGAGACAAACTGGAATACATAGGTGGCGAGATTCTCAAACCCTATGGGCCGCAGCAACAATGCCGCCGGTAATTCTTTCATGCTTTCGATAAACACCAGCAATGCCCCGGCAAATAACCCCTTAGTGAGCAGCGGCAGATGCACTCTTTGCAATAGTCGTCTTGGGCTCTGTCCTAGGGTTAGGCTCACCATGTCCAGTGACGGCGAAATGCGTTTATAGCTAGTCTCCACGCTGCCGATGGCGATAGCCACAAAGCGCACACAAAAAGCAAAAACCAGCGCGGCCGCACTGCCCGTAAACAGAAGCCCAGGGCCTGTCATTCCCAACCAATCGGCTAAGTCGTTGATCGCAAAATCGAGCAGGGTTAATGGCACCAGTACGCCAATGGCGAGCACTGTGCCAGGCAAGGCATAGCCAGTCGATGCCAAGCGTGATGGCAGCGCATCGCTCGATCTCGGGCTCACGCGGCGAATAAACATCAATATCAATGCAATCGTGCAGCACACTAGGCTAGTGATGAGTGCGAGGCTCAAACTATTCACGCTCAATTGCCAGAAAATCGGATCCCAGCTCTGCGCAAAATAATCAATGGCATAGGAGAGTAAAATCCCGCTTGGCAGCACAAAGGCTAGCACTAACAAGGTGATGCAATAGCCGAGAGCACATAGGGTTTGCAGCGGTGAGAGTCGATATAAATCGCTCGCTTGAATACGGGACTGCTTTTGGAATAACTGCTGTTTACGGCGAGCAAAACGTTCCATTCCAATCAGACTAAACACTACCAAGAGGATAATGGCCGAGAGCTTAGCCGCCGCAGTCAAATTGCCATAACCTAGCCAAGTGTCGTACACGGCGGTGGTCAGGGTTGGTACGGCAAAGTAGTTGACCGTGGCAAAATCCGCCGCGGTCTCCATCGCCACTAAAGCCACGCCCACGGCTAAGGCGGGCCTTGCCATAGGTAAAGATAAACGCCAAAAACTCTGCCACGGCGAGCAGCCCATAATCCTCGAGGCGTGGGCCAAGCTTAGGGATTGCTCCATAAACGCGGTGCGCGCCAACAGATAAATATAGGGAAAGAGCACCAGCGACAACACACACGCCGCACCGCCTAAGGTACGAATATCGGGGAAAAAGTAATCCTGCGGTGAATTCCAACCAAACACAGAACGAAGCCCAGTTTGTACTGGGCCGGCGTAATCGAGCAAATCGGTATATACGTAGGCAACAATGTAGGCTGGCATGGCCAAGGGGAGCAATAAGGCCCATTGCAGATAACGCCTAGCAACAAACTCACAGCGCGCCATTAACCAAGCGCAGGGCAGTGCCAACAAGAGTGAGCCAATACTCACCCACAGGATCAACCATAGGCTGTTGGAGATATAAGTAGGTAATACGGTGGAGAGCAGGTGACCAAAAACAGCCTCATCGGGCTGCGCCGCCTGAAGAATTAACGCAAAGAGGGGTAACACCAGTAGCGCGGCTATGGCATAACCAGTAAGCGACCAGCTTCTGGCTAATCCTAAAATCATGTGGATCCTTTAACCTAAGTGCGCCAATCAAGGCGCACTTTTTACTTTTACTATTTCTAGTCGTTATAACCGCTCAACTAGAGATCGAACTGAACTTCATCTAACAATTTCACCGCCGCTTGATGGTATTCCGCCAGTTTGAAAATCGGTAATTGGTCGGATTTAAACTCGCCCCAAGAGGCGACCAAGGTTGAAGGCGCGACATCGGCTTTGACCGGATATTCCATGTTTACTTCGGCATAGGCTTTTTGTGCCACATCCGCAGACAGGAACTCCATCAACTTGATTGCATTGTCTTTATTCGGCGCATGGCGAGTGAGCACCATACCAGAAACGTTCACATGGGCACCGCGATCGGCTTGGTTCGGAAAGTTAATCACCACAGCCTCTGCCCAGCTCTTTTGCTCTGGATCTTGCAGCATATTGCCGTAGTAGTAGCTGTTACCGATGGCGATATCACACAAGCCCTCTTTAACCGCCTTCACCTGCGCTCTATCGTTACCTTGAGGCTTGCGTGCTAAGTTGGTTTTCACACCTTGCAACCAAGTCTTAGTCTCGGCCTCACCGTGGTGGGCGATCATAGACGCCACTAAGGCGATGTTATAAGGATGCTTGCCACTGCGCGTACAGATCTTGCCTTTGTACTTAGGATCGGCCAACTCTTCGTAGCTGATCGCTTGTGGGCCGAGACGATCTTTTGCCGTATAGAGATTACGCACACGCATCGTTAAGGCATACCATTGTCCATCGGGATCGCGGTATTGCGCGGGGATATTGCTATCGAGCTGCTCACTTTTCACGGGAGCCGTCAGGTCTTTGTCGACCAATTCAACCAAGCGAGAGAAATCTGAAGTTAACACTAAATCCGCAGGGGATAAATGGCCTTCACGGGCGATACGCTCGGCAATACCATCTTTCGCAAAGACAAAATTTACCCCAATGCCCGTTTCCTCCGTAAAGCGCTTCAGAATAGGCTCAACCAGAAACGGCTGACGGTAGGAGTAAACGGTTAATGTCTCATCAGCGCTAGCCGAATTCGCAACCGACATTAACCCAAGTAAAGCGGCACAAGTTACCCATTTCATTCGCGATTTCTCCCCAAAATGATGACAGCAAGCGTGAGTCAATTCTTAAGACTATTAATGATAATAGTTATCAGTTGCGCAAGAGTAATAGATCAAGTGAAGCAGGGCAATAGGTTGATTAACTTTTTGTTTTTAATGAAATAAAACTTAAAACTGGTGATTATCTCAAACCAAACTAAACTGAACCTTAATTCGCTTAAAATACATGAGGAGGCGGTATGTTGGGCGTTTTACTACTGCTGGTCATCGCGGTAGCGCTACTCGCATTGCTGACACTCAAGCGAGGCCCTAAAAAGCGCAAGCACTTTGTCAAACTCATGGAAACCGCAAAAAATAAAAATCAACGACATGCAGAGCAAGATCGCCGCTTCCACTGTGTCAGTATCGAAAATGACGGTAGTTGTTGTGATCAGGTAGATGAGCTCAAAGGGAAACGTTTTCTATCAAAGGAAGCCCCTGAGCTTCCCATGGAAGAATGCACTATGGCCAATTGCCAGTGCCGCTATCAACACTATGATGATAGACGCCAAACCGGTAATGATCGTAGGGTCGATTACGGCATAACGAAGGATCTCTACGGCGCGTTTGGTGAACATAATCGCCGTGAGACCCATAGAGGCCGCCGCTCGACAGACCATTAAACGCCTTTTACGCTGGGCGAGTTTCCACAAACGCTGGGAGATCGCGCATTTCACTAAACCAGAGCGAGGTCGCGGGAGCCACTTTACGCCAATCGAGTTCTGGATGTCTGAAATCCACATAATCTAATAAGCAAATTAAGGCTAATTGTGGCGCCTGAATCGTTGCCTGAGTGATCACACTCTGGTGTTCCATTTGCATCAAACCCCGCAGCAGCGCTTGCTCAAAACGCGATGTCCAAAAGGCCGATCTCACCCCTTCCTCTTCACGCATTTGTTCTTGGCGCAATTTTACTGCGCTATCAATCAGACCTTTGATCATCGAATATTGGCACTGTAATACCCAATTATTCACTTGGCCACCGAACATCTGCTGTTCACCTAATTCGGCGTCTAAATAGCGCATAATCACCTCGCTATCGAAGATAGGCACACCATCGTTGGTGATGAGGCAAGGGATCTGCCCAAGCGGGTTAACATCGAGCAGCTCGGCGGTGTTTTCCATCGGATTGACTAAGACTTCTTCGATATCCTTAATCCCTAAATAACGAATTAATGTGCGAACACAACGAGCATAGGGTGAAGCGAGGGAGCAGAGCAACTTCATCAAAAAATCCTTCTATATGACTGACATTAAAACGATTAAGACTAATTATTTGTCATTAACACTCAACCGATTACCAATACTTCTCGACGGTAATTTGTCCCGGAGCGCGGCGTAAATTCTTCGCGAGTCCCTTGTCGAGCAACGCGGCCTGCGCGCCACTGATCATCCCCGGATTACCACAAATCATCACCTGTGAATCCGCCGCGCTGAGCGCTAAACCGACTTTAGCCTCAATCTCCCCCGAGACTAAGCCATCGGGGATACGACATTGCAGTGCATCGTCAAGCTTTTCACGGGTGACGGTTAAACACAGGATAAACTGATCAGGATATTGCACCGAATAAGCCTTTAATTTATCGAGGTAAGCTAAATCTTTAGCTTCGCGGACACCATAGACAAGTACGACTTTTTCGAAACGCTGCCAAGGCTCGGCCGTATCGAGCATAGATAAGAATGGCCCCACGGCCGTGCCCGTGGCTAACAACCATAAGTGACGGCCTTGCCCTTCCCCCTTAGGGATCTCATCTAAAGTCATAAAGCCTGTGGCTGTCGGGGTGATCTCGATTTCATCCCCGATGGCAAGATTTTGTAATTGTGGGGATAACTGGCCATCTTCTACGGCGACAGCCAAGATTTCGGCATAGGGTTTATCGGGAGAATTAACCAGGGAATAGGCTCTAGCGACACGCTTATCATCTTGCAGCTGACTGAGTTTAATAAATTGACCCGGAATAAAGGGCGCCAGTTCGGCCGCTATCCGCAGCGAAAATAATTTATCACTCCAATCAATACGTTCAATAACACGTCCCCTAGTCCACATAACTCGCCCTCAAGCAAAACGTTAAATAGACCCCTAGCATAGACTGTTCTCTGCGCAACAAAAACCCCTTATTGCAAGGGGCTTAAGACAAGGGAAATGGCAACAACATTGAGTGCTAAGCGCGGGACATTATGCGCTAGCCGTTTGTGTCTCATCTGGTTTCTTATTGAAGCTATCTCGGAAGGCCTGCAATCCCTCTTGCACTAATCCATAGGTTTTATCGACGCCATCAGCAATATCCCCTTGCAGCACTTTAAGGCCGGACAAAATATCCCGCGCCTCCTTAAAGCCATTATCGATAGCGCCACCTATGATGCTCATAAAACTGTCAAGCTGATCATTTAGACTCATATTCGAATTTTGCTGTTGGTGAATGCTAAAAAATTGCGTCGCAAAACTCACAATCCTATCGGCCGTCGCCTCGGGAGAATAATCGACCTGATTGTCATAGTTAGTTTGAGTAGCATTTGGCCCCATCGAAGGCGCTAATTCTTTATCTATCGCTTCAATTGCCGCGCGATAAAGTAACGCCATGGATTGATCACCGGATTTTAGACTCACTTCTTCCTGTGCCGACAAAATAGCCTGGTTCATTAGCTGCTTACTGGTTTGGTATGCAGTCTGTTTGCCGCGCGCTTCCACATTTTTCGTCTTTTCACTATTAGCAGCGGCATTGTCAGCATACTTCTTATGGGGCGTAGAAGGAGTCTGTACCTGTGCAGGGTTGTTGATTTCCATGATGCTAATCCATTCAATTTGGGATGACTTTATTATCGACCAAAAATTGAGCAACTTTAGTAATTTTATAAATTGCAGTACCATCACAACCTAAGGCAATGATACCCATGATGAATCTACTCGCCTCAGTGTCACACTTGCATACGCCCATTAGATAAGGATATACGGCATGGCAATTTCCCAATGGTTAACAGTGGTCAGCCACTCCTTGCGCATCACCTGCTTCAATGCCCCTCGGCTATTGCACACTCTGCTGTTAGGCTTGTTACTCTTTACCAGCATTGGACTCTGCCCCATCAATCAAGCTTTTGCCGATAATCGCTTGATTATTTTGGTGAGACACGCCGAAAAAGCCGACGCTCCAGCGGGCGATCCTACACTTTCAGATGATGGCCATGCACGTGCCCTCGCGCTGGTTAGCGCCTTGCAAAGGACGCAGATCTCGCAACTGATCGCGACCCAATATCAAAGAACCCAGCAAACCTTGTTGCCTATGTCTTCGGAGCGGCATTTACCCATTACCGTGGTCGCTGCAGAAAAACCACTCGAAGCCCATATTCAGCAGATTGTTGAACAAGTACATGCCGTTAAAGGTAATAGCTTAATCGCGGGGCATTCCAATACCGTCCCACTGATCATCAAGGCCCTTGGCGGCCCTGAAATCCCCACCATCGCAGAAGATGATTACAGTCAGCTGTTTTTACTCTCCATCCATGATGGACAGCCAGCGAGCCTTATCTCCACCCGTTATGGACACGAATAGAGGATAACAAGATGCAAGAACTCAATTGGTTTATGTGGGGACTGGATCTCTTCTCAGGACTCTTTTTAATTCTCATTGGCTTAGGCGCCCTCGCTGTCGTCTATATGTACATCGCCGACAAGCTACAAACCAAACAGGCCGTACGCTACAACTACCCTGTGATAGGTCGCTTTCGGTATTTATTTGAGAAACAAGGCGAGTTTTTTAGACAATACTTTTTCGCACAAGACAGGGAAGAATTGCCCTTTAACCGCGCTGAGCGGAGTTGGGTATATCGCGCCGCGAAAAACGTCGACAGAACCATCGCCTTTGGCTCGACACGCCCGCTAGACAGCACGGGCGCAATCATGTTTATGAATACCGCCTTTCCTACTCAAGATGAAGATATCACTCCAATTCTGCCTCAAACCATTGGCCCCCATTGCCGTGAGCCCTACACCACTAAGGCCATTTGCCATATTTCCGCCATGAGCTTCGGCGCCCTATCACGCCCTGCTGTCACCGCCTTATCCCACGGCGCAGCGCAGGCGGGATGTTGGTTAAATACCGGTGAAGGTGGCTTAAGCCCTTACCATTTAAAAGGCGGCTGCGACTTAGTCTTTCAAATTGGTACCGCTAAATATGGTGTACGTAATGAGCACGGCCATTTAGACGATGACAAGCTCAAAGAGATCGCCGCACACCCTGAAGTTAAAATGTTTGAAATCAAAATGAGCCAAGGCGCCAAACCAGGCAAGGGCGGTATCTTGCCGGGAGTCAAAGTCACCGAGGAGATCGCCAAAATTCGCGGTATCCCGCAGGGGCATGATTCCATAAGCCCCAATGGTCATATCGAGTTTAAAAATGTAGCTGACATTCTGGATATGATTGCCAGAGTGCGTGAGGTCACGGGTAAACCCACCGGCATTAAGGCAGTACTTGGGGACGTGCAGTGGTTTGAAGATTTTTGCGATGAAATTGAGCGCCGTGGCGAAGCATCTGCCCCGGACTTTTTTACCTTAGACAGTGCCGATGGCGGCACGGGCGCCGCCCCTCAACCCTTAATGGATTATGTGGGACTGCCACTCAAGGAAAGCCTGCCCATACTGGTGAATATCTTAATTCAGCGTGGGCTACGTAAACGCATTAAAGTAATCGCCTCGGGCAAACTCATAGTGCCATCGAGAGTGGCTTGGGCGCTCGCCTTAGGTGCGGACTTTATCGCCTCAGCCCGTGGCAATATGTTTGCCCTCGGATGTATTCAAGCGCTGCAATGCAACAAAGATACCTGTCCAACGGGTATCACGACTCACAATAAGAAACTCCAGCAAGGTCTTGATCCTAGAGATAAGTCGACGCGTGTTGCCAACTATAACCATAACCTGCACCACGATTTAGCCTTGATAGCCCACTCCTGCGGGGTGACAGAGCCAAGACAACTCAAGCCATCCCATGTGAGGATTGTGCTCGAGAGCGGTTTGTCGGTTTCATTGGATAAATACTATTCCCATATCAATCAATAAGTAACCTAACACTGTATGCATTTTGTACGACTTTCGTCTAAAGTTAATTTAGCAAGAGGTAATTTGAATGCGTATC
This sequence comes from Shewanella sp. BC20, assembly GCF_003129585.1. NCBI lineage: Bacteria > Pseudomonadati > Pseudomonadota > Gammaproteobacteria > Alteromonadales > Shewanellaceae > Shewanella > Shewanella sp. BC20. The sequence continues at coordinate 55,516 of NZ_NHRI01000005.1, read as the reverse complement.
ACAAAAGGGGTAAGATCCGTGATGCACGCATGAGATTAAACAACTGCATATTAAGTTAAGGAAACACTGTGAAAGCAAGCTTTGTAAGCCATATGCCCGACAGTAAGACTGCCAGCACAAGCTGTAAGAGCTGTAATCGCTTGACCGAGATCGAAGGCGAACTAGTGTGTTTTCGTGAAGGCCAAGTCATTCGGCTCACGCGAATCGACGAATCGACCACCAAATTCAATCTGTTGTGTGAAGGTTGGAAGGCAGAAAAACCAAAGGGAATATAATTTCTTATATTCCCTTGTTTTGTTTCAGCAGTGATACTCTCTAATACCCACCACGAATATCTGCATTATATTCATTGGTTCTACGGATAATCCCAGCTAATTCAAGTTCTTGATTCAATTTTGCCAGAGTTAAACGTCTTGTGGTCACTTTAAGGCCTGCGTTTAACTCTGCGTGAATGCGTTGTAGCGAATCATAATCCACACCGCGTTTTTTAAGGGTTGCCATAATCGCAAACCAGTCTGTGCTTACTTTCTCTTCTCTGCCTTCAATATTGACTCTTAATGCCATATTTTCCATGCCAAGCACCTCTTATCATTATTTGCTTGGATTTGAGTATAGAGAGCCGAACCTGAATAAAAACTGAATTGTCCCAACGCTGTTACACTAACATCGAAAGCTTATGATATTTACACCGAAAGCTGTTGTTGCTCATTTTGTATGCGCCACAACTTAGCGTATAAACCATCCTGAGTCAGTAAAGACTGATGATTCCCCTGCTCGACAATTTCCCCTTGGCTTAAGACCACGATCTGATCGGCGTCGACTATAGTCGATAACCTATGCGCCACGACTAAGCTGGTATGCCCTTTCGCGACCTCACGCAGTGCCGACAGAATCGCCTGCTCCGAACGGCTATCGAGGGAGGATGTGGCCTCATCAAACACTAGCACAGGAGAGCCTTTTAAAATCGCCCGCGCAATGGCCACACGCTGTTTCTCCCCGCCCGAGAGCTTTAAGCCCCGCTCACCCACTTTGGTATCCCAACCTTGGGAGAGCGACGCGATAAAATGCTCTAAATGTGCGAGTTTAATGGCATTACGCACTTCTTCATCCGTCGCATCGGGGCGGCCATAACGAATGTTCTCCACTAAGGAATCATTAAATAACACAGTATCCTGCGGCACTATGGCAATAGCACGGCGCAGTGCATCTTGGGTTAAGTGACGAATATCTTGCCCGTCAATCAAAATGCGCCCTTGCTCCACATCGTAAAAACGGAACAGTAACTTGATGAGTGTTGATTTTCCGGCGCCGCTATCTCCAACGACGGCGACTTTTTTCCCCGCCGCCACCTTAAAGCTGACGTTGCGTAGTATGGGCCTGTCATCGTAGCTAAAACTCACATGTTCAAAACTAAGCTCACCGCGCTTAGGCTCAAAGTCTAAGGCATCAGGTTTATCCACTATACGAGGATGCTTATCGAGCAGACTGAACATCCGCTCGATATTGGCTAAGGCGCCGCGAATTTCACGGTAGACAAATCCCAAAAAGTTGAGCGGCATAAAGAGCTGCATCATAAAGGCATTGATCAATACAAAGTCACCTAAGGTCATCTCATTATTGGTCACTTTATAGGCGGCCAACGCCATCATCGCCGTCATCGCCAATGCGATAATCAGCGCCTGCCCACCGTTGAGGGCAAATAGCGATAAACGATTCTTACGTTTAGCCACTTCCCATTGGTCTAAGGCTTGGTCATATCGATCCGATTCATACTTTTCATTATTAAAATACTTCACGGTTTCATAGTTGAGCAGACTGTCGATGGCGCGGGTGTTTGAGAGTGAGTCGGCCTTGGCCGCATCGCGAACGTATTCGGTGCGCCACTCTGTCGCCACCACCGAAAACCAGATGTAGGCCATCACAGAGGTAAAAGTGATCGCGGCGAAGGCAATGCCATAATTAAAAAAGAAAATACCAATAACCATGGCGATTTCTAACAGGGTCGGCACTATGTTAAACACCATAAAGCGCATCAAGAAGCTCACGCCACTGGTGCCGCGCTCAATATCCCTCGACAAACCGCCCGTGCGCCGCTCTAAGTGAAAATCCAAATCGAGTCGATGTAGGTGATCGAACACCGCCAAACCTAAACGGCGAATGGCCCGCTCAGTGACACGGCCAAAGAGTGTGTCGCGGATTTCACCCGTGATCACAGTTAACAGTCGCACCGCGCCATAAGCCAAGACCAACCCGATGGGCACGCTCAAGGCCTGCGCGGTTTTATTAGCATCCAAAGTATCGACTAAATCTTTAAGAATAAAGGGCAAGCCCACGCTGGCAAGCTTAGCGACGATAAGACAAGACATAGCCAATGCCACTCGACCCTTGTACTCGAGCAAATAAGGCCAGAGCAACTTAACTACGTGCCAATTGAGCTTATCGATGGGACCTTCAAAATACAGTGTTGGGCGCATATGTCTAAACCTTTGCTAAAGTCGCTCAATTGTAGCAGCGTGGCACACGTTAAGGCGAAACCAAACAGGGAAAGTTTGAATAAAATCAATCAGATTTTTCTGACAGACAAAAAGTAGCTATCTTGGCAAAATCTCTCTGGCTTATCGAAATAAAAATGTCATGCTAACGACTTACGCTCAGAGAGTTCGCAACGCGAATATTAAGGTGAAAAAATTCTGAATCAAGCTTGGCTTTATCGGAACAGTAACCGTTAAAATAGGCCATAACATCAAGGGTTCTACTGTTGATTATTTTGTCGGTTTTACTCAAAATGCCCTATGGACTCAAGATAGCCAGCAGCAGGATTTGCAAATCTCTGGCCGCAGAACCGTGTGTAAATGCCGTGCTGCACTCGTTCTGCGATAACACTAACGATAATTCTAATAAATTAAGATCGAAGGATGCTTTATGTTGGATTCAGCTAAAGTTCAATACCCGCCATTACCACTGATCCAAACTTGGGTGTGGATGATGATCGAATCGGGGAATCCAGAAATTCAGGACAAAGGCAGAAATAACCTCATTGCAGCTTTTGGTAGCTTGGCCAAAGCTAACGAATACTTAGCCGAAATGAGCAAAAAATAATAAAAATAAAGGCGCCAGGATAGCGCCTTTATTTTTGAGCTTGACCCGTCCTAAATAGCGTTGACACTTTTCAAACTCATTTTGGAGAGTGTAATGACTTCAACAATTAAACGAACTCAACGCGATTATTCCCTCGCTTTTAAATTGGCGGTTGTCGACCAAGTGGAAAAAGGCGAGCTGACCTATAAGCAGGCGCAAGACAAGTACGGTTTTCAAGGTTGCTCCACCGTGTTAGTGTGGTTACGCAAGCATGGCAAACTGGATTGGTCCCTAGGGACGCCGCCAACATCAATGCGAGGACAGTTGATGACTGAACCCACCACGCTCACCCCCGAGCAAAAGATAAAAGCCCTCGAAGCCGAACTTGAAGATACCCGCATGAAAGCGGCGTTCTTCGAAGCCATTGTCGAAAAACTCAGAACTGACTACGGGATATCCGTCGTAAAAAAGCCACCCGCGAAACGCTCCAAGAAAAAACGGCCATAGGTTATCGCGTCACCCAATGCTGTCGTTACCTTGGCATCAGTCGCCAGGCGTATTATCAACAATGCCAGCGGCAAACAGAATGGGAGCAAAGGGAGCAACAGATGTTGCAAATGGTACAATATGAACGGTTATTTCAACCGCGAGTCGGTACGCGTAAGCTGCAGTATTTACTCAACAAAATGCATCAAATAGTGATAGGACGAGACCGGTTATTTCGCTGTCTTAGGGCGCATCGTTTGTTGGTCACGCCTAAGCGGGCGTACCATAAAACGACCCATAGCCATCATCGATTTAGGTGTCATCCCAACTTGCTTAAGCCCAGCGAGCAGCAAGTGGACATCAGCCGCTCAGAACAAGTCTGGGTGGCTGATATTACCTATCTACCACTGCAAGATAATGAAGCCTATTTAAGCTTGGTGACCGATGCTTGGTCACGAAAAATCGTGGGCTATCATGTCGATGATAATCTTAAAACAGACGGGGTGCTAACGGCCTACAAACGAGCACTGAAGCAGCGACAAGATAAAAGTAAACCGCTGATACACCACTCAGACCGAGGAATACAATACTGCTCAAACGCGTATCAAGCGGTTCACGCACAACATGGTGTGACATGCTCAATGACAGACGGATATGACTGCTATCAAAATGCCTTAGCAGAGCGAGTGAATGGCATCTTGAAGCAGGAGTTTTTAACACATAAACCCGCAACGCTGGAGGAGGCGCGACAAATGGTGGCAGAAGCGGTTGCCATCTATAATCAACGACGGCCACATTTGGCCTTAAAATACAAAACGCCCGATGAGGTTCATCGAGCGTTTTAGGTGGAAATAAGTGTCAACTTATTTCAGGACGAGACAGCTTTTCAGGACTAGACACGCTGGCGGCGTGCAATAACGCTCTGATTTAACACAGCTAACAGGCGCTCGGTATCATCCCAGCCAATACAGGCATCCGTAATACTCTGGCCATAACATAACGCCTGGCCTTCAATCAGATCTTGGCGACCTTCCACTAAGTGGCTTTCAACCATCACACCAAAAATCGCCTCATTACCTGCGGCCACTTGCTCGGCCACATCATTCGCGACGTCCATCTGGCGTTGATATTGTTTGCTGCTATTGGCATGGCTAAAGTCGATCATAATGTTATCGACAAGCTTGGCTTTTTTCAGTTGTTCGCTGATCTGCGCAACATGGTTGGCACTGTAATTTGGCTCACGGCCGCCACGCAAAATGATATGGCAATCAGGATTACCCTTGGTCGACACAATCGCCGAATGGCCAAATTTGGTCACCGATAAGAAGTGGTGCGGCGCATTCGCGGCGCCGATGGCATCAATCGCCACCTTGATCGTGCCGTCAGTGCCATTTTTAAAGCCTACAGGGCAAGATAACCCAGAAGCTAATTCACGATGCACCTGCGATTCTGTGGTGCGCGCACCAATCGCGCCCCAGCACATCATATCCGCCACATATTGCGGAGTGATCATATCGAGAAACTCACCTGCGGTCGGCATGCCAGAGTCATTCAAATCGACTAAAAGTTTACGCGCGGTACGTAAACCATCGTTCAGTTTGAAGCTGTTATCCATATAAGGATCGTTAATGAGCCCCTTCCAACCCACTGTAGTACGCGGCTTTTCAAAATAAACACGCATCACCACTTCGAGCTGATCTTGATAACGTTCTCTGAGCGCAACCAGTCGCTGGCCATATTCCAATGCGGCCTTAGGATCGTGAATTGAGCAAGGACCAATGACCACTAACAAACGATCATCTTGGCGGGCAAGAATGTTATGAATGCTTTGACGGGCGTTAAACACTGTTGCAGCAGCGTTTTCGGAGGCAGGAAATCGTTCTAGGATCGCAATTGGCGGAAGTAACTCTTTGACTTCATTAATGCGAACGTCATCATTTTGGTAATACATAATTTACTGCTCCAACTCTCGTGTTTAGGCTATTTTTATCGCTGCAATAGGGGATCTCAACTGCAATACTGAGTTCAATTTATCCAGTCTGCGCCGCTAATGCAACCAAGTTGTCTCCATTTCAAGAAATCAAATATAACGTATTGTTTTAACATATTTTTAAAAAATACAAATTCAAATATTTCAATGTGATATGCAAACTAAAGCCAAACGAGTGTTGGGGTTGGAAGCAAGCGGTGGTGAAAGCGGAAATAAAAAACCTCCTTTGCCAGTAGTTAAACGCAAACAAAGGAGGTTGAGTAAAGGATTAATGTTGCTGCATGGCCTGCAGTTTTGCCTGATAGCGATGTTTATCTGTGGCTTCGCGGCTGAGAGCCATGGCTTTTTCCATATTGAGTTTGGCGCGTTTTTCATCCCCCAGCGCCCAATAGGTGCGTGACAGGCCAAAGAAAAACTCATGGCGATAATCGGCTTTATCCACGGCCCTTTGATACCAAGCGAGCGCCTCGCTGTATTGATGCTCGTCATAGGCCTGTTCACCCATATCGTAGTAGTAATAAGGATTGCGAATACGCGCTAACTCCAGCACTTTATTAACCTGCGCCCACTCTTCCAAACGGCCTTGCTCACCTAAAATCACCGCCAAGTTATAAAGCGTCGTCATATCATCAGCATCATATTTGAGTGCATAGCGATAGACTTGCTCGGCCCGCTTTTCATCGCCCTTGTGGCGATAAATCACGGCTAAGGTGTTGAGCGCTGGAATAAAGTGTCCTGATTTTAAGCCCGCTTTAATCAGCGCATAGGCGCGATCTAAATCCCCTTCTACCAAGGATTCGGCGGCCATATTGTTATAAAACATGCTGGTTAAGGTCTGGCGATTGATTTGTACTTTGTTATAGCCTCGCAGAGCGCGCTCGGGCATAAAGTCGACCAGAATTGCATGGGCCGACACATACACAGTGTGCACGCTCTCGGCGGGTAGCAAGCGTAGATTGACATGGCCGTTGATCAGATAAAACTCGCCCTGTTTGTCCCATACGGGTTCAATCGCAATATCCTGAAACTCAGTGCCAATTTTAAACACATCCGCGAGTGCCGATGTCATCACCACCAGCGACATACAATTCCCCGCGCGCTGGGCGTAGGTTTCGCTGGCGGTTTGAGTCAAATTATCTTGATAGTGAAAATCGCTGTGACCACCGAGTTGATTGGCATTGATATAACTGGCTAACCATTCATGCACCGCGACGGGGTTTTTAGTCGATAAGCTGTAGCGGTCGTAGGCGCGCCGGACATCGGCTGCGACCGAGGGCGGAAGGCTGAAAATATCCTCGACGCTAGGAATATTGCTGACAGATTTAAATAACGAATCTGCAAATAGGGCATCTATCTCATCATCACTAGGTTTTGGGGCTATCGAGCTACACCCCCATAATAGTAAAAGTAATAATGAGCAGAATATACCGCTAGAGATGGTGCGCAGTTGTATCATAATACGTCCCCCAGACCATAAGGCTCCTATTTGAGCTTATTACACTTGGCCAAAAAGACGTCATAAAATGGTTACAAAAAATAATGGCCTGCCACAAAGGATTGCGGCAGCTTAAAGGTTAACGCTGCGCCGGAGGGTCAACCTTGATATACACATCCTGCTGCTGATAACGATAGGGGCGATAGTTATCCTGACCACAAGTGAAGTAAGGGTAAGGCTTTACCTGCGCGATACAACCGAGTGGCAAGGCCTGCAGAATTTGAATTTGCTCCTGTCTTCGCAAAGATTCCTGCCATTCATAGTCTTTCAACACTTGATCGCGCACGGCAAAAGCATCGAAAGGCTCATCCGAGCGAGTCACTACGACTTGCCCTGCAAAAGCGGGCAAGGTTATGAGTGCACTCAGAATGCCCCCAAGCAAACAGGTGCGTCTGAGTTGTCCAGTGGAATCAAAGAATAAGCGCATTGTTCACTCCTTGTGGTATCAGCATGGCAGTCGAAGACCCATAAAAAAAGCAGAGCACTTGGCTCTGCTTTACTATCCTCTTATCCCTTAGAGGCATCAAGTGATATCAATACCTGTTAGCCTGCACTTTTGACAGTCACAAACTCTGGGTAAGCGTCGATACCACAGTCAGATGCATCCATACCGTTATATTCTTCTTCCTCAGAAACACGGATGCCCATAGTCATCTTCAGTACAAACCACACCGCAAACGACGCGCTAAATACCCATGCGAAGATAATCGCTGCGCCAGTTAATTGCGCTGTGATAGTGGCATCGGCATTTGATAAGGGGACACACATCAAACCGAGGAAACCCGCAACGCCGTGCACAGAAATCGCGCCCACTGGGTCGTCGATCTTGATTCTGTCCAGACCCACGATAGAGAACACCACTAAACCACCAGCAACCACACCAATCACCCCTGCCATCAGCAGCGAAGGCGACAGCGGATCGGCAGTAATCGCCACTAAGCCTGCCAGAATGCCGTTTAAGATCATGGTTAAGTCCGCTTTACCCCAAATCATTTTGCACACAACTAGGGCAGAGATAGCACCAAAAGCGGCTGCGGTGTTGGTGTTCACGAAGACTTTAGCGACAGAGCTAGCGTTGGCTGCATCTGAAACCATTAATTGTGAGCCACCGTTGAAACCAAACCAGCCCATCCACAGGATAAACATCCCTAAGGTTGCCATTGGCAGGTTAGATCCAGGAATCGGATTCACTTGGCCGTTAGGGCCGTATTTGCCCTTACGAGCACCGAGCAGTAACACCCCAGCGATAGCCGCCGCTGCACCTGTCATATGCACAATACCGCTACCTGCAAAGTCCACAAAACCTAAGCTAGAGATAAAGCCTTTACCCCAAGTCCAGTAGCCTTCAACAGGATAGATAATGCCTGTCATCACCACGGAGAAGAACAGGAAGGCCCATAACTTCATCCGCTCCGCCACGGCGCCAGAGACAATCGACATCGCCGTTGCCACAAACACCACTTGGAAGAAGAAGTCAGATTCTAAGGCATGGTTTGCATCTTCGGCTTGTGAGCCAATCAGCGTACCGAGTGAAGGCAACCAACCGCCTTCGGCATTGTCGACGTACATAATGTTGTAACCAACCAATAGATACATCACACAGGCAATCGCGTATAACACCACGTTTTTAGTTAAAATTTCGGTGGTATTTTTAGAGCGCACTAGGCCGGCTTCGAGCATGGCAAAACCCGCCGCCATCCACATAACCAAAGCGCCTGAAATCAAAAAATAAAAGGTGTCGAGTGCAAAGCGCAGTTCAGAGACTGTCACGCCTAATTTTGTTAGTTCTTCCATCTTCCGCCCCCTATAGCGCTTCAGTGTCGAGTTCACCCGTACGAATACGGATGGCATGTTCTAAGTCGATAACGAAAATCTTTCCGTCACCAATTTTTCCCGTATGAGCCGCACTGGTAATCGCCTCAATTAGCATGTCGAGATTTTCTGCTTTAGTGGCAATTTCTAGTTTTACTTTTGGCAAAAAATCCACCTGATACTCGGCGCCACGATACAACTCCGTGTGCCCCTTTTGACGGCCAAAACCTTTAACCTCGGTCACCGTCATCCCCTCAATACCAATACCGGCGATAGCTTCACGGACATCATCCAATTTAAATGGCTTGATGATAGCGCTGACTAGTTTCATCCTGACCTCCAAAAAACGCGATTGTTATTAACTTGTAGCCAAGATAATTCAATCATCAGGCCAGAATTTTAATTTATTGATTTAAAAGAAATAACAAAGATTAACCAGGAATAGTTAGATTAAAAATGCACCAGAATTGTGCAAGCAGGAGAGCGACGCACTCTTTTAGTGAGCAATTTAAGTGCACGCCATATTCGACCTTTGCCCTATTGGTGAGGCAGCCCAATTAGGGTTTACTAACAGTGCAAAAAACACACAATTCACAAAATAAGCAGAGCAATCGCTAAACGATGCCTTTATCCACCCGCGCAGAAGGAACGCCCGATGTTAAAACCCGAAGAATGTGTACTCGTTATCGTCGATGTGCAGGGAAAGCTCGCTCAGATCATGGATAACTCAGCCAAGCTTCATCAGCAGTTGAGTACACTTATCCAAGGCGCACAGCTGTTTGAAATCCCCATCCTCTGGCTCGAGCAATTGCCCGCCAAACTTGGCTCGACCACCGAAGAGTTAAAAACCTTGCTCGAAAGAACTGGCTCGCCCATTGCCAAGCAACATTTTAGCGGTTGGTATTGTGATGAATTTGCCAATGCACTCACGAAATCTCGACGCAAACAGGTGTTGCTTGCGGGGATAGAAACCCATGTCTGCGTGTACCAAACTTGCCGCGATCTGCTCGACCAACACTACTCAGTGCATCTTGTCGCCGATGCGGTGTCTTCCCGCAGCGTTGACAATAAACAGCTGGGCATTCAAATGATGACCGCCAAGGGAGCCACTCTCACCAATGTGGAGTCACTGTTATTTGAACTGCAACACGAAGCCCAAGGCGACCGATTTAAGGCGCTGATTAAGTTGATTAAATAAGGCTGATTAAATGAGACGAGAAGAGAGCTTATTCAAGCTCTCTTTAGTATTCAAAACGCGGCGACACAAACGGCATAGTTGGCACTATTGGCATAACTGCGAAAACTATAGCCGCTGGGGGCGACCGAGATAATGCCGACCTCGAATTCGGTCTCATACACTGTGCGAGACCAAGAAGGGATTGTCGAACTCCACTGCGCACGTTGATAGGCTGCGCGACTCTCGCCGTACCCATAGAGAGTGTTTAACTCCTGCTCTGTTGGCCTGCGCCAATTGTCTTTACCGCCAAATTCGAGTGAAGCCAACTTTTGGCACCAGCGGTCAAACTGTCCATCGACACCAATCTTGGCCTCATTGCCCTTGGCCGCTTCGGTGCCGGGTAAGATAACGCCCTTACCGTCCTGACGAAACAGGGCGTATTCGCCTCGGCTCGGGCCAAATACAAACTCCTCCTGTACGTTAAACGTCATCGCATAGCTATCGCCACGGTTGTTGGCATCATCTTGTTCAAGATAACCCAAGGCATTCATCACGGCGATAGAGGGCGAACTGCTAAACCATTTCGTCTGGCGATCGCTTTTATCGTAAAGCGCTTTGATTTTTAAGCAGTTGGTTGATGCTAGAGTGCGGTCGTTATTATCGAGGCCGCCATCAAAGCTGGTATTGATTGGCGTCCCTTCGACGTGGCCACACAGGGGAATTTGCTCTTTTTGGCGACATTCTGTCAGTAAAAACAACAGCACTATGGCACTGCTGAATATGGCGATTTTAGTGGGATTAATCATGACAACAAACCTTAATCCTGTGTTGATAAAAAGACAGTTACAGACAAGCTTGATGGCATTCGCTTCAGGGAATTAGCCTTAAGCGAATGGCCAATTAAGCTATAACGCCTTAATCACAGGCTCCTGCACCAGTAATTGATCGTTTTTGTAAACATAAAGTCTACCCACTGGACTCTCTTCGGCGCTCAGCACAATCACATCGCAGACATAAAGATAGGGGCCGCTTTTAAACTGGAAGGAATGATTGCCGCCGTTACCATCGAGGACTAACTTCCCCTTTTTGAGGACTAAATCAGGTTTCTCGCTCAGGGATTTACCCTTTGACCAAGCGGCATAACGGTATTGCTGACGATCGAGGGCATCGACACGTATGATGAATCGCTCGGTTTCCCACGCCAGCTCAGGGCTAGCAAACTCGCGCACACTCTCGTGTAGCATCGCTTTTTGCTGGGCGATCAGTTCATCCCTTAACTTAGCTTCCTCTGGGCTTTGATAATTAATGCCCGAGATTTTGCCATCGAAATCCAACCAGACACTGCCGTGATCGAGCATAATGCCGCGCCAGCCCATAGTCTCCCAGTTGTTCTCTGTGGTCGAATTGGCGATTTGACTCAGCAACTTGCTATCAAAGACTTGCTGAAATCTCGTCAGCAATTGTTGTGGATTTTGCACATCGGGGAGCGGGTATTCCCGCTGGAGGGGATAAGAAATTTGCTCGGCAATCGCCTGACGATCACCCGCCTTGGCCGCATCAATCAAGGCTTGCACCTGTGGCACGTACTCCGCCTCTAGGGCGGCCTGAGCCTGTGGTACTGAGCTAAGACTCCCCAGCAACAAGCCCGTATAAAGCCCTAAACGCGAGAGTCGATTAACCGCTGAAAAACCTTGATAAAACGGGCGACTAGACATGATTTATTCCTTTAAAGTCAAAAACATCCAAATTAAGACTTGGCAAGGATACCATAGCTAAGGAGGGATAAACACACACAATCCCCCCAAGCTTATGTGCAGTAAGCCGCATCACAGCCTCACTATTACCCCGTTAGGCCAGCAGCAAATTAGACACTATTGCTACCGCCACCGACATAAAGATCAACCCAATCACCCCATCGATGATAGGTGTGAGTCGTTGCAGCTTTTGCTGTATCTTAGCTTTAGAGAGCATCAGCGCCAGAAAGCCAAACCAGAGCAGTGACAACACAAATAACATCAGCGCGGCGGCGAATTTCGTCACCGGAGTCACGCTCGGGGTGATCAGAGCAGAGAATAAGGTTAAGAAAAACACTAAGGCTTTAGGATTCAATAAATTGGTATAAAGCCCCCGCATAAACCCCTGTTTAGGTGATAAGGCGTTTACCGCGCCCGCCGTGGGCATATCAAGGCTGTTTTCCGAGGTAGATGTAAATCCAGTGGGCTCAGCGCCCTCGCCGTTCAATACGGTTTTGGGTTTACTGAAAAAGGCGACCGCAGCCTTAAGCGCGCCAAATCCCATCCACGCCAAATACGAAGCGCCTAGCAATTGCACTAACAGATACAAGCTATGGGAGCTTTTAATCACTAAGCTGACGCCAGTTAAACTCAAAATGGTATGGGCTAAAATCGCTACCGATATCCCAGCCGCCGTGGCAATTGCGGTGTTTCGCGGCTGCGAGGTAGCAATCTTCACCATAATGGCAAAATCCGGCCCGGGGCTGACTAAGGCTACGCAGTGAATAACGGCTAAGGTGACTAACAGGGATACATCCATCAATAGGGCTCCGCAAATACATGTAAGAACGCCAGTATGCCCAAGCCTTCAGCATCTGCATTGTAAGAAATTGCACGCGGCTAATTTACCTTAAAGCATGCGCCGCTGAAATTGGACTGGTGAGAGTAAAAAGGCCTGTTTAAACGCCTTATTTAGATGACTCTGGTCGAAAAAGCCTAACTGCTGCGCCACATCCGCCACTAAGGCGCCATGGGTTAAGGACTTTTTCGCTAACTCTAATCGCACTCGCTTCAGGTAGGCGTGGGGTGTCATCCCGGTCGCCAGTTTAAATTGGCGTAAAAACTGGAACTTACTCAGGTTAACCTCATCGGCCAACGCCTCAAGCTGAGTATTTTGCGACGGCTCATCGTGAATTTTCTGTTTGATGCGATTTAACTGCTGCCATGATAACCCCCTATCCTGCCGCAAATTCAGCATTCCCGTGGGGTGGCGCGTCAATAACAGCTGCATAAAGTTCAGCAGATGGGACTCGGCCGCAAGCTCAGAGCATTGACCTTGAATGAGTACATTATGCAACTGGATAAAGTATTGATATAACGCGGGGTCATCCACCATGGGCGCATTAAAGAAATGGGCCTTGAGCCCCATTTCTTGGCTAATGCTGTTCATATACTCCACGGGGATCGACATCACCTTAACCCGATATCCTTCGGCGTCGCGGCTTTGTCCATCGTGGGTTTCATCGGGATTAAGGGTCGATAGCCCATGTTGCCCGAGCTGATAACGACTGCCCTTATTGATAAATTGCTGCGCCCCTTGAGTCACAACCCCTAAGTGGTAATCCAGATGCACGTGTTTATCAAAACTGAAATGGGTAAATTCGGCCTGACTCAGTTCAATGCCTGAGAGGCTGGGATGGCGCCAGTAATTGATATTTTCAACGGGAGTCACACGGCTCATAGGGCAAGCTTAATCTCACAAGGCAAAGACAACTTTAGATACGACTCATTCTAGCCGCCGAGAACTTGGCTCGAATAGTAAAATATTGCGGCGTGCTCCCTAAAAAGCAAAACGCCCAAATGAGGGCGTTTACTGTTGACTCAAAAAGTCGCTTAGTGCGAATGACTGCCATGGCCGCCTTGCGCCTCAATGGCATGGCCTTCGCTGTTATAAAAACCACTGCTACCGTGCTCGATAAAGCCTTGGTTGATCATCTTGGCGATAAAGGGGTCAGACTCACTGTCGCCCACATCGGCAAAATCAATGTCTTGATAATTCTGGGTTAAAGCGGCAAACGCCTCGTGGCTGTAGGGCTCAACCTTGAGCAACTGGTAACTTAATACATCGCCTAAGTTAAATTGCTGTGGCAGTTCAATGCTGGCAATCCAGTCGAGCTGGCTATCCATACCATTGACCTTACCCGCAAAGCCTTGAGCCGCAAAACAAGGCAATTGTTTTAGCTCAGTTTTAGCCATATGGGCTGGCAATGCAGGAGACACCACATGGTACAACTGATCGCGGTCGTGCTGAATGTTTAGCGCCCTTAAGTCCCCCTTGCGATAGGTGACTGAGCGTTTTTCAACGGGGAAATAACGCACATATTCGCCATTGGGAGCCCATTGTTCGAAGGTGGTGTTATCCTGTTGAATAATAAAATCTTGTCCATCTCTTAGCAGGGTCATCTGCCAGCTTTGCCCCTTAGCATTGGTGACTTGGTACTGGGCTTTTAAATGGCTGGCCTCAAGTGTTGCGCATTGTGTATTGGCCTGATTGGCAGAAACAGCGCTAACGGGAGTGGCTAAAACCATCACAGGGGAGGCTAATGTAGATACCAGAGTGACTAAGAGGAGTTTGTTCATGTTATATCTCACTTACACGCTAATTTTATGACTCGCATTACTGACTAACGTCTTTAAAGACTGTTAGATAAAAGCCGATGGCAGGACAACCCACCATCGGCATTTGGCTTACTTCGCCGCCATTGCAGCTTCCGCTTTCGCGACTAAGTTCGCCGCACGGTTCATCACGTGGAAGATATGGTTTTGTTCAACCGTACCTTGAACCAGATCCGAGCTTGGGCCACGGGCAAAAATCGCCACGTCTTCACCCGCATGGGTTTCATCGCTTAATGGCACTAGGGCTTCTTGATGGAATCCAACGTCTTGGGTATCCACAAAGTTCAAGTCCTTACGGCCAGCATCCACAGGGAAGTTATAACGCTCATCGCCACCCGTTGCTAATGACGCATAACCCATACCGTTGGCATAACCTACTGTTGTGTAAGGCAAACCGTTAGCGTCGGTTGAGTTAGTCACTTCGGCGATACCGTTCGCATCGTTACTCTTCACCAGACCTAGGATTGGGTTACCACGGGTTGGATAACCTGCGATGGTGAACACATGGCTGTGGTCAGCCGTCACCATTAACAGAGTGTCGTTTGCCGAGGTTTTTTCCATCGCAACACGGACTGCTTCTGAAAGCGCAACTGTGTCGTACAGGGCACGAGCGGCGTTACCGGCATGGTGCGCATGGTCGATACGACCCGCTTCGACAATCAGCACATAGCCTTTGGTGTTTTTCTTCAGAATATCAATCGACTTGGCTGTCATCTCAGCAAGTGATGGCTCGCCCTTCACGCCCGCTTCGGTGCGGTCATAGTCGTATTCCATATGGGATGAGTTGAACAGGCCCAATAAATGGTCAGTGCTGGCAACATCCACATTGAGGAAACCATCTCTGTCCTGAACGTAGGCCGCATTAGTGTACTTAGCTAACCATTCGGCAGTCAGATCGCGACCATCATTACGCTTGCCCGCTTTACCTTCTGGATCAATTAAGGTTTTTGGAATAAAGCTGCGACGACCACCGCCCATCATCACGTTTAAGCCATTGCCATAGTTAAAGTCGAGCATTTGCGCGGCGATATCTTTACAGCCATTGGTCACGGCTTCGGCTGGCAAGTTTGAGTCGGCTTCCCAGTCACGCTCAGGCACGTGGGCATAGGTTGCCGCAGGCGTGGCGTGGGTTAAACGCGCTGTGGTGACCACACCAGTAGACATACCCGCCATGGCCGCCAGTTCCAGTGATGTCACTAAGTTTTGATCTTTAGTCGATGCGCAGTTAGCACGCACTACGCCTTCGGCCTGTGAAATCACGCCCACATCGGTTTTCACCCCTGTCATCATCGCCGACATAGTGCCCGCAGAGTCTGGTGTTTGACCATCGACGTTATAGGTCTTAGATAAACCGACGTAAGGCAAGGTTTCGAAAGATAAAGAGTTTTCTTCACCCGTCTTGCCCTTTAATTGGCCTTCTAAAATACGCGCCGCAGTGATAGTCGAGACGCCCATGCCATCGCCAACAAACAGGATCACGTTTTTCGCCGCGCCCACATCGTTGTTCACGCTCAGGCCATCGGCCTTAGTCACACGCGCTTGAGCATCGACATACCATTGGTTGACAGCGGTCCAGTCTTTACCGTCGCTGCCATTGGAACCGTTAGAACCATTCGAACCCGGCGTACCTGCCGCGCCGTTGTCACCATCGCTACCGCATGCGGCTAAACCCAGCATGGCAGAGATTGCGAGTACCAGTAATTTCTTATTCATTTTTAACTCCAAAAGTGAGAACTGTAAGTCGCAGACGACCTATTAGTACTTAGTGCCGCCAAGCTGCTGGGCTTGGTTGATAATGTGGAAGATCACGTTCTGCTCAATCACGCCCTGAACCAGATTCGAACCTGGGCCCATTGCGTGTAAGCTGATGTCTTCACCGGCGTGAGTCTCACTTTCCATTGGGATAAGTGCTTGTTGCATGAAGTCTTTGTCTTGAGTATCGACTGAGGTTAAGTCGTCACGCACGCCAACCACAGCGCCTGGGCCGTTAGTGTAGGCCAGCGTGGTGTAAGGCTTGCCGTCGTTAGCGAGGGCTAACGAACCATCCACATCGTGGACTAAACCTAAAATCGGGTTACCGCGTTTGGGGTAGCCTGCAATGGTAAATACATGGCTGTGGTCAGCTGTGACCATGATCAGGGTGTCATCGCTGCTGGTCGCATCTACCGCGGCTTTCACTGCGTTAGATAACTCAACTGCGTCGGTCAAGGCGCGGTTAGCGTTGCCCGCATGATGACCATGGTCGATACGACCCGACTCCACGATCAGCAGGAAGCCTTTATCGTTTTTCTTTAAAATTTCGAGGGATTTCGCGGTCATTTCTGAAAGTGATGGCTCACCACCAACGTCATCGGCACGGTCCGCTTCGTATTCCATATGGGATGGGTTAAAGAGGCCGAGTAAGTGATCGGTATTGGCGACATCGATGGCATCGAAGCCTTTTTTGTCCCACACGTAAGCCGCTTTGCTAAAGTTTTCGACCCAAGCTTTGGTCAGATCTTTGCCGTCTTTACGTTTACCGGCTTTGTTCTCACCGTCTGTGACTTCTTTTGGTAAGAAATAGCTGCGACCGCCACCCAAGGCAACGCTAAGTGAGTTTGCTTCATCGCGCATCACCAGTTGGCTGGCGATATCGGTACAGCCGTTAGCAACAGCTTCGGCTGGCAGGTTAAAGTCGCCTTCCCAATCACGCTCTGGTGATTTTGCGTAAGTCGCCGCAGGCGTCGCGTGAGTTAAACGGGCGGTCGTGACTATCCCGGTCGATAAGCCTTTTGCATTGGCAAGGTCAACCAGAGAAACGAGTTCATTACCTTTAGAAGACAAACAGTTACCACGTAAACTGGTGTCAGAAATCGAGATGATACCGGCTTTGGTTTTTACCCCGGTCGCCATGGCAGTCATGGTACCTGCGGAGTCGGGCGTTTGCTGGTTAGTGTTATAGGTTTTCACTAACGCCGTGTGGGGAAACTGCTCGAAACTTAAGAAGTTTTCTTCACCGCCTTGGTTACCCGTTTGCTGCTGTCCTTGCAGAATTCGGGCGGCAGTTAAGGTTGAGATACTCATGCCGTCGCCGACAAAAAGAATTACGTTTTTAGCTGTTTTCTTGGTTTCAAGCTGCGCTTTAGCCGCAACATTGGCTGCACTGTCTTTAAACCACTGACTGTCAGTTTGGGTTGCGGGTAAGACTGCAGCGTGGGCTACAACCGTCATTAAACTGCAGGAGATAGCTGCAGCGATCCGTTTAATATTCATCACGTTCATCACCGATTTTATTATTGAGTGTATGAGGGTATTCCCTTAAGAGGCGCCCACATTTTCAATGCTATATATGACGAACTGGCGTGATTTTAATGGCGTTTTTATTGCAACTAGATGTCGGAATGATTGCAGTAAACAGAATAGAAAACGCTAAGTTTATCCTAGGTGCGAAACAAACTTAGCGTATCGATTGGCGCTAGCAATGGTCACTCAAATTAGAAACGATAACTAACACTCACCCGCACCATGCGCGGCTCAACAGGATGATAATGCAAGTCTTCCACGCCTTCAGCTGGCTCACCCGCTAGACGAGACTCGTAGAAATAATCGATATCGTGGTCTTTGCTATCAAATATATTCAATAGCTCGAGCTTAGTATCGAAGCCAGATAACTGATAACCCAAGGCAAGGTTCACTAAGGTAGTGTCATCGGCTTTATGCTCATCAAAACTATCGAGGATCCGCTCACCTAAATATCTCAGCCTGACACTGGTATACCAGCCATCGCCATCGGGACGGTAGGTAATGCCCGCGCTGCCAACAAAGGGCACTGCACCATCGACATATTTGCCTTCATCGAGTTCATTTTCGGTAAAACGGGCACGGGTCCAGGCCAGTTCCATATCCAAACTCAAATCATCGTTAAGCCAATAATAGGCTGTGACTTCAACGCCGTAACGCTCAGAGGCGCGGCTTGGTTCGGTATTGCCCGCATCGCCGACGAAGAGTAGTTCAGAGTCGAGCTCCAAATACCAAAGCGCCGCCGAAAAGTTAATAAAGTCGCGATCATAGTATTTGACGCCAAACTCGCCGCCATTGGAGCGGACTAACAAATCGACCTTTTCAACCGGATCGCTCGTAACAGGGTCGACCTTAATGGTTGCACCGCGGGCATCGTTAGAATGCAATCCCTGCCCCGCATTCATATAGAGTTCCAGATTATCGTTCACTAGGTAGGAAGCGCCCGCCTTTAAGCTCAACATGCCATCGGAAGCATCGCCGCTATTGAGGGGATTATCACTATCGACCTGCACATCGAAATAGTCGTATCTCAAGCCTAAATTCAAACGCCATTGATCAGCAGGCAACCACTCCAGCTTGCCAAATAATCCCGTGGAGAGTTCCTGCACTTCATCGAGCCTCACAGTGCTGAGACGTTCCCGTGCTTTAGTGTTGTATAAGCCTACGGCACCAATATCGTCGTAGCGCACATCGGCACCTAGGCTGTAATTGACTTGTGTCCCCGCCAGACTCATCTGCCAGTCGCGTTTAATATCGCCGCCCCAAATGGTGCGCTCATCGACCTGCTCAAATTCATCGCCATTGATGG
The DNA here is from genome assembly GCF_003129585.1 of Shewanella sp. BC20. NCBI lineage: Bacteria > Pseudomonadati > Pseudomonadota > Gammaproteobacteria > Alteromonadales > Shewanellaceae > Shewanella > Shewanella sp. BC20. The sequence goes on along the minus strand of NZ_NHRI01000005.1, from coordinate 36,481 downwards.
GATCGTTTAAGAAGTAAGTAAAGTTTGAAAACAGATCCATGGTCGAGCGAATGGCATAGGCATTGGCCTGCCAGTTGCCAGCGTCATAATTCGCCGAAATGCTGTAACGACTGGCATCACCGCCCACATCGGTATCGAGTGAACCGTAAAAATCAATCAGCCCAGACTCCACCGCCCGCGCCGGAATTTGATCCGCCGAATTCCAGCTATTGTCGTAGGCCATCATAGTGAGGCTAAAGTCCCCGCCATTAAGCTTGGTAAGATAACGGCCTACCACATTGATCTTGCTGACATCTTCCTTAATATCACTCCAAGGGCCATCGTAAGCCTGTAATTCCGTTCCTAAAATAAATCGGCCGACCTCGGTCTTCATATCCTGAGTCGCCACCAGCCGTTGATAACCGTATTCCCCTATGGTCACCCCAACTTGGCGATAAGCGAGTTCATCGGCGAGCAGAATTTGCGCCGCACCCGCGCCAGAAAAGTCTGCCACTTCAGGATAATAAGCTCCTTTGGCGTAACGGATTTCCCCTAACAGCTCGGGGATTAAAAAATTAAGATCCGTATAACCTTGACCATGGCCGTGAGTCCGCATATTGACCGGCATACCTTCGACACGGGTATTAAAATCTGTGCCATGGTCTAAGTTAAAGCCACGTAGAAAATACTGATTCGCCTTACCCGAACCACTGTGCTGAGTGACTATCATCCCAGGGACAAACTCGAGGATCTCCCCCGTACGCAGTAGCGGGCGACTCTCGATTTCCGCCGCACCCACTATCCCTTCCGACGCCGAAGTACTATGACCTAAGGTATTGATTTGTCTGCCACGCACTTCTAAGCGTTCAATATTATCTGCGCTGTCGGCCAAGCTTACACCCGATAAACCATAGAGCGGCAATAACCAAACTCCAGATAAATAAGCCTTGGTTCGCCATCCTGCAACCGTATGGAATAACTTCATTTTTCCTTCCCGCATCAACGAATGAGTGACACGGATTTAACGCTGTCTTCACGGTTAAAAAGCGGATCAAGCTCAAACTCTGCTGAGGAAAAAATCACCAATGACAGTTATCTTTCTATTTTACGTGCTGTATCGCACGTTTTTATCCGCAAAAGGACAAATTGTCCTCCTCAAGATCACATTTTATTCCGCGATAAACAAACTAAGGCACTCACATTACCAACCTTAAAATCCCCCCCACCTTTGCGAGAGTGTCTATACTTTAAGCACTTAAAAAGGTTAAGGATACCCTATGCAAGCCCCCTGTCGTCCCAACGGAATAAAGGCTTTTTTCTTGAGCATCTGCTTAGGCTTACTATTTAATTCACTGTTATGCCAGACACTCAGCGCCAATCCCTCCCCCATATCCCCAACGCCCACTACCGCCGATATGTCCGTTATTTCGATGGCGTTTTATGAGGATCCTAAGGACAACCTGTATTTTCGATTGGGTGAGCTGATTTACACCGAGGCATTTGCTCGCCTTGGTTATCGATTTAGTTATCAAGTGGTTCCGCCGATGCGTGCCAGCCTAATGGCCGATTCGGGCAAAATCGATGGTGAACCGGCGCGGGTATTTTCCTATGGACTGAAATTTAAGAACTTAATCCGAATCGAAGAACCCGTGATCGAGACTAAACTCATCGCCTATGGTATCCATCCCGATATGCAGATTCAGGACTGGGCTTCACTGCTGAATCATCCATATCGTATTGAATATTATCGAGGGATTTTTTATATCGAACAAAAACTTGAAGGGCTAGTGCCTCAGGACCGTATCACCACCTCTTCTTCCCCCGTAAACTCCTTTCGCCGTATGCTGCGCGATAGGATTGATATCTACATAGATACCGAAGCCATTGGGGAACAAGTCCTTAAATACACTGAATTTCAACACAGTAAAATCCATCCCGTGGGCGAATTGGACGACCTCATTAGCTTCGGCTACCTGCATAAACGCCATAAAGCACTGGCGGCCAAACTCAGCACCACCCTTAAGCAAATGAAACAGGAAGGCTTATTCGAACAATACCGGCAGCAAGCCCATAGTGAACTCGACCCAAGCCTGTCCCCAAACGAACGGTCAGAGTCTAAGAACTGAAATCCGCTCTAATTGACGGTATTTCATTCGGTTAACTTGAAAGCACTTTAGCCTTTGCTACAGTCATACATACTTCCTAACCAACTTGGAGGCCGAGCACGCTCATTACAGAGGCATACATCGCGTATCACGACACATTTTCCAAGGAACAGATGAGAAACCCACAGGTTAACGACCTCATAGGCCAAACTGACTCGCCTTTACTCATCGGCACTCCCATGGCGTTAGGGAGGGAGGAAGGATGGGTAGTAAATTAAGGCAATTGATCAACATATTGCAGCAACAGTCCCGTTCAACCGTCGCTAAGGTACTGTTGATTATTGGCATGTTTATCACTATCTGTATCGTGCAGGTTGCCCTCGTCTATGTTCAGGGCAATATTTTCGATGGCGTTCGTACCTATGTTAGAGGTGAAGGACTGTGGGCGAAGGCGCAAAAGGATGCCACTTTTTATCTGATCCAATATTCCTACAATAAAAATGAAGTAGATTATCAACGCTACCTGGCGGCAACCGCCGTTATGCAGGGCGACAAACAAGCTCGCGAGGCTCTACTCTCCTCACCGATTAATCAGCGTAAAGCAAGGGAAGGCTTTATCCAGGGATTAAATGACGACAGGGATACAGAGTCCTTAATCTGGTTTTTCCGCCATTTTAACCGTACCCACTATATGCAGCAGGCCGTCAAGATTTGGAGCCTCGCCGACGATAAATTCAGTACCATGATGTCCCTCGCCAGCGCGATGCACCAAGAAATCAACCTGTCAGGGGACAACGCGGCAGACCTTAGTCAATATCGAGAACAAATCATCAAACTGAGCGAAGAGTTACTCAGTTTAGAGATTGAATTCTCCGCCGTACTCAGTGAGGGCGCCCGCTGGGTGAAACGAATCACTTGGTTAATCAGTCTAAGCGTGTTGCTGTTGTTTATCAGCATTGGCGTGTTGGCCAGTAGACAGATTATCCGCAACATTGCCAAATCAGAAAAACTCTTACTCATCAGTGAGTCACGATTTAATAGCCTGAAAGAGTCCGACACCATAGGCATTATTTCATGGCAACTTGATGGCACCATACACGATGCTAACGATCACTTTCTCAATATGTTGGGATTTGACCGTGAGGATCTCGCCTCAGGCCGAGTCAATTGGCGCTCGCTCACACCGCCTGAGTTTGAGGCCAGAGATCAAATCGCCATCGCCGAACTCATCGAATTAGGCCATTGCAATCAGTATGAAAAACAACTCATTAGTAAAACGGGCGAACATGTATCCGTGATGCTAGGCGCGAGCTTTTTAAATAGCAGCACCCATGAAGGGGTCGCCTACTTTATGGATTTAACCAGCAGCAAGCAGGCAGAAGATAAACTGCGGCTCGCCGCAACCGTGTTTAATGCCAGCACAGACGGCATTATCATTACCGATCCACTACTGAGTATTATCTCTATCAATCAAGCCTTTACCGATATCACTGGCTTAACCGAGCAGGATTTACATCAAGACGCCTCACGCTTTATCAATACTGGGCATCCGAGCGAAGATGCCTATCAAGCCATGCTCAATCTGCTCCAACAGGGAGAGCAATGGCAAGGAGAGCTGATTAAAGAAACCGCCTCGGGTTATCTGCCCCTTAGCGTGCGGATAAACACTGTGCGTAACCAAGATAACCGACTAACTCACTTCGTGATTGTCATCACCGATATTTCTGAGCGTAAAGCTGAAGAAGAACATTTACGCCACATAGCTCACCACGATGCCCTCACCAACCTTCCCAATCGGGTGCTATTCCATACCAAATTAGAGCAAGCTATCGTCCATGCGCAGCGTTCAGACGGGATCTTTGCCATTTTGTTTCTCGATTTGGACAACTTCAAACCGGTCAACGATGAATTTGGCCACGATGTCGGCGATAAGTTATTGCAGGAAGTCGCAAAACGACTCACGGGCAACATACGACAAATCGATACTATAACCCGCCTCGGCGGGGATGAATTTGTGATTTTGCTGGAACACTTACCCAACGAAGAAAGCGTGCCCGTGTTGACTCAAAAAATCACTCAAGCGGTCACCGCGCCTTATATTATCCATGAACACAAGTTGCGCATCGGAGTGAGTATTGGCTCGGCGATTTTCCCCTGCCACGGCACCGATGCTAAGACCCTGATCAACTATGCGGATCAAGCCATGTATGCGGTCAAAAAAGCCAACAAGTTGATGCAGTCATCCCAGTCATAATCCGATTAACGCCATTGACCTTAAGGTCAATCCCACATATAAAGAACATAAATTAAGCACTTAGAGCAAACTCATGGAAAGAGGCATTTTAGTTCGTTGGAACGATGAGAAAGGATTCGGGTTTATTCAACCAGAAGATTCAAAGGGTAAAGATGTTTTTATCCATATCACTGTGTTGAAGCACATGGCTAGAAAACCCCAAGTCGGCGATAGTATTTTGTATCGAACCGAAATACAAAACGATGGCAAAGTGAAAGCCATCAAGGCCTCTATCGAAGGCGTCGCTGTGTTAGCGAGCACAAGTAAAAACCCACGACGCAATGCGAATCCCCCGAGTCGCTCCCTATCAAATACCCTGCTACCGCTGTTGTTAATCTTGGGTATTGGGATATTTGGTTTTAAGAAATATACCGAGTTTAATGCCCCCCCCGTATTAACTAACGCTGACATTGAACAAATGCCATTGTATGAGACTTCTCAGGCTCAGTTTCGCTGCGAGGCTGGTAAAACCCATTGCAGCCATATGAGCTCTTGCGACGAAGCAACGTATTACATCAATCACTGTCCGAATACTCAAATGGATGGCGATGGTGACGGCATCCCCTGCGAGCGCCAGTGGTGTAGTAAGTCTTTGTTTTAAATGTTACACCATTCAATTTTGAATCGAACTCAAACGAAGCTAATACGCGATATTCTAGCGAACGACCAAGCGACGCTTATGCTTTACCAATCTGAACTAAGTACATTTAGCTTTGGTTATGTAGTAACCTTGGAACGATAGTTATCTTACCCAGTTTATTTGAGCCGCATTCCACAGGACGCGCCATGCCTAACGCCCAAATCCATACCATCGAAACGCCAGAGCAACTGGATGTCGTACTAAAGCAATTTCCAGCGGTATTACTCCTCTTTGGCGCACCAAGCTGTGGCGTGTGTCAGGCCCTTAAGCCTCAGATTGCGGATTTGTTGACGAGGGAGTTTCCCCAAATGGCGCTGGCATATATCGATTGTGAGGCCCAAGGCGAGATTGCCGCCAGCTACCAGGTCTTTAGTTTGCCAGTAGTCGAAACCGTGTTTTATGGCAAAACCTTTGGGCGTTTCTCGAAGGTGTTTTCCCTTGGCGATCTCAAAGAGGCGATTGCTCGCCCCTATGAATTACTGAATGCAGAATAACTGTCACCAAGTAATAAAGAATCATACTGAAAAGCCAGCGATCACATCTGTGTACAGCCTTTTCTAAAACATTTTTGCCCCCAAACGAGATAAGTTTGTCGTCAGGTGTGCAAGACGAATTGTCATTGTTTCCCCTGTGACACGCCACCTTTTTATTTCACAAGAAGCATCCCTGAGGGCTCGACGGCGGCATCTGCACATGGAAGTGTAAATGCCGCGTTCACATGGATGTGAAAGAGCGGCCATGCCGCCAACGGTCACAGTTGCAACAATGGCAATCTTTACGATCATTGAACTGTTCATTGGCTAAAAGCTTTTTGCCCCATTCCGAGTTTCGGCTCGTTAGCTCAACCGAAAACTCCCACTCCTGCTGACATACAAATTCTTATCTATTTACCTATGTTTGGCTTTACCAGAAATAGACATAACAATGTATGGGTATACAGTCATATTTAAATTTAGGTGTTTTGGTATGATTTTCAGACAAAATCAGTGCGCATTAATTCCATCCGAAATAAATAAAACTCTATAAAATCAGGTGAATATAGTAACTGAATTTTAGTTAATAGGTTTGGAAAACGCGCATGCGCGTTTTTCCAGATGGTGTATTTGGCAGAAAGCTGATAAGTTCTTTGCATACAGATAGTTAACCGTGCGCGTTTTCACTGGTCTAACGTGATAAACGCGCATGCGCACTAATAAAATGTTATAAGCCATTAGTTTTAAGTAAGTTTTTGCTCGGTTAAAACTTTCAAAATCAGTGTTATTCAGTGGTGTTTAATTGCAGTTTTGTGTGCAAACTCTCTGGTTTTTTAGTTTGGTTTTGTCGGCTAAATTTATCGTTGTTAACGTGCAAAAGTTTCAACTTTTTAATCGCTTGCACTAATTCTTTTGCCTTGTGTTGTTTGCCAGTATTTACTAAAGTTTAGGCAAATCGGCATTAAGTCAGGAGTTCCACTTAGCAAAAGTGTTGGCAGTTGGCTTATAACAAACAAATTAACGCGGACTAATAAAGCTTGGCTTAGTTCGCTGCGCTCACAATTATAGCCAAGCTTTATTAGCCCGTTATTAGGGCGTTATAAACCATGAGCGAGATGATCGGTAACTGGGAAGATTTACACCAAGATGAGTCAACGAGGTATTTCGACTTCGCTGATGCATACCTAGCTGCAAGTCTTGATGTCTGTGCACGGATGCAAAGCAATACTTCTGAAGATACTTGGCCAAATGCGAGTGTTGCGTTGATGTTGGCTGCTCACTCTGTGGAGCTTTTCCTCAAAGGTGCGTTAATTTCAAGGGGGAGCAAACACTCGCTAAGTCACAAGATTGACGACTTATTTGCTCAATACAGTGCTGTTTTCCCAGAGAATGAATTCAAATTTGATTGTCTTTTTGTGACGGAATATTTGGGTTACTCCGATGACGAAATTAGTAAAGCTAAGGAATTAAAATCACCACAAGCCAGTGTGATATTTCGTTATCCAGTTAATAAGCCAGGTTTAGAGTGGAAAGGGATTTATGGGTTAAACTCGAGCGATTTCACAAAAAAACTTGCAGTATTAGGCCAAAGCTATACAAGACTAAGGCAGAGTATTCATGGTTTATAACAAGCGCCTTAAACATCGCGGTCTGCGGCCGCTGGACTCGCAACAAGTTGCTCGCCGTTTAGGCGTGCGTTAACCGAATAAGATCATGCGACGAATTAGTATCAATCGACCTAAAGAAAAAGTACGCGGCGTGAAGAGAAGGCTTTGTGCCTTGGATAAGTGGGCAAACTCTTTTGAAGGTTACTTCCCTTCAGAATATGCCCAAGAAAAGTACTGGAATTGGAAGCTGCCTGTGCTTGACCGGTTGGTTGGGCCACCTACAACAACTAATGAGATACAAGCTCATTGCTCACAAGCCATATTGAGGGCAGCAAAGCATTTGCTTGATGCGAGACCAGAAAAATATAGCCATGCCGTTGTATCTGCCCTGATAACGTATCCGCAGATGTTCGGTAGTGAGATCTGCATATTCTTTGACAAAGATTACTTTGAATCATTCTTTGATCGAAATAGTGAATGGCAGTCTTTAACTCCTATTAACGGCAAAGAACTTTCAAAATTATTAAACTTTGATGTGCCGCATCCACTCATTCAATCAGGCTACATGCATACAACAAAAGACGAATGGGAAGGAGAGGTAACCACTTACGAAGAGGAATGGTGGTCTTTTCATGCTGAGTAAAACGGTTAACAAGTCAAGGCAGCATCGCCACTTCGTGGCTGGACGCGCTAACGCGTGCCGCTGCTTGAGGCGTTAGGCGAATCTAGGAAACAACTACGATGAAGATGATTTCATATTGGAAAAACATCGAAGAAATACACGAAGATGATGGTTTGGTTTTGATTGTAGGGTGGTACGATCATAAGCATGAATACAATGGTGGACAGAAAAGTTTAGGCGTCCATTGGGGAACATATCCTCAATCAAGAGGTATTTTGAGTCCTTGTGTTATTCCCAAAGAGACAAGCGATGCAATGTTATCTGGCTTATTGCATAAAGCTGTTACCGAGAATAACAAAGGTCTAATTCAAAATATTACTAAAGCTATTGAGTTTCTAAATAGTTAGTATTAGTCGGCCGGTAGTGTCTAAGTTCAGATAAACGTTGAAAGAATTTGCCTAACAAACGCTTTAAGACGGATTCGCAACGCGTGGCATTTTCATCATGCGTTAATTTTAGTGATTTAGGTGGTGTGCGGAAACACTGTATTGCGTTGCTCACCACTTAAGCGGGCGTTAACCCATAGATATTGTTATCCGAAACAGACGAATTAGAGTTAAGTCTTTAACTTGAAAATGTCCCAAAGCATGCTGTGCGTTTCTTTAAAACCTGCAAGCTACACCGATGCTAAAAGGGTTAGTTATGGTGATTAGCGAGACGACCGTCCGCACCATGGCCGCTCTTTGGCATCCATGCCATCGCGGCATTTGTGAATCCATTCACATCAGACGGGCGGTCGAGCATCCAAGGAAGGACTCGCTGCGCGTCGTTGAGCAAATACCGTGACTCATCCATCCATCAAATCCAGCGTTTAAGCTACAACGAGTATGATACTTTAAAACTCGGTTGTAGCTCGATTCGGACTGAGTTGTAGCAATTAGTATGAATCTTTATTTTTGGTCATGTTTAATATAAAGCGGTACTCGCAGGGGTAATTGATTGTTTAGTATGAGACTTTATTCCTCTCCTACAATTACGCCATGACTATTTTGATAATCTAAAACTACTGTATTGAATGGGCTTACTTAAGGTTAAGCTTGGCTGCGCTTGAGTCAGGCTCAACAAGGTTTGAGTTGTCTTTGCCTTACCACCGCAGCCACAACTTCCTTTAGCACCACAGCATCCGCCCTTGGCTAAATGTTTAAGGGATGCACGCCCCTGTGATGCAGCAGTTAGACGCAAGTTCAGATCCCGACTCTGGGCAAGCAGAGCCGCTATTGAGAGTTGATTATCCCCTCGACCCACACTAATCCCTGCATCGAGCAATTTACCTAACATTCGCTCCCCAATATGTTGCACCACCACAATGCTGGTGTTTTGGGCGCGAATGGCATCTAACAAGGCCTTTTTATCTTGGCAATTACCGCCAAGGGCGGGATTAGGGATAGAGAGTAAAAGCTGATGATTTTCATCGTAAAAGCTCACTTGCTGCGCCTTAGTAAAATGGCTGGCAAGCCGTCCACGACTAATAGGAAGGGCGATAATCATATTGGGTCCTTTTCGTTTGAAACAGGTAACTTCAGTACCAACCCTTGAGTGACAGCTGTTGCCACTTTTTTACGGGCACTAGCGAGTAAATAACCAAAAGTTTGCCGTGAGATCCCCATTTGCGCGGCAGCCTCAAGCTGACTCAAACGCTGGACATCACCAAGCTCTAAGGCTTCAAACTCATCAGCAGCTAAAAGGATCTGGGGTAAGTTAGCCGCAGGTATGCCATTGGGTTTAAATAAGCTACAGGGCACACAGCTCGATAATTGGCGGCACTTTTTGGGTCTTGGCATCTGTGATTGCACCTCAGGGGCAAATGTCGGTGCACAGAAAATAATATTCTGTTCACCTCAAATAGTTTCTGGCATACGCCAAAAACTATTATTGTCATTTAGAGCATCTAAACCGAGGGAGTCATCACAGTTTTGTTTATAGAAATGATAAGTTTTAGTTCGATATATGAAAGCGTTTATAAATCAGTAGCGTAACTCACCTCTACCGAATAACCTTCATCCTGCTTGATAAAATCGACAAAGTTTTTGATGGCGGGCAAGGCATCTTCCCTATGGTGGGAGACATACAGCAATTGGCTAAGATGGTGCTCGGCAATCATATCCAAAGCCCGCATCACTAAGGTGCGATTGATAAAGTCGAGCCCTTGATATGGCTCATCCAAAATCAATAATAACGGCTGTTTAATCAAGGCTCTGCCTATGAGCAATAGCCGCTGTTGACCGTAATCCAGTTTTTTAAAGCCCGTGCTAGCAAACTCACTCATGTGCAAAATCGCCAACCACTCCTTGGCCAGATCCAATTGGGGTTTAGTGGGCTTGTGATACAGGCCGATGGAATCATAAAAGCCAGACAGCAAGACATCGAGCGCCGAACAACTGACGCGATACTGTAAATGCAATGCCGACGATACTATGCCAATCCGTTGTTTAATCTGCCAAATACTCTCGCCGCTGCCACGGGGTCGGCCAAAGAGGGTAATGTCATTGCTGTAACACTGGGGATGGTCGCCCAAAATCAGTCCGAGCAGAGTACTCTTGCCACAACCATTGGGCCCTCGCACTTGCCAATGCTGGCCAGCACTAATCCGCCAATTCACCCCTTTAAAAATCAAGCCGCTCACATATTCGACCTTGCCGTTTTTAATGTCGACTATCGGGTCAAACGCCTCGGCATTGTGGCGTTGACGCTCCATCAATGCCAAGAGTTCTGCGCTGCGGCTGGCCGAAAGCGCATTAAGCTGCGCCATCACAGGATGTGTATGCCACTGCTCAATCGACATGGGCGCGCTTAGTTGATGCACATGCTGACCCGATTTGAGCATATCGCTATTAAACAACGCCACATGGCTAATACAGGGCGGTAATTCTTCTTGGCGTGAGGTAATGATTAGCAGCTGCGCATGTTCGGCAACCTCCACCAGCAACTGCGACAGGCTGAGTTGATGCTCGATATCCAGCCCTGCATAAGGGTCATCTAAAATCAGCAAGTTGGGCTCAGTTGCCAGCACCCGTGCTAACATCACCCGCCGGGTTTCACCGGTCGATAACTGCCTAAACCCGCGATGCTTTAAATGGGTTAATTCGACTTTCTGTAAAATGGCCGCCAAGTGTTCATCGTTTAGGCAGCATTCCTGCACCAATGACTCAACCGTCGAGCCGTAATCGAGTTCATCCTTTTCTAATTCCCGCTCCAGCAGCGCCTGTTGCAAACCGAGAGACACCCAACCAATTCGCGCGGGCAGCCCCGTAATTTGCCCCGCATCTGGCTCAACATCCCCCGCTAATATTCGCCCAAGCAGCGAGCCACTATAACTGTCGGTCGCAAAAATCGCCCAATGCTGCGCAGGCATTAGCTGCCAATCTTCAACCACTAACAGTTCATTACCGCGGCCGTAGCGTAATCCCTTAACGGCTATCGCCTGAGAGTCTGTGGTGTGATGTTGCATTGAGTACGTCCTTTGGGGTGATTTTTATCCAAGTCTAACAAGCTGTTATCGTTTTTGTCCCTTCGACTTTATGCAAAGGGCAGATACAAACAGGGATTAGGGGCGTAATTTGATATACAACTCGCCCTCGCGAATTTGAATATCTTCGACGCCGTCGGCAAAGGCATTCCAAAAGCCTCTGTCGCCGAACTCACTGACAAGATTGACATTCTTCATATTGCCTAGCCAAGCGTTAGGAATAGGCACGCCCATCAAGCTAACGCCCACTAAAGACACACTCGGGCGGCGATTAGCATCGAGATGGATATCGAGTCCGGCATTCACCCGTAAAATCTCCCCCGCCATCACAGGAAAGTCCCGAGGGATCGGCACTAGGATTTTGGCACTGGCTAAATTATCTGAAAAATCAATGGCAATACGCTGCGCAAAGTCGGGATTACGGCCAATGATGGCATTGACTTCGCGCTCGCTAAAACTCACTAGCCGATCTTCAGCGCGCTCGCGGTAGGGTTCGGGCTGCAAATCGTCACTCGAGGACGACTGAGCCGAATCCTTGGTATGAGTTGAGGCCTTGCGCTCTGGCTGCCAACCTAGCTGACTCAGTTTATCCTCAAGCTTTGCCTCTTCTTTGCTTGATAAACTCACAGGCGTCAAAGGCTTAGGGAAGATATAACTGCGAACCACAAAAAAGGTAATCCCCACGGTGAGCACTATGGTCACCAGTATCATCAACAGGACTTGAACACCGGTAAAACCCTGTTGCCGCAGCCCCACATTAAAGGGCTTACGTGAGCGGTACTGTGGCCTTGCCAAATGGGGGCGAAATGTTGAGAACATATTCGTTTCGCTGCAAAGAGATTTCCCCCGATACTACTTGGCAAAGCGGCATAAGGAAACGTCTAAGGCCAACAAGCGAGGTCTTAAGCGGAAACTCAATTCAAGTTAAGTGAAGATAGAAAGAGAAAAGTCCACCCATACACAGGGCACGGATGGACTTACGAGAGTTGAACTCACAGGTGATAAAACCCAGAGTCAATGCGGCTTAGATATCGAAGCGATCGGCGTTCATCACCTTATTCCAGGCTTTGATAAAGTCTTGCACGAATCTGTCTTGTCCATCTTGAGCGCCGTACACTTCAGACACGGCGCGCAATTCAGAGTGCGAACCGAAGACTAAATCGACGGGAGTCGCGGTCCATTTCAGTTTACCGCTCTTACGATCTTGCCCTTCGTAGATACCTTCTTGCTTCTCTGACTTGCTCCACTTGGTCGACATATCGAGCAAGTTAACGAAGAAGTCATTGCTTAAGGTGCCAGGTTTGTCAGTAAACACCCCGTGTTTCACGCCAGCACTGTTGGCATCTAAGGCACGCAAACCACCTACCAGCACGGTCATTTCTGGCACGGTCAGATTGAGCATGTTCGCACGTTCAATCAGCATCTCGGCGGGAGAATGGCTGCTATCCTTCGAGTAGTAGTTACGGAAACCATCCGCCGTTGGCTCAAGAACCGCAAAGGATGACACATCGGTTTGTGCCTGAGTCGCATCCATACGTCCTGGAGTAAATGGCACAGAGACAACCACACCCGCCTCTTTCGCAGCCTTTTCTACCGCCACGCTACCACCGAGCACAATCACATCGGCCAGCGAAACCTTCTTGCCACCTTTCAGTGAGCCGTTGAAGTCTTTTTGGACTTTTTCCAATTTAGCCAGCACCTTAGCTAACTCTTTAGGATTGTTCGCCTGCCAGTTCATCATAGGCTCTAAACGAATACGCGCGCCGTTTGCACCACCACGCATATCGGTACCCCGGAAGCTACTGGCCGAAGCCCATGCCGTTCTCACCAATTCGGGAACCGTTAAGCCAGAAGCCAAGATTTTGTTACCTAAGGCTTTGATATCGGCGTTATCGATAACAGGGTGGTCAAGGGCGGGAATTGGATCCTGCCAAATCAACATTTCCGCTGGCACATCGGCACCTAAGTATCTTGCCTTAGGTCCCATATCGCGGTGAGTTAACTTAAACCATGCCTTAGCGAAGGCCAGCTCAAACTCCTGTGGATTTTTAAGGAAACGGGTCGTGATCTCGCGGTAAATAGGATCTTCCTTCAACGCGATATCGCTGGTGAACATCATAGGTGCATGGCGCTTATCCGCAATATGCGCATCGGGGATCAGATTAGCGGCCTTACCGTCGGCAGGTATCCACTGGATATGGCCTGCTGGACTCTTGGTTTGTACCCAATCAAAGGTATACAGCCAAGTTAAGTATTCCATGGTCCATTTGGTTGGGTTGGATGACCAAGCTCCTTCTAAACCACTGGTAACAGTGTCTTCCGAGTGGCCTTTGCCGCATTTGTTTTTCCAGCCTAAACCTTGTGCCTCAACACCAGAGGCGGCGGGATCGGCACCGACACATTTAGAGGGGTCATGCGCGCCATGCGCCTTACCAAAGGTGTGGCCACCCGCGATCAGCGCAACGGTTTCTTCATCATTCATCGCCATACGACCAAAGGTGTCACGAATTTCCTTCGCCGAGGCTAATGGATCTGGCACACCATTCGGTCCTTCTGGGTTAACGTAAATTAAGCCCATTTGGGTCGCGCCCATCGGCTTAGCCAGTTCGCCCTTTTCGTTGCGGCGTTTGCTATCGAGCCAGGCTTTTTCAGAACCCCAGTTCACCTGTTCCGCTTCCCAGTCATCGACACGACCACCAGCGAAACCAAAGGTTTTAAAGCCCATAGACTCCAGCGCCACGTTACCCGTGAGCACCATTAAGTCGCCCCACGAAATCTTGCTGCCGTATTTTTGTTTGATAGGCCACAGCAGGCGACGCGCCTTATCTAAGTTCACGTTATCTGGCCAGCTGTTTAATGGCTCGAAACGTTGCTGACCACCGGCGGCACCACCACGGCCATCAAAAATCCGATACACACCCGCGCTGTGCCACGCCATACGAATAAAGAAAGGACCATAATGACCGTAGTCCGCTGGCCACCAATCCTGAGACTCAGTCATCAGGGCTTTGATGTCTTTTTTAACGGCGTCGAGATCTAAGGATTTAAAAGCTTCGGCGTAGTGGTAGTCGCTACCATAAGGATTTGATTCAACTGCATTTTGACGTAGTGGGCTTAAATTTAGCTGTTCAGGCCACCAAAATTGATTACCCGTGACTTGCTCTTGTGCGATAGCAGCCCCACCAAATGCCAACGACATCGTCAAGGTCAGCGCTGACAAGGTAGGAATAGTACTTTTCTTCATGATGATTACCTATTTCTTCTAGTAAGGACATATCTGCCTGCACAGATGTGTGTCGTTTGTTTGCTGCTCAACCCCATGTCTCGTTGTGTAATTCTCGGGTAATGCATGAAACCGTCACCACAATCGATGCCAGAAAGTGTAGTGATGCGAGCTAACTATATGAAATGATTAAAATCGATGATTGGAATCGCCAAAATAGATTAACGATTGTTAATTTATGAAAGGATTATCAAAATCCCGACTTACGGCAATCCATGCGGTATCGGGGTAAACAGCGATTAAGCCGTTACTTCACGGCCGTACCACCACTTAGGCGTAACTGTGATAAAATGGCCGCCGTTTTCTGTTAACTTCGACAAGGTATTGCAATGAATCCCATTATTGCCATCTTAAAAGAACACAATGTCACTGATGCAAAAATTAACGAGCTTTTTCAAGCATTAACCGATAATCCTCTCATGGCGATGGGCATTATTGGTCAGCTTGGGATCCCACCCGAAAAACTGCAGCAACTGATGGCGTTGGTAATGCAAAATCCGGCGTTAATCAAAGAAGCCGTACTCGAGTTAGGTCTTGATTTCGCTAAGGTTGAAGCCGCCAAGGCGCAGCTACAAAAGTAATGCTGCTCCAACCCATGGCTTAAAAAGGTAAAGCGACGTTCGCTTTACCTTTATCTCCTGTTCCACGCTGTTACATAAAGATATAAAAACCTTATCCCCCCTCGCGAATATTATTTGCTAGAGTGTTGTGACATCAGTAACAACAAGGAAGCAAGATGCGCCCACATACTCCCCTATTAGCACTACTATTGCCCGTATTGTTGTTGGGTTGTCAAGAGCAGACTCAAGCGCAAAATCCGTCGAATGTGGACAAACCCGCCGCGCAAAGCACCGTCAAAACGGACACAGCACAAACAAGCGCAGCTCAAACTGACACGCCCCCAAAAGAAACGAGCGAGGACAAAACGGTCACTGTGGATAAGCGCGACACTCCGCAGCTTCACACGTCGACTGATAAAGGTTTTATCAAGCCAAGTATTTCACCCCAAGGAGAAGGCGTAATGCTGCAAGGCACTGTGAGGTATATGAATTTAGAAGGTGGATTCTGGGGCATTATCGCCGACAACGGCCAAAAAATATTGCCTAAAAACCTGCCGCAGGATTACCGCAAAGACGGGCTGCGCTTGAGTTTCACCGCGCAGGAAATCACTGGCATGATGACGATTCAGCAGTGGGGGACACTCTCGAGTTTAAGTGACCTCACCGTTATCGGCCAAGTCGAGAGTCAATCGGCGGATCCGCGACTCTAACAAGCGTTGGCCTGAGTATGAGCCGCAGCTACAGGCAAAAACTCAGGCCACACTTATTGAACATCGAACATTGAACATTGAACATTGAACATCGAGCGAATAGCATCCCCTCGTTCTGGCAATATCCTAAGTACGCACACATCAGGTGATGGTTCGACACCCGATGACTCAAAGGATACATGCCACAGGGGTCAAACATTAAGACTGCCCCGACACTTTTGCCTGCTCAGCCTGCCACTCTTCAATCACTTCTTTTGCCGCCCTAAAGGCCTCAATGCCCGATGGCATGCCGCAATACATAGTTGAATGTAAAAGCACTTCTTGAATTTCTTCCACAGTGCAACCGTTACGCAACGCGCCGCGCACATGACCTTTTAATTCGGTCGATGCCTTTAATGCGGCAAGCGTCGCTATGGTCACAAGACTGCGAGTTTGCCGAGAAAGCCCCTCACGCACCCAAACCTCGCCCCAGCAGTTCGCCGTCACCAACTCCTGTAATGGACGCGTAAAATCCGTGGCACTGCTCAAGGCCTTATCGACAAAACTATCGCCCATCACGGCGCGGCGTACTTCCAGCCCCTTTTCGTATTGTTCATCATTCATCAAGGCGTCCTTATTTCGTATCATCAGAACTTATTACTACTATCACCATCACCATCACCATCACCATCACCAGCACAACATGGAATGGCATGGTTCACTCCAAAGAATTTAACGTGAATGCTCCGATTGTTAAATATGGATGAGTGAAACATCGATTATCAAGTGCAAAAAACACAAATCTGAATGTTGTCGTCCAATCTAAATATCTAACGCCATAGCCTTAACGCACAACTTGTTCGTAGGTATTTGAACTTCCTTTTGACAACCGTTCCTACACTTTCAATATGGCTTCATTATGCAACAATCACCGAATATTTTTCGATTGGGTATAAATTTATATGTTAATCTAAAACCAGTTTTATATAGGAGTTTACTAACATTATGAATCAACAAAAACTAGAAGTAATGATGCCAAAGTTTGTTAGTGACTTCGCATGCGTTGGTAGTGACTGCACTGCACACTGCTGCAATACCTGGGCTATTGAGGTCGATAAACAAACCTATAAAGCTTTAAAAAAACACGGTGATATTGAAATTCGCCAGCTAGCATCATCAACTTTCAAACTAACTAGGCAATCAGAAAAAAATTACGCTACTATCAAAATGTCTACCGATGGTGATTGCCCTCTTTTAGATGAAAACAATTTGTGTAATATCCACAAAAAATGTGGTCAAAACCTATTGCCTCACATTTGCCAAGACTATCCACGCACTCCCCGTTGGTTTGGCAAACATGTAGAGATGAGCATGGCTATATCATGTCCTGAAGTAGTTAAAAAGGTATTATATGATCCTGACGCTATGATGATATCAACCGCGATGCAATATCAACATGAGTTAAGTCATGGGAATATTAGGGGACTAACTTCTGCCAACTTACCTGCATATTTAGAATTTATACGAGATTTTTGTTTTAGCGTCGCATTAAATCCAGCACTTGATTTTGAACAACAGCTTTTTACTATTGGATTATACTTAAAACAGTCAGACAATTTTTTATATAGCTTACCTCGTTTATCAGAATTAGCTGATAATTTTAACACTATGATTTGTGATGGTACTTTACTGGAGACCTTTCAATCTATCCCATCAGCACCAGCAATAAAGTGGCACTTCTTTGCAAATCAAGATATAGCCCTTGTCACTAACATATATGAAAACAGAGATATTCCATTATCTAGTATTAAGAAGTTTGATGACTTTATAGAATGCCAATTAATGCTCATGAAATGTCTGAACAATGTCGAAAAAACTGATGATAATACTGTGGTTGTAGCCAATCCACAGCAAGAACATCATGCATATACTGATACCCTAGATGCTGCACAAAAAGCAATCAACGAACATTTGAGCGAACATCCACAACTTTTAATCAACTTCTTACTATATAGTATTTACAATGACCAATTCATGACGCATTTAGGTCAGCGACCAATCGAGTATTTTAAGTTTTTCATACTTGATGTATTAATGCTAAAAAGCTATTTGTCAGGAATAGCTATACAGCAAGAAAAATTAACTCAAGAATCTGTTATAAGATTATTTCAAAGTTACTTTAGACGTCGACAGCATTACCCTGGCATATTAAATTCCATGAGAAACATAATAAAAGAGGCTGAAAAACAAAGTGAATATATTATTTTCTCATTGTTGAAAAGTTAAAGACGTAAAAGTTGGCAGCATTTATAGTCATAATTGCACTTTGGGGATGACAGGTAACTAAGTTCATTTGTTCGGCCATATATAATTGAGCACATAGCAAATGCTAATATAAACCTTATAAATGAAAGTGATACCAGTTGATTGATAAATCGGATAACCATTAGATGTATCCGTTCGCAGTCAAAGATCATTTATTCAATCCCTGTGTTATCCAATCTCAGTTAGCCTACTCTAGGGAAGATAGCGCGCTCGCGCCATACTCCTTAGGTGGATGCTAGGACGCAAAAATAACAATGGGTTTATCCCGATTGGATAAACCCATTCACGACGAATTGTTTTCAGACGATGATCTTAAAAGCTCATCTGCCAATCTGAAGCCTTAGGGATAAATACGCTTCCAATCGGTTTTCATATCGACCATGGGCCAACCTTTGGCCGTTGCCTCATCTAAGCCTTTGTTTAGCTGACCGATATGGGAGTCACGATCATATTTCCACTCACGCTTATCATCGGTATGGTGAATGTACATAGGTAGACGTAGGCCGTCACCCGCCGCGGTCCATTGCAACATGGCCAAGTCGCCATCTGAATTACCAAAGGCGGCTATGGGTCTGCGGCCTATACGTTCATATATTTCCTGTACCTTCATTTCTTTATCATCGTTCACTAAGAAATTTGGCATACGTTTTAATGTCGGCTTACCGTCAACCAAGCTGAACTCGGTCTCAAAGGTGCTGCCTACCACTTGCTCTGGGGGAATATGGTAAACGCCTTCCACCCAAGCACGCATAAAACCCGTGCCACCGCCGGAGACGATAAAGGTCTTAAAGCCATTAGCACGCAGGTAATCCAGCAGCTCTAACATAGGTTGGAACACCATTTCGGTGTACTTTTTCCCTGTAGTGGGATGCTTGGCCGTGGTAATCCAATCCTTCACTATGGCATCGAACTCATCGGTGCTCATGCCGGAATGGGTCGCATAAATCACTTTCACTAAGTCTTCGGTATGCAGCTTGCTCACATCGCCCTTAAGCACGCTGGCGAAGGGTTCCTCGGTTTTCCATTCGGGATGGCTTGGAGCCAAGGTTTTGAGGCGGTCGAGGGCAAACAACACCTGAAAGTACATGGGCTGTTCAGACCATAGGGTGCCGTCGTTGTCGAAGGTCGCGATCCGCTCGGCTTCTGGCACAAAATATTGAGAATTCTTATCCGTCACTTGCTGCACAAACTGTGTAATGGCCGCCTTGGCCTTACCATCGTTCCAGGATGCCAAAGGGTCACTCTGGGCCGCGTAAGCTTGCCCCACCAGCAACATACTAACGAGTAACAACATCCAATTGCGGTATAGTCGTATGATTCTCACAGGGTATCTCCTTATTACGATCGGTAATGTCCCTCTATGACTCAGAGGCTTTGGGTTCGGATAACACTTTTCCAGCGGCTACTTTTTCGGTTAGTAAGGGTTGTTTCTCTAATGCGACGAGCGCCTTAGGTAAAGCCAACCCCATTCGGACTCGCTTAATACGCTTCCAGAGATAGATAAAATCCGCCCGAGGAGTCGAATGGGTTTGTAACCTCAGGGCAACAGCTTGCCAATCTGGCTCTGTGGATACCGCTGTCATCGACAGTAATTGTTTGCGCCGACGTAAGCGTCGGTACAAGAGTGCTCGACAGGTTTGCCATTCACCGCGACGCAGGGCGCGGTAAAACACTAACCACACGGGAATAGGATGGGTTTGGTAATACGCTTTCCCCCAGCGTATCAATAACCCCAATATCGCCGCGCTTAACAGCAGAGTGCACAGTGTCCATGCGTGGTACTTCAACCAAGAACTCAGGGTATGCTTGACCTTAATAGTCTTCCCTTCCAACACTATCTGCTCCAACTGGCCACTTTGAGTGTTCCACCACCAGAGTCGATACTCGGGCCAGCTCACATCGCCGCCATGTTGCAACACATAGGTTTGGCTATCGATTCGGCTCGACACATAACCTTCACGGCTTTGTTTATCCACAAGCTCGGGAGAACTGGGATACAGCTTCCAATCGGGAGAAGCTTGCGCCGACATAAGATTGGGCAGCAGCACCGAAAGGGAATCATTGGCCTCAATATTAATGGTGCGCACTAGGCTATCCCCCACCTTGAGCACCTCAGCCTCATTTGGGCTCCACTCCTGCTGCACTTTGACATCCGATGCCGCAAACCAAGCCTTTGTACTGGCAAGCTCGGCACTGGGCAGAGCCACCCGAAATCCCATAGCCGGGGTTGTAAGCGTGACAGCTTGCTTATTGCCATTGACGCCAGCCACCTGAGTGATGACTGTGGCTTCTGGTACGCTAAAGTCACCGCTGGTTTGTGGATAGAGGGCAATTTCCCAGCGCTGTCGCGACCAAGTCTGACCGTCTTCCCGCTCGGTATAGTTAACGGCAAAGGTATTGCGTTGCTTCACTAACACATTGGGGATTTCAATGCCCTTTATCTGAGTGCCCGAGGTAAACCAGCGGTTGGTCGACACCTCAATCTGCAACAATATCTGCTCCGTCGGCGCCCATAGCTTTTCAGTTCCATCGGGATTTGCATCCGGTTTTTCACCCAACCACGCCTTCACTTTGACCGCGGTGGCGGGCTCGGTTGGTAGGGCATCGCCCGCCTGCGCATGGGTTGCAAACAGCAAACCATTCAGCATCAAGATGATGAACATCAAAGCGATGACTCTTCTAGCCATCAATCTCGCACCGCCGATGACTGGCTTTATCGATACTCGCACTCTGCTGCCAGATAGCGTTTTGTCGCAGCTCTGCGCACTGATTGCATGACTCATGGCTGCAATCCTCCCTTGGCGTTATCAGTGCTCTGTGCGCCCTTAGGTTGCAGATTTTGCAGCTGAAACTTCGCCCGCAAAAATTGTTCGGGATTAGCCTCGACTCGCTTTAGCCAGACTTCGGCCAACTTAGGATCGCCTAACATCTGCTCCGCCGTCAGGTTTTGCGACTGCATTTTATCCTGTGAGGTTTGTTCATCGGCGCCTTCGGCGGTCTGCGGCTCGTCGTCCGGCAATTCGATAGAGGTTTCCTGATCGCCCATACTGTTGGCTTGGGAGGCGCTCGCTTGATTGATTTCATCAATAAGCCCTTGGATAACCTTTAGATTATGCTCGATATCGGCTTTTAGATCGGGAGCAATATCCTGCTTTTTCGCCAGCGTCCTCAATAGCTTACGCGCCGCGATATATTCCCGCTGCCGCGCTAATGCGCTGGCGGCGTAATAGGCACCAAGATCGGTTTGTACCTGCATAAAGGCCGAATGGGCGAGCTTATATTCGCCGCCATAGTAGTAGGCAATGCCCTTGTTGAGCACCGAATGGTAAGCCGCTGCCGCCTTGGCAAATTCGCCCCTATTAAACCAGAGTGCGCCTTGTTGATCCGGCGTTAGCCACAGATCCAACCACCATTGCCAACTCCGCTCGGCAAAGCTGACTTGTGTCACTTGGGTCTCGGTGCCCGCCTTAGAAACAGTGATTTCGGCATAGGCCTGTTGCGGCGCAATACTCGGTAGCGTTAACGCTAACACTAGGCTCCACTTCACCAACCAGCCCCGGCGAAACCACAGTAAACTGAGCAAGGCTAAGGGCCAGAGCAACCAATAGCCCTCATCTAACCAAGGCATGCTGGAGTCATTATTTAGCATGCTAAAGCGCTCAATTTTGCGCTCAAGAGCCTGAATATCCGCATCATCTATTGTCATGCGGTACAGACTGCCGCCCGTGCTATCGGCCAAGTTGGCTAGGGAGTCAACATCCACTGGCACCTGCGATTGAACATCGGGATCGCCGATCGCTAAGATCAACAATTGATAGGGAGGATGTTCAAACTGCTCGGTAAAATACCGCTCAAACGCATCGATAGTGAGTTGGTCAACGCCGTCGGTAAGCAGTAAGACACTGTTGCCCGCATTCGCGGGTAATTGCTCAGCGAGCTGACTCAGTGCGGTTTGCGCCGCCTTGCCCGATAACGGCATCACCTCAGGGCTTATCGCCTCAAGGTAAGGCTGTAACACCTTAGCATCGCTGGTAACAGGCATAGCCACATGGGCGCTGCCCGCAAACACCATTAACCCCGTCTTACCGCCGCTTCGCGCCGCGATTAAATCCAAGATCTTATGTTTAGCGCGGCTGAGTCTATCCGGCGCCACGTCTTGCTGTTTCATGCTCTCACTGCTGTCGAGCAACACCATCAGCGCGGCATCGTCCTCACCAAAGGGCGACGCTTCGCGCTCCCAGGTCGGTCCCGCGCAGATAATTACCGCCAATAACAGCAATAACATTAAGATTTTCAACGGTAACTGACTGCGCCAACCGCCTTGATTCAACGTGAGCGCACTGCGCAAATGGTTGGGAAAAAATACCAACCGCTGCTGCACATCATCCCGGCGCCAACGCAGCATCAGCACAATGGCGAGTGGAATGAGGGTCAATAACCAGAGTGGCCGAATAAAATGAAACTGCGCCAACATTTGCAGTTCTAAATGCCAATCACTCATTGGCCACCTCGGTGCGGCTGAACATTTGCCGCAGCGTCATCCAACTGAAAATCAACAAGTGTAAGGCGAGTACAATGGCAATCAGATAGAAATGCAGGGTAATTTTCGGGCGGAAACTGGCGCTGCTGTATTGCTGCGGTTCCAGCTTATCGATCAGCTGATACGCCTTATCCAATTCCCCTTGGTCGATAGCGATAAAGGCGCGCGCCTGAGTGAGCTGCGACACCCTTTGGACTACCTCCATATCCATTGGCTGCTCGCCCACATGGGTGGGATCGCCCATGGCAATAGTGTAAATCTTGATGCCTCTCGCAGCCGCAATCTTGGCGGCATCCACGGGTTCAACAAAGCTGCCAGTATCGTTACCATCGGTCAGCACTATCATCACCTGCTGCTCCGATGGCTGCGGATTTTGCTCGAACACTTTAATGCCAAGACCAATCGCATCGCCAAGATGGGTGCTCTGCCCCGCCATCCCCGTTTGCGCCTCCTCTAGCAAGCTTAACCACACCTGCTGATCGGCGGTAAATGGCGTTTGGATAAAGGCGGCATCCCCAAACAAGATCAGTCCAAAGCGATCGCTACTGCGTTTGGCGATAAAGGTTTTCAAGACGTTTTTCGCTGCGTTTAAGCGGGTTAAGGTACTGCCATCGGCGGTGGTAAAATCCGCCTCATCCATCGAACCAGACAAGTCCACCAACATAAGGACGTCACGCCCGAAGGCTTCGCGGGTTTGCACTTCACCTAAGATGCTAGGCTTAGCCAATGCGGTGACAATCAACAGCCAAGAGAGGATCAGCATGCCCCGCTGCCAATGTTTCGGGCTGAGCAGACCAGCGGCAACTTTGGGAGTCTCGTTCAATGCCCGAAGGATTTCGGTAAAGAACGGCACTTTGATCGCATCTTCGCGGCTACGATACGCGGGCACAAACCAGTACACCAGCACGGGCAGTGGCAACAGGATAAACGCCCAAGGATAGGCAAACTCAAGCTGATCCATGGCGAGCCTCCGGCAATTGATGCCCGCTTAACCACTGGCTTAGCCCTTGGCGCACAGCGCTAAAATCGGGGCGAGCGGCATTAGGATCTTCAAGGCATTTTAGCCACTGCTGAAACGATTCCTCGTTCGCGAGGTGAGCCTTTGAATGGTAACGCCCCATCTGCTCGAGCAAAGGAGCACCGTAGAGGGAGGCGTTTTTCGGCTCCAAGTAGACCATCACGATTTTAATAATCTTCATCATCTGCGTCGGCCAATGCGGATCCTCCGCCGACAGACTCAGCAAGGCCGTTATCGCCTCCTGGCGGTAACGGTTACGCCACCAGAAAATCCCCTTGAGATACAGGCGATAACCCAGATATAGCAGCAATACCAGCAGCAATATCTGCCAGCCCAGAGTCTGTGGCCACCAGCTCACAGGATCGGGCTGAGCCACGTCTTTTAACTCCCTCAGCATGTAGCTGCTAGGAGGAGACTGAGTTGCGCCAAGCAATAAGATTGCCGTCATTGGATATCACTCAGGGTACGAGCCAGTTGCAGCAGATGATCGCCTTGTGTGCCGATTTCAATAAAGGGCATACGCTGCATTGCCATCAGATTTTTGAGTTGGGTCTGTTTTTCAAGATATTGTTTTTGCAGCGCCTTATTCACCTCGGCCGTTTGTTGCCCCTTCTGTAATGCCAACTGATATTGGCCATCACCGACCACCCAAGTGCTGCTAACACTGTCTTCGGGCACATGGGTTTCCATCGGATCTGAGATAAAAATACACAGCACATCATTATGCTGCTGCAGGTACTTTAACTGTTTGAGGGATTGGTTATCGGCATCGGCAAAGTCGCTGACAATCACTAACGTTGCGGCTTTGAGGCTGCGCTGACTTAAAATTTGCATCCACTGGGCGAAGCTTACCCGTTTGCTATCTCGGCTCGCCGCGCTCAGGGAATGATTGGCTTGGATAAGCCTATCTAATCCCATTAAAAAATGCGCCGTACCACGCTTTGCCGAGCACCAATGCAGCTGCTGAGTCGCGGATATCAACAGCCCAACCCTGTCATTATTGGCCAGCGCCAGCCAGCCCATTAAGGCGGCAATCTCGGCGGCCACGACAGATTTCATATGGCTCACCGAGCCAAAATACATGGAGCTACGTTGGTCGACGGAGAGGATCACTTGGCGATCTTTCTCTTCGGTGTAACTGCGCACATGGGGCTTACCCGTGCGCTGGGTGACCTTCCAATCCATTTGGCGAATATCATCACCCAGTTGGTAGTGGCGCAGCTCTTCAAAGTTCAGCCCGCGCCCCCGTTGATACGATTGATAACGGCCAGAAAGGTGCGCCCGAGAGTAACGCAGGCTAAGCAGTTTGATTTGCGTCGTCTGTCCCTGCAATCGCACCAGTTGCGGTAAACTGGCATAGATACGGGGATCCTCTTGCTTAGCAGAGAATAGGGACGACTGAGATCGAGAGGATGCGGCCAGAGATGCGAGCGCCATAGCCGTTATCCAATACTGACCACATCGAGCAGTTCATGCACCAGATCGCGCTGATTGACTCCATCCGCTAATGCCTCGTAGGAGAGGCTCAACCTATGGCCCAACACTAAAATCGCCACCTCACGCACATCGTCCACCAGCACATGGTCACGACCATTTAGCCAAGCCAAGGCGCGGGCACATTTGTCCAACGCAATGGATGCCCGTGGGCTGGCGCCAATCATCAGCCAGCTGGCTAACTTAGATTGGGGATATTGCTCTGGCTGGCGCGTCGCCATCACTAAATCGATAATATAGTTCTCCACCATATCCGATAGCGTCACGGCCGCAATTTGCTGCCGCGCCTTGAGAAGGCTGGCGGGATCTATGGTGATAGTTTGCGGTTTTTCGGCGCTAAATACGCCGTTTTCCTCACTGCGGACGAGGCGCACTATGTCACGCTCGGCTTCTTTTGTAGGGTATTCCACCGAAGCTTTGATCAGAAAACGGTCCATCTGCGCCTCGGGCAGCGGATAGGTGCCTTCCTGCTCGATGGGGTTTTGTGTCGCCAGTACCATAAAGAGTTCGGGCAGAACATGGGTTTGCCCCGCCACGGTAATGGTGCCTTCGGCCATGGCCTCTAACAGCGCCGCCTGCACCTTGGCGGGGGCACGGTTAATTTCATCGGCCAGCACGATTTGGTTGAACACTGGCCCCGGCTGAAACCTGAGTGTCGATTTCCCCTCAGCCTCGTGAAGCACCTCAGTGCCCGTCACATCGGAGGGCAAGAGATCCGGTGTAAACTGGATCCGGCCAAAGGAAATCGCCAAGGCATTGGCCAAGGCCTTAACCGAGCGGGTTTTTGCCGTTCCGGGCAAACCTTCGAGCAGCACATGGCCGCTACACAGTAAGCCCAAAATCAGACTGCGGATCACTGTGCGTTGCCCTACGACTTGAGATTCAACCTGTTCAATTAAGGCGAGAATATCCCCGTGGGCACGCGTTTGTGTGTTAGCCATTGGTTCCATGTGGTTGTCCTAGCAATACGGCCAATCCCGTCAGAATTGGCAACGAATAATCGAAAAATGCTTTAATCCCTGGACACAGATAATTGAGCCCTTCTTCCCCATCTGGGGTTTTCAGCAGGCGATTTTTAGGGCATTCGCCCCAACAGAGTTTGAGATAAGGGCAGTCTTTACAGTATTGGGGTAACGAGTCGCGCTTCGCCATACCAAAGGTTAATTGCCGGGTCGAGAACGCCATTTCATTCAAGGGACGCTCACGCACATTGGCAATCTTATATTCGGGGTAAACATAATGGTCACAGCTAAAGACATCGCCATTATGCTCAATGGCTAAACCCTTACCGCAAAATTCAGCGGTAATACAAAGCTGCGCCGGTTTGCCCATCACTTGGGCGACCGCCGTCTCAAACAGGTTAACCAGTACTCGGCCAAGATCGTTGTTGATCCACTCTTCAAAGGTGACGATAAGGAACTTGCCCCAGTCATCGGCATCGACTGACCAATCCGTCACCACCGACATAGGATGCCCAGGCTTTGCCAGCTCGCTGCCAACCGTGGGTACCATGCTGCTGTTCCAAAACTGTGGCGCCGTTGTTTTAAAATCGCTAGGTTCGACCACAGGGTTAAACTGGATATAGGTCGCGCCCAACTCTTTGGTGACAAAGCGATAAACTTCGAGCGGGTACTTTACGTTGTGGCGGTTAACCGTCACTAAGGCGTTAAAACGCACCTTGTATTGTTTGAGCTTTTCGACCGCAGCCATCACTAAATGAAAGGTTGGCTTGCCACTGCGGGTCACACGATATTTGTTATGGAGTTCTTCGGGACCGTCGATGGATAAACCCACGAGGAAATTATGTTCGGCAAGAAACTGGCACCACTCATCGTTTAATAGAATGCCGTTGGTTTGCAGATCGTTTTCAATTTTAACGCCCACGGGCTGATATTTTTTCTGTAGCTGAACTACCTTGCGATAGTAGTCCACGCCTAACAGGGTCGGCTCGCCACCCTGCCATGAGAATACGATTTCGTCGCCATCTTGGCTTTCGATATAACCTTTAATAAAGGCTTCGAGGGTCGCATCATCCATCTCTGGTTGCTTAGGCTGATGCAATAAGCCTTCTTTGTGCAGATAAAAACAGTATTGGCAATCGATGTTACATTTCGCCCCACCGGGTTTAGCCATCACGTGGAAACGACGTTGGTAATCGGGATGCTCTCCAAGTGCTTTTGCAGCTGATTTTAACGGTACAACATCGAGTATCGTTGATGCTCGCATTGAAGTTTTCGCCATGCAGACTTCCTTGTATTGGCTGACGTTCAGATGAACGTCAGCCAATTTCTATTTAAAAAACAGCTTGTTTATCTAGGAACAAACGTACCAGCTTCCATCCGCGGTGGGAACTCTTTAAAGCTTTCCATCACTTCAGCAACCTTAGCCATGGCGGGGCCTAACAAGAATGCACGTTCGTACATCCAAGTGTTGTAGCCCATACCTTTGTCACCCTTCTCGAATGGATCGACACTGAGGTCGAAAATCAAAGGTACACGCAGCTTAGTGAATGGATATTGCCAAACCGCAAAGCCCGTTTCATGTTCTTGGATCATGAAGTGGAACTTGAATTGGTTGTAACGCAATGCCAATAAGTCACCGTCGTCACTCCAGTAGACGAACTCTTTACGAGCCGACTCTTGGGTCTTATCGGTGAAGTAAGGCAGTTGGTTGTAACCATCGAGGTGCACTTTGTAGGTTTGTTTACCGACCTTTTTACCCTTGAGTAATTCTTTCTCAACGCCTTCACCGCCTGCTGCGGCGACTAAGGTTGGGAAAAAGTCTTCCAAAGAGACCATACCGTTTTTAGTGGTTCCAGGCTTGATGTGTCCAGGCCATTTGATCATGCCTGGCACACGGAATGCACCTTCCCAGCCGGTGTTTTTCTCACTGCGGAAGGGCGTCATACCCGCATCAGGCCACATGTCGACCATTGGACCGTTATCCGAGGTGTAGATGATGATAGTGTTATCATCTACACCCAGATCTTTGATCTTCTTCAGTAATTTACCCACTTCATCGTCGTGCTGCTTCATACCATCGGCATAGAATCCGGCACCGGTTTTACCGGCATAGGAGTCAGGCACGTGGGTATAGTTGTGCATACGCGTGGTGTTAAACCAAGTGAAGAAGGGTTTGTCCGCCTTAACTTGCTTCTCGATAAAGGTTTCGGCCGCATCGAGGAACTCGCCATCGACGGTTTCCATACGCTTACGGGTTAGTGGACCTGTATCTTCGATTTTGCCATCGGCATAGGAATGGATGACGCCGCGTGGGCCAAACTTCTTACGGAAGGCAGGATCTTTAGGATAATCGACGTTTTCAGGCTCTTCTTCGGCATTGAGGTGGTACAAGTTACCAAAGAACTCGTCGAAACCATGGTTAGTCGGCAAATGCTCGTCGCGGTCGCCTAAGTGGTTTTTACCAAATTGACCCGTTGCATAACCTAAATTTTTTAACATAGTGGCAATGGTGGGATCTTTTTCGCTAATCCCTTCGGGGGCGCCTGGCATACCGACTTTAGATAGACCTGTACGCTTAGGCATCTGGCCAGTAATAAAGGCACTACGACCCGCGGTAGAACTCTGCTGAGCATAAAAGTTAGTAAACTTGGTTCCTTCTGCGGCAATACTGTCAATATTGGGCGTGCTATATGCCAACATTCCATTGTTGTAGGTACTTAAGTTCCAGTAACCCACATCATCACCAAAAATTACCAGAATATTTGGTTTATCTGCAGCATAGGCTGTCACTGACGCGGCGCCCAAGGCAAGTGTGCAGGCATTTAGCACAAACTTATTTGAGCGCGGTTTTTTTCCTGTACTCATAAAGACTCCATTTTTACGGTGGGGGGTTATCTCATCTCTCACAAAAAATAAACATCCCACTCAGGCTAGACCCAATTTGTACAAGAAACAATCACCAAAATGCTTTAAGATACATAAATCAAATTTATGAATTAAAGATTATGGGTTGAAATTTATGGATTTAAATTTAGTGCGCACCTTTTTAGTCGTGGCCGAATGCCAGTCCTACACTAAAGCCGCTGAACATTTACAATTAACGCAACCCGCAATCAGCGCCGCAATTAAACGCTTAGAAAATCGCTATGGAGAAAACCTTTTTATCAAGCAAGGGCGAGGAATAGAACTATCCAGTAAAGGGCAACAATTGATCCCCGCATTTCGCCAAGCCCTCAGCATCATCGAAAATGCGATGAACATGCGAACCCAATTTAATGTTTGCTGCAATGAGTCGCTGATAAGCGCTCTATTTCCAATTGAAAACATTAGCTTGCAAGAATCGCCACCAGAGAAAAACCTTCTATTTGAACACCTTCGCCACGAGAAAACCGACATCATAGTCGACAGTTTTCTGACCCGAGATAGCGCCTTTATGGTGGAGGAAATTTACTTAGAACCCTTAGTCGTTATTTGCCGTCGTGACCATCCACGAATTCAGCACAGCATTACTAAAGAGGCCTTTTATAACGAAGAACATGCACTTTATAGTGGCACCTGGGATAAAATTCGCGCCTTCGAACTCTTTGCCAATGAACCAATTGAAGAACGCAAAATTGCATTAATTTGTCACTCCATCGCCAGCATTGCGCTCAATATTGCTCAGAGTGATTCTATCGCCGTTATCGCGCGCACATTTGCCGAGCAATGGGCCGATAAATTAAATCTGCAAATATTAACCTGCCCCTTTAAGACCGACTTTATTCCCTATCATTTGGTCTATCACAAACGGGAAATTAAAAATCCCTACCACAAAAAAATCAGAGAAGAAATAAAAGCCAAGATAAAGGCATTGGATAGGCATTAGTCGCTAATCCGAACTTCAACAATGGGTATCAATGTAACCATTGCACCCGTAACTATTCCCAGAATACCGCCGCAATATCACCGTCACGGGTGAATCTATCACGCTACCGTTTACCTAAATTCAATCTCAAGTTTAACTTTTTGCTGTTACTTAGGTACTATGGGTTTGTTTATTATCAAGTTATGAATGGATTCTGCTGATAACGCCCCCGCACAATAGCCTCAGTTTCCACCTAGTCCCGGTCTTGATTGGGATGCGATTAACAAGATACGAACCATTTTTAACAACGCGACATTACACTCGCCGATACACAGTAAATTGGTAGAAATAAGGATGCTTTCTATGAACAAAGGACTGATTCTCACAGCCATACTCCTTGGCTGTTCTTCTCACTTGGCCCTCGCACAGACATGCGATGTCGAGATCAAAGGCGAAGTTCCGGCTCACATCAGCCTAGATAAACTGTTTGTCTCAGTCTATCAGCGGAATATTCCCGTAACTGCACATCAATTTAGTGTCTGTGCTACCAAGAAAGATCTCAATGTCACAGGCCAACATAACCCCAATAATAAGGTTTATCTGGTCGATAAGAGTACGGATACACCACTTTACCTTTATAGCAGCCTAGTGTTTGTGCAAACCAAGCAAATAGAGTTAGACAGCATTTCAACACTAGCTAACTATGCCTGCGATAGTCGCTGCGGTTACTACTCGCACCAAAGGATCCAAGATGATGCAGAGCTAATATCACTCGCTCAGCAATACAGCCAAATTGATGCTAAAGCCAAAGCCGAACGCTCCGCTTTCACCCTTAAACATCAAGCAGCGCTCGGCCAGCTGTATACCAAGGTGGCAGATATAAAAGCGCTCGATGCAAACCGCATGACCGAAATCAACAATCCAGATCTTTGGGTCGACCCTTATAGCGGCGCGGGATTATTCTTTGATAGTAAAGCCAACTTACAATCCACAGCCTTTATGGAAGGGATTGGTGACAAGATCCGCAACATCATGAATCAAAACCCCGATCTCAAACCACTAGTCACACCCCACAAGAAAGATTTAAGCGTAATTGGTGAAGGCGGCTTAAGCTGGGAGCAAAAAGGTGAGGCTATCAACGCGCTGGCCGCACAGTTTAAAACCTACAATCAGCCGAAACTCGACGAAATCAGCAAAATCCTTAAAGACAGCTACCGAAATGCATCCCCTCGCTTCCAAGATTATTTGTCAAACAAGGATAAAACTCCCTTTGCAGCGCTTAACCAAGCCGACACCACGTTTGAACTCGTGCTCGCCAACTGGACACTAGCCGCCTACAGTCATAGCCAAGATAAACAAAAGTTCTCCGCCCTTTTTACCGAGCGCTTTAAACAAGAACAGTTGCCAATACAAGATAAGGAACTGGATAGCGCCCTCTCTCGCCTTATCACACTCCCCAATCACTTAGGTCAGCAGAAATTGGCCGATGGTTATAAAAATATCCAAATTGAGTTTAAGGACAGACTCAGTCCTTCCAACGAGCGCTATGACTTTAAAGATGATCTACAGAGCCTAAGCTTTATTTATGAACAAGGCGCATGGCGACTGGACAACCTAAGCCAAGTACCAATGAATCACTATGAGCTATAGAAGCGAGTGTTAGTCATCATCTAGGGTAGGTGAACTTAAATCGTACGGTTTTGTTTATCAGTGGATATAAGCCTAAATTTATATCCACTTCAAATGCGAACACCGACACCTGAAACTTTCATAAGAGAAGTGATAACAGTCCCTCTTGAATCTCTCTTGCCGCTATTCACCACATGCTGTACGCTAGGTTAAATTTTGATTAATAAACAATAGTTAAGATGTTACTTAATCAAAATCGATTTAGTGTTAACGATAAATTTCGCTGATCAAAATAGCGATGAAATGAGTCAGGGAAGAGCAGCTCAGCAAAAATGAGCTATGCAAGGACAAGTTTTCAATACCCACCTTAACAATGCTCCCCTCTCAAACAATTGTGATTCTAGCTAAAGTTCATTCAACGATAAACTGATAGCTTTATGATTGTTTTTCTTAAAATTTATTGTGTGTATTTGCTGTCTGGTAGCAAGTGCCATGGGCGGTAGCGTGCTTACATACTTGGATAAAAGCACCGCCATTAACTTCAAAGCTAAAACCGACCTCCCTGCTTATGAACGAGTAAAACAACTACATTCGTTGGAACCCACATGCAGAATAAAGAAAAAATTGCGGTGTTTATTGATGCCGATAATGCGCCAGCCAGAAAGTTTGATGTGGTACTCGCTGAGCTTGCAAAACACGGTCTCATCAGTATTCGAAAAGCTTATGGTAACTGGAAAAGCCCGAACCTAAAGCCATGGGAAGATATCCTCCATGAATATGCCATTCAGCCTATTCAACAATTCGATTTAACCAAAGGTAAAAATGCCAGTGATATCGCTTTAGTTATTGATGTTATGGATATTCTTTACACAAAGGATATAGACATCATTTGCTTAATTTCTTCGGATTGCGACTTTACTCCCCTTGTGACCAGAGCCTTAGCCGACGGTAAAACCGTTTTTGGTTTCGGTGAACGTAAAGCACCAGCCGCTTTCGTAAATAGCTGCTCTCGCTTCCTCTACCTCGATGCTGAACCTGTAGTCGTCGCAGAAGAAATTGAGGTGATATCAGAAGTAACCCAGCCGCCACCAACGACACCAGACGCAGTCAGTAAAACCGAGCAAGCTCAGCCCAAAACCGCGATTCCACAAAAATGCAATTTAAAAAGTGACACCAAACTGATCAACCTTTTGCGCCAAGCCATAGAAGCAACCGAAGAGGAAGAAGGCTGGGCACAACTTGGTCACATTGGCTCGCATATATCCAATCACAGCTCATTCGATCAACGAAACTACGGTTTTAAAAAACTCAGCGATCTCTTTGCCGCAATCGATCTCTTCGAAATGCGTAAAACCCACGGCTCAGTGCTATGGGTAAGAGATATAAAAAGAGCAAAAAAGAATGGAAAGTAAATTCGTTTTCTAAACAAAACTTAAATCAACTTTACCAATTAAAGCTTTATGAGGATGACAATATTGTAACCACGATAATAGTCACCAAGGATGTTTCAAACTTTCAACATCACCATCAGATTCATAAAAATATTCAAAAGGTATAAGATATTGGAACAAATTGAATTTTTTGAGGTACCAAGTCCTTGCATAGGAGTCTGTCAAACTGATGCTAGAGGTTATTGTAAAGGCTGCTTAAGAAGTAGAGAAGAACGATTCAATTGGATTCATTATAGCAATTCAACCAAACAAGCAGTTATTACTACACTCATTTCTCGAAAAAGACGTAGGATGCTTGCACTTCTTAAAGCAAGAGATAGCCAGAAATTAAACACAAATGCTGCCAATGATTTTTTTGATAAAGATACTGAAAAATTAGTTCAATCTGTACTTGAACAACCAGCTTTAATAAAAACTCTTGATGAATACAGATTAAATCTGCTATGGGCATTTCTAAAATATTTTTTCATGCCATTATTGGTTGGTGCAATCCTAATAGTGTTCCAACAAAACTATGAACATATTACAGCCCATTTATCAAAAGCTAAGGATGTTGAGTCATTAAAAACATTAGTAACAAATGGAACTATATTATCAATCTCAGGTAATTGGGCCGTTGTTACAACTAATAGTCTTAACTTTAGAAAAGAAGCAGGGCTTTCATCTACAATATTAGCAAATCTAAAACTTGGTGAGCCAGTAGAGGTCATTGATGACATGGGGCAAGATTGGTTATATGTGAGAGCTATGATAGATGACGAACTTAAATCAGGCTGGATTCATAAGGATTATGTAGTATCAATCAAGCCCTCACCAAGAAAGTCGAATTAGACAGATTAATAAAAATAAAGATGGGGCAGGCAGAGCTCTTTTTGACTGACGCTATCTCGGCATCAATGCGTTGCACATGCAACGAACGTAAATGCCCTGTGGCAACTTCGAGAGGATGGTGAACTCCTTCAGCTTTTTTATTGTTTGCAAGTTATCTAAAGCAACCTGAATGATCTAGCATCTCTTTTAGAAAATTTAACAATGAGTGCCTCGTTAAATCAATGAAATCTCAAGCTGTCGAATATTGGAGGTTACATATCAACTATGTAACCTCCAACCAAAAATATCTAAACGATAATATTATTCATTAATTCAATATGATGACTTATAACTAATTTTTTAATATAAGCAAGATTAGTTTGGCAACCACCATTTTTAATCTCAACAAGCTCCTCGCATGATCTTGACCACTCTAGAATGCCTGGGTTTTCATCCAGAAAATCCACCAATTTATCAAGAGCTTCCTCTAATAAAATTGGAACTTCTTCTGGTACGGTGCGATGCTCTGAAAGAAAATGTCTAACATATATTTCCTCATCGTCTTTCTCATATGTAATATGAATTGCTGCTGTAATTGCTTGGCCACCACCTTCTGAAAAATAATTTCCTATAGTGAGGAAATCACCAAATCCTTGGAACCCCTGGTTAGCGTATCTGTATGGCAGTTCAGAGAAAAATTCTTCTACATGATCTTCATAGTCAGCATTTCTAGCTCGCCTGACAAACTCATCAGATATAAGAATTCTATTAGAAGATAAGAACAAATCCCTGTACCCCTGACTACTATTTTCAGAGATAAAAATATGTTTATTAAAGTTATCTAAAGATGAGAGAAACTCTAACAAACCTTCTGGATCGCAAAATCTGCCGGAATGCACAATACTGAAAATTTGATTTTCATATTTACCAATCAAATTAAGTATCTCTGCAAGACTTGTCCTTTCGTCAATAATATATGCTAGTTCGACCTCAGGGTCTATTTCAACAATTCTATCTATTACCCTTTCGGCAGCGAGTTGATTGCGCTCGAGTTCTCCACATTTTGGATTCGCAATAATAATATAGTCACAGCTATTTTCGGAAAGCATTTCAACACATTTAGCAATATCTCTAAATGATTCTCGAACAGGTTCAATAATTGGAGTCATCCCTGATTCGACAATTTTATCAACCACATTTCTAAGTGCTAACAGTTCAAACTGTTTTCCCCGCAGATATGGATGGTACATGGTATCTCCTTGTTTATTAACTTATATACAATGCTCCTCCATTATGCATGAATGAAATTTGTGCAACAATTTTTTGTTAAAATTTGCCGACAAGATCACAGAAGTCAATGAACTAGGTAGAGAAAGTATTACTTTCCTATCAAGTTCATCTAACTCTCTTTCTCTGAGTGTTTTAACAAATTCTAAATGAACTTCTTTCGGGCCTAATTCTTTAAACAGGGATAGACAATCTTGCTTTACTGTTTTTGGACTTATCGAAGGTATATAACCAAATCGTCTACGTGTAATATCCAAATACTCTTTAGGTCTTAGACAGTTAAGAACTGCATTCGTACAGATATTATCAGCATTAGATATCGCAATTTTCTTTTCCGAAATAGAGTATCTATTTGTTAGCTCTAATACTCCTACGTGAGGTGGCACTATTGAAACGGCCTTGTCAACATAGAGAGCAGGTACCATCACAAATACCCTATCAAAAACCAAACTATAAGAATTTAACTGAGATTCTAATCTTTCAAAAGAATCAAACTCTGTTTTAATTTCATATGCTGTCGATGTACCATTAAAAACAGCAACGTCAGCAATTGAATGGCCAACCCTAAACTCTGTCACATAACTAACATTAGCTAATTTATGTCGTCCTCTAACAATTTTCTCTGCTATTGCATTCTTATATACATATTCATTCCTATAATTATTTTTCAACTTCAAGTACAAATTATCAAATACTTCTTTAAAAGAATTCTTATCAAGTAGATCTCTAACTATAGATGATTCTTTAGCAATATTTTTTAATATTTCACTTTCATTGCTTTTAGCCAATTCTAAAATAACAGACTTGCTAAATGCTTTACTCAATAATTGATAATCTCGTTGTTCAGCCATCATTTTACTCATTGAAATTATCTGTAGCCGTTATTGCCCAAGTTTAGAGTGTTCTAGTCATGATAACAAGTTGCACGTTCTCCCCCCAAACACCTCACACCATAAGGCTAAAGAGGGATAGAATCGTTTTATTAGACCACTAATAATCTCGCCAATGTTGAAAGATAGGACATCCATAACTCTTTTCGGATTAACAGCCGACACTGAGTTAACGGGGAAAAAAGGACAGGCATAACTCTTTTGGATCTAACCGAAAGATGGGACATCCATAACTCTTTTGGGTTTAACAGCCAACGCCAAGGCTACAGAAGTTCACCCTCCCCTCGGAGTTGCCGCAGGGCATTTGCGTTCGTTGCGTGAGCGAGGCATGGATAATGGAATGGACCCATCCACTTTAAATCGGCCTCGCAATGGGCCACGATGTAGTCGCTAAAACTCATCAGAAAGAGGACGGGTCCACCTATGAAGATTACTACAATCGGTTTAGATATCG